>NZ_JAEMSD010000091.1:814-17184 GCF_016462955.1 Bradyrhizobium sp. | reverse complement strand
ATCTCGCACAGCTTCATGACGTTGGCCGGCGAGAAGAAGTGCATGCCGAGCACGTCCTGCGGACGCTTGGTCGACTTCGCGATCTCGTCGATGTTGAGGTAAGAGGTGTTGGAGGCGAGCACGGCGCCCGGCTTGGCGTACTGGTCGAGCTTGCCGAACACTTCCTTCTTCACCGCCATGGTCTCGAACACCGCCTCGATGACGAGGTCGGCATCGCCGACATTCTCGATGCCGACCTTGCCGTCGATCAACGCCATGCGCTTGGCGGGCGCATCGGCCGGGATGCCGCCGCGCGCGGCGGTCGCTTCCCAGTTCTTCTGCATCACGCCCATGCCGCGCTTCAGTGGCTCCTCGGCGGTCTCGATCAGGGTGACGGGAATGCCGGCATTGGCAAAGGACATCGCGATGCCGCCGCCCATGGTCCCGGCGCCGAGAATGGCGACGCGGTTGACCGGACGCGGCTTGGTGCCCTCGGGCACGCCCGCAATCTTGTTGGCCTCGCGCTCGGCGAAGAAGGCGTAGCGCTGCGCCTTGGACTGGTCGCTGGCGACGAGCTTGAGGAAGCCCTCGCGCTCCTTCTTCAGGCCTTCATCGAACGGCAGGTCGATGGCGTAGCCGACGGCATCGGCTGCCGCAAACGGCGCCTCCAGCCCGCGCGACTTCTTGGTCATCGCGGCGACGGCGTTGGTGAAGATCGAGCGGTCGGCCTTGGCGGCGGCGAGCTTGGAATCGTCATCGCGCAGGCGCTTGAGCGGACGCTTCTCGGCGATCAGCTTGCGGACGAACGCCTCGCCGCCGGCAGCCGGACCTTCGACGATCTCCTCGATCAGGCCATGCTTGAGCGCTTCCGCCGCACCGATCGGATCACCGCCGACGATCATCTTGACGGCGAGCTCCGGCCCGACCGCGCGCGGCAGGCGCTGGGTGCCGCCGGCGCCCGGCAACAGGCCGAGCTTGACCTCGGGCAGGCCGAGCTTGGCTTCCTTCACCGCAACGCGGAAATGACAGGCGAGCGCGACCTCGAGGCCGCCGCCGAGCGCGGTGCCGTGGATCGCGGCGACGACGGGCTTCGGCGAATTCTCGATCTCGGACAGCACGTCGTTGAGCGCCGGCGGCTTCGGCGGCTTGCCGAACTCGGTGATGTCGGCACCGGCGATGAAGGTGCGGCCGGCACAGGTCAGGACGATGCCCTTGATGGCGGGATCGGCGACGGCTGCCTTGATGCACTCCAGGATGCCACCGCGCACTGCGGCACTCAGCGCATTGACCGGCGGGCTGTTGACCGTGACGATCCCGACTTCGTCATGACGCTCAAGCTTGACCACTTCGCTCACGGTGTCCCTCCTTGGTGGGGATTGCTTTTGCTCGATTTCGCAGTGCGGAATTTAATTCCGCATCTTGACGGCAGGGTTATTTTGAAGCACGGACGTTGTCAACGACTCCGCGCAAGAAGCAGATCTGGGATGAAGCGTACAGGAAAGAAGACTGCGACAGATCGGAATTTCGTCGTCGCGCTTTCCCGCGGACTGGATGTATTGCGCGCATTCCAACCCAATGACGGCCTGCTCGGCAATCAGGAGATTGCGGCCCGAACCAATCTGCCTAAGCCAACGGTGTCGCGGCTGACCTACACGCTGACCCGGCTCGGCTATCTGACCCCGGTTCCCCGCTTCGAGAAATACCAGCTCGCGCCGGCCGCGATGTCGCTGGGATACGCGGCGCTGGCCAATCTCGGCGTGCGGCATTTGTCGGAGCCGTTCCGCGAGGACGTAATGCGCGCGACCGGCGGCGCCGTCGCCGTCGGCGGCCGCGACCGACACAGCATGATCTATTTCGGGCAGAGCCGCGGCAGCGAGACGGTCGGCGTTCAACTCGACGTCGGCTCGCGTGTGCCGATTGCAACCAGTGCGATGGGCCGCGCCTATTTCTGGGCGCTTGACGACGAAAACCGCGCCGAAGTGTCGCGCATCCTGCGCGAACATTACGGCAGCCGCTGGCCGAAAATGCGCGACGGATTGGAGCGGTCAGGCGAGATGGTCGCGAAACACGGCTTCGCGATTTCGGTCGGCGACTGGCACGACGACATCGGCGCAGCCGGCGTCGCGCTCAAGCTCAACGACGGAACCGGACCTTACGCATTCAATTGCGGCGCGCCGGCATTCCGTTTCACGGAAGAGCGTTTGATCAACGACATTGGACCGCGTCTCGTAGCGATGGTAAGGAACATCGAAGCGGCACTCGGGGGTCTGATGCCGCATTCCAAAAAAGAAATCAGCAAAAAGCTGAAATCAGGAGGAAAAGTTGCGCGTGTGGCCGAGGGATTCAGATAGCCATTGTTTTCATCGGGAGCGGTTAGCATCGTTCCATCGCTCACTGAATGACGTGAGCGAGACGAGATGACGCAGGCACAGCTCGCGCAGGGGACATCGCCCCTGCTCGCCGTTCGCGACGTCAGCGTCGTGTTCGGCGGCATCGTCGCGCTCAACGGCGTGTCCTTTGACATGCACAAGGGCCAGATCCTCGGCTTGATCGGGCCCAACGGCGCCGGCAAGACCACGCTCTTCAACTGTCTCTCGCGGCTGTATCAGCCATCGTCCGGCGACATCCTGATGGAGGGCGCGAGCATCCTGTCGCGGCCGCCGCACCGGATCGCCGAGATCGGTATCGGCCGCACCTTTCAGAACGTGGCGCTGTTTCCGAACCTGTCCGTGATGGACAACGTCCGCGTCGGCGCACACGCGAAGACGTCCAGCGACATCATCAGCGACTCCCTGAGGCTTGCCTGGGTCCGGCGCAGCGAGGCCAGCATCAACAAGAAGGTGCACGAGATCCTCGCTTACCTCGGCCTCGAGGACGTCGCCCACACTGTCGTCTCGGGCCTGCCGTTCGGCACGCAGAAGCGCGTCGAGCTGGCGCGCGCGCTGGCGGCGGATCCGAAGATCCTGCTGCTCGACGAGCCCGCCGGCGGCCTCAACCACGAGGAAGTCTATGTGCTCGGCGACCTCATCCGCAAAATCCGCAGCGAACGCCACATGACCGTGCTGCTGGTCGAGCACCACATGGGCCTCGTGATGTCGATCGCCGACCACGTCGTTGCGCTGAATTTCGGCAAGAAGCTCGCGGAAGGCACCCCCGCCCAGGTGCAGGCCGATCCCGACGTCATCAAGGCCTATCTCGGGAGCAAAGACCAATGACGCCACTGCTCAACGTCAAGGACCTGCGCGCCTATTACGGCCAGGTCCAGGCGCTCCACGGCCTGTCCTTTTCACTCAACGAGGGCTCGCTGACCACGCTGCTGGGCGCCAACGGCGCCGGCAAGACCACCACGCTGCGCGCGATCTGCAACATGGTGCGCTCCACCGGCGGAGTCGAGTTCGAAGGCAAGCCGCTCAACAACCGCTCCACCGAGAGCATCGTGCGGTTCGGCATCGCCCATGTGCCGCAGGGCCGCGGCACCTTCACCAACATGACGGTGGAAGAGAACCTCCAGCTGGGCGCCATTACCCGCAAGGATACCGCCGGCATCGTCTCCGACATTGAGCGCATGTATGCGCATTTCCCGGTGTTGAAGCAGCGCCACACCCAGCAGGCCGGCACACTCTCCGGCGGCGAGCAGCAGATGCTCGCGGTCGCCCGCGCCCTGATGCTGCGGCCGCGGCTGATGCTGCTCGACGAGCCCTCCTTCGGCCTCGCGCCGCTCGTCGTGCGCGACCTGTTCGGCATCCTCGGCAAGATCAACCGCGAGGACAAGGTGTCGATCCTGGTGGTCGAGCAGAACGCCCAGCTCGCGCTCGAGCTCGCCGACCAGGCCTATGTGATCGAGACCGGCCGCATCGTGATGTCGGGCAATGCCAAGGACATCGCGAACAACGAAGAAATCCGCAAATCCTATCTGGGTTACTGAGGGAGCGATGATGGCAATGATCTATCCGCGCTCTCGATCCACCTCTCCCCAGCGGAGAGATGTGGATTTGCGCAGCAAATCGGGTGAGGAGCCGCAGTTTCACCGCGGCACCGCAACCCCTCACCCGGCGCTTCGCGCCGACCTCTCCCTCAGGGAGAGGTGGACCTTCAACGCCGCAGCATTTCGCCCCGTGTCGGGCAAGTTTTAGGGAGCCGGGACAATGGAGCTGTTCACCAACCAGGTCCTGGCCGGCATCGCCACGGGCGCGATCTATGCCTGCATGGCGCTCGCCGTGGTCATGATCTACCAGGCCATCGACCATCTCAACTTCGCGCAAGGCGAGATGGCGATGTTCTCGACCTTCATCTCCTGGCAGCTGATGCAGTGGGGCGTATCCTATTGGTTCGCCTTCCTGATCACGTTGGCATTTTCCTTCGTCGCAGGCATCGCGATCGAGCGCATCCTGTTCAAGCCGCTGGTCAAGGCGCCGGTGCTCACAAACGTCGCCGGCTTCATCGCGCTGTTTGCGATCATCAACTCCTCGGCGGGCCTGATCTGGGACTTCACGATCAAGCAGTATCCGACCCCGTTCGGCTCCGCACCGTTCCTCGGCAGCCAGCTGATCTCGACGCACCAGGCCGGCATGATCGGCGTCACCGTGGCGCTGCTGCTCGCGCTCTATTTCTTCTTCCAGTACACGCGGATCGGCCTTGCGATGCGAGCCGCTGCGTCGGTGCCTGAATCGGCTCGCCTCGTCGGCATCAACACGAGCTGGATGATCGCGCTCGGCTGGGGCATGGCGACTGCGATCGGCTCCATCGCGGGCATGCTGATCGCACCGGTCGTGTTCCTTGAGCCCAACATGATGGGCGGCGTGCTGATCTACGGCTTCGCCGCCGCGGTGCTCGGCGGGCTGTCGAGCCCGTTCGGCGCCGTGGTCGGCGGCTTCCTCGTCGGCGTGTTCGAGAACCTCGCCGGCACCTACATCCCCGGCGTCGGCAATGAGTTGAAACTCCCGATCGCGCTCGCGCTGATCATCTCCGTCCTGGTCGTCAAACCCGCCGGCCTGTTCGGCCGGCACATCGTCAAGCGAGTTTGATCATGAGCGCAGCAGAAGAAGTCGTTGCCGAAGGCCACGAAGCGGTCGAGGCGGTTCCGAAGCGGGCCATGACTCTGGGCACCGGCACCTCGCTGGTGGTGCTGGCGGCGTTGCTGATCGTGCCGGTGTTCGTCAAGAACTTCATCATCTTCCAGATGACGATGGTCCTGATCTACGGGCTCGCGGTGCTGGCGCTGAACATCCTGACCGGCGGCTCCGGCCAATTCTCGCTCGGCCAGAGCGCGTTCTACGCCGTCGGGGCCTATACCTCGGCAGTGCTGATGGAGCATGCCAACGTCAACTACGCGCTGACCATTCCGATTTCCGCGGCGATCTGCTTCGGATTCGGGTATTTGTTCGGCAAGCCGGCGCTGCGGCTGTCGGGCATCTATCTCGCGCTCGCGACCTTCGCGCTCGCGACCGCGATGCCGCAGCTGCTCAAGCTGAACTTCCTCGAGCACTGGACCGGCGGCGTGCAGGGCCTCGTCGTCACCAAGCCGGACGCGCCGTTCGGGCTGCCGATGTCGCAGGACATGTGGCTTTACTATTTCACGCTCGCCGTGACGGGCGCGATCTACATCTTCTCGGTGAACCTCCTGCGCTCCCGCTCGGGCCGCGCCTTCATGGCGATCCGCGACAACGAGATCGCGGCGTCCTCCATGGGCGTCAATGTCGCGCTCTACAAGACGCTGGCCTTCGGCGTGTCCGCCGGCATCACCGGCGTTGCCGGTTCGCTCGGCGCCATCGCCGTGCAGTTCGTCGCACCCGACAGCTACACTATCACGCTCGCGATCTCGCTGTTCCTCGGCATGGTCGTCGGCGGCGTCGGCTGGCTGCCCGGCTCGTTCGTCGGCGCGGCCTTCATCATCTTCGTGCCGAACATGGCGGAAAGCATCTCCAAGGGCCTTTCCGGCGCGGTGTTCGGCGTGCTGCTGTTCCTCGTCATCTACCTCGTGCCGCATGGCGCAAGGCAGGTCGCGATCCTCGGCCAGCAGCTGGTCGGCAAGCTCAAACGGAACTGAAGACTCTTACCCACGCGCTCATCGAAGAAGGAGACCGAATTGCTCTTTGGAAGAACACTGCGAGCCGCCGCGCTGGTCACGGCAACGGCGGCCATCACCCTTACCTCCGGCGCTGCACTCGCCCAAAAGAAATACGATACCGGCGCGTCCGACACCGAGATCAAGATCGGCAACATCATGCCGTATAGCGGTCCGGCATCGGCCTATGGCATCATCGGCAAGACCGAAGAAGCCTATTTCAGGATGATCAACGACAAGGGCGGCATCAACGGCCGCAAGATCAACTTCATCACGTACGACGACGGCTATTCGCCGCCGAAAGCGGTCGAGCAGGTCCGCAAGCTGGTCGAGAGCGACGAGGTGCTGGTGGTGTTCAATCCGCTCGGCACGCCATCGAACACGGCCATCCAGAAATACCTCAACGCCAAGAAGATTCCGCAACTCTTCGTCGCCACCGGCGCCACCAAGTGGAACGATCCGAAGAACTTCCCCTGGACCATGGGCTGGCAGCCCTCTTACCAGAGCGAAGCGCAGATCTACGCGAAATGGCTGATGAAGGAGAAGCCGGACGCCAAGGTCGCGATCCTCTACCAGAACGACGATTTCGGCAAAGACTATCTCAAGGGTACCAAGGACGGTCTCGGCGCCAAGGCCTCGTCCATGATCATCATGGAAGAGAGCTATGAGATCTCCGAGCCCTCGATCGATGGTCACATCGTCAAGATCAAGGCGGCCAATCCCGACGTGCTCCTGATCTACACCACGCCGAAATTTGCGGCGCAGACCATCAAGAAGACGGCGGAACTCAACTGGAAGCCGCTCCAGATCCTCACCAACGTGTCGATCTCGGTCGGCAGCGTGATGAAGCCCGCCGGCTTCGAGAACGCCCAGGGCGTGCTGTCGGCCGCCTATGCCAAGGACTCGACCGATCCGCAGTGGGCCAACGATCCCGGCATGAAGCGGTGGAACGAGTTCGTCGACAAATACATGCCCGGTGCCGACAAGTCCGATACCAGCATGGTCTATGGCTACGGCGCCGCGTCGACCCTGGCCAAGGTGCTGGAAATGTGCGGTGACGATCTCACCCGCGCCAACATCATGAAGCAGGCGGCTTCGCTGAAGGATTTTGCTCCGGATACGCTACTGCCCGGCGTCAAGATCAACACCAGCGCCACCGACTTCGCCCCGATTGCGCAGCTTCAGATGATGCGCTTCAAGGGCGAGAAGTGGGAACTGTTCGGCGAGACCATCAGCGGCGACGTCGCCACCGAGTGATGCGCTGACGCGACAACCAAAGCGAAGAGCCCCCGCAGACGCCCGCGGGGGCTTTTTGTTGACGCCAGGCGCCAATCTTGTTCAATGCGACCGATCCGTCCCGGGGTAGGAGAACAATGGCCGCCGTTCGTTTCCAGGTTGCGGTGCTATGCACCGCACTCGCCTTGTGCACTGCAATGAGCAGCGAAGCGCTGGCGCAAAAGAAATACGACAGCGGCGCGTCCGATACCGAGATCAAGATCGGTAACATCATGCCCTATAGCGGTCCGGCGTCCGCCTATGCCGCGATTGGCAGGACCGAAGAAGCCTATTTCAACAAGGTCAATGCCGAGGGCGGCATCAACGGCCGCAAGGTCAAATTCATCTCCTATGACGACGGCTATTCGCCGCCGAAGACGGTGGAGCAGGCGCGCAAGCTGGTCGAGAACGACGGTGTGCTGCTGATCTTCGGCTCGCTCGGTACGTCCACCAACACCGCCATCCGCAAATACATGAACGAAAAGAAGGTGCCGCAATTGTTCGTGGCGAGCGGCGCGTCGAAATGGAATGACCCCGAGCACTATCCCTGGACCATGGGCTGGCAGCCGAGCTACGTCAGCGAGGCCCGCATTTATGCCAAGTACATCATGAAGGCGAAGCCGGACGGAAAGATCGCCGTGCTCTACCAGAACGACGATTTCGGCAAGGACTACCTGAAGGGGCTGAAGGAGGGCCTTGGATCCAAGGCAGCGATGATCGTGCGGGAAGAGGCCTACGACCCCTCCGAGCCGACCATCGACGAGCGCGTCGTCAAGCTGAAAGCCTCCGGCGCCGACATCTTCATCAGTATCACGGCCACGAAATTCGCCGCGCAAGGAATCAAGAAAGCGGCAGAGATCAACTGGCATCCGATGCAGATCATCTCGAACGTCTCGGCCTCGGTCGGAGCCGTGCTGGAGCCGGCCGGTATCGAGATTTCGCAAGGCGTCCTGTCGGCGACCTACGCCAAGGACGGCTCCGACCCGCAGTGGAACGCCGACGATGGCATGAAGAAATTCTACAATTTCCTCGCACAGTACCAACCCAAGGCCAACAAGCTCGATGCCGGTGTCGTGTACGGCTATGCCGCAGCGCAGACCATGGTGAAGGTGCTGCAGCTGTGCGGCGACGATCTCACCCGCGAGAACGTCATGAGGCAGGCCGCGAGCCTGAAGGATTTCGAGCCCGATACGTTGCTGCCCGGCATCAAGATCAACACCGCGCCGGATGATTTCGCCCCGATCGAACAGCTCCAGATGATGCGCTTCAAGGGCAAGAAGTGGGAGCTCTTCGGCGACATCATGTCGAGCGACATCCGCCACTGACGCCGGCGCAATTCTGGATAGCCGCAGGGTCCAGCGACAACTTGCGCGCAGTTAAATGACGACGCGCCTCATCTCGCGCGCCGGAATATTCCACGTCCATTCCAAAAAACAGCGCCCCGGTGCGACTGCTTCGCCAGGGCGTTTTCCTTGCTGCCCGCCCGGGAAGGGTATTGAATGTTCACCGAAGCGACACCCAACGATCGCTTCCAATCAAGAACACGACACATTCAATCCGACCCAGGGAGATGAACAAGATGCCTGCAATGCATGTGCGATTGGGGGCCTTCTCGGCTGCCCTCGTGCTGGCCGCCACGCTGTCCACGACGGCGCTCGCGCAGAAGAAATACGAAACCGGCGCATCCGATACGGAAATCAAGATCGGCAACATCATGCCCTACAGCGGACCGGCGTCCGCCTACGGCGTGATCGGCAAGACGGAGGAGGCCTATTTCCGCAAGATCAACGCGGAGGGCGGCATCAACGGCCGCAAGATCAACTTCGTGACCTATGACGACGCCTACTCGCCGCCGAAGACCGTGGAGCAGGCGCGCAAGCTGGTCGAGAGCGACGAGGTGCTGCTGATCTTCAACTCGCTCGGCACGCCGCCGAACTCGGCAATCCAGAAATACATGAACCAGAAGAAGGTGCCGCAGCTGTTCGTCGCCACCGGCGCCACCAAGTGGAACGATCCGCAGAACTTCCCGTGGACGATGGGCTGGCAACCCAACTATCAGAGCGAGTCGATCATCTACGCCAAGTATATCCTGAAGAACCACCCGAACGCCAAGATCGCCGTGCTTTACCAGAACGACGATTACGGCAAGGACTATCTGAAGGGCTTCAAGGATGGGCTCGGCGCCAAGACCTCGATGATCGTGATGGAGGAGAGCTACGAAGTCTCCGAGCCGACCATCGACTCCCACATCGTCAAGCTGAAGGCGACCGGCGCCGACGTGTTCTTCAACATCACGACGCCGAAATTCGCGGCACAGGCGATCAAGAAGAACGCCGAGATCGGCTGGAAGCCGCTGCACTTCCTCAACAACGTCTCGGGCTCGATCGGCAGCGTGATCAAGCCGGCCGGGTTCGAGAACGCTCAGGACATCATCTCGTCGCAATACTTCAAGGATCCGACCGACGCGCAGTGGAAGAGCGACAAGGCGATGATCGCCTGGAACGAATTCCTGGACAAGTACTATCCGGAAGCGAACCGCGCCGACGCCTCGGTGATGTACGGCTACATCGTCGCGCAAGGCCTCGTTCACGTGCTCAAGGCCTGCGGCGACAATCTGACCCGCGAGAACATCATGAAGCAGGCCGCAAGCATCAAGGACTTCGAGCCGGCCGGCCTGCTGCCGGGCGTCAAGGTCAACACCTCGGCGACCGACTTCGCGCCGCTCTCGCAGCTGCAGTTGATCCGGTTCAAGGGCGAGCATTGGGAGCGCTTTGGCGACGTCTTGAGCGGCGACGTCGGCGGCTGACCTTAACCAAGGGCTGAAAATCCAAGCCCTGATCGACCAAAAACGTAGCCCCTGCGGACTTGCCGCAGGGGTTTTCCTTGAAGCTTCCGGGCAAATCGTATTGAATTGCAGCCGCGTCCCCAAAAACGATCAAGCCAAGAAAAAGGACGCACACACCAAGAAAAACAGGGAGATTGGAATGCCTGCTGTCACCGGCAAGCTTGCGGCCGCATCATTGGCGCTCACGCTCATCGCGGCTTCGGCTTCAACTGCATCGGCCCAGAAGAAATACGATAACGGCGCGACCGACACCGAGATCAAGATCGGCAACATCATGCCCTACAGCGGACCGGCCTCCGCCTACGGCATCATCGGGCGCACCGAAGCCGCCTATTTCAAGAAGATCAACGACGAGGGCGGCATCAACGGCCGAAAGATCAACTTCGTTTCCTATGACGACGCATACTCGCCGCCGAAGACGGTGGAGCAGGCCCGCAAGCTGGTCGAGAGCGACGAGGTGCTGCTCGTCTTCAATTCTCTCGGCACGCCGCCGAACTCGGCGATCCAAAAATACATGAATTCGAAGAAGGTGCCGCAGCTGTTCGTCGCCACCGGCGCCACCAAGTGGAACGATGCGCAAAACTTCCCCTGGACGATGGGCTGGCAGCCCAATTACCAGAGCGAGACGCAGATCTACGCAAAGTACATCCTGAAGGCCATGCCGAACGCCAAGATCGGCGTGCTCTACCAGAACGACGATTACGGCAAGGACTATCTGAAGGGCCTGAAGGACGGCCTCGGGGCCAAGGCTGCCAGCATGATCGTGCTGGAGGAAAGCTACGAGACCTCGGAGCCGACCATCGACAATCACATCGTCAAGTTGAAGGCGACCGGCGCCGATGTCTTCGTCAACATCACCACGCCGAAATTCGCGGCGCAGGCGATCAAGAAGATCTCCGAAATCGGCTGGAAGCCGACGCACTTCCTCAACAACGTCTCGGCCTCGGTCGGCAGCGTGATCAAGCCCGCCGGCTTCGAGAATTCGCAGGACATCATCTCGGCCGCCTATCTTAAGGACGTGTCCGATCCGCAGTGGAAGGACGACCCCGGCATGAAGGCCTTCCTGGAGTTCATGACGAAATACTTCCCCGAAGGCGACAAGCTCGACGGCGGCACCGTCGTCGGCTACGGCGTGGCACAGACGCTGGTCGAGGTGCTGAAGAAGTGCGGTGACAATCTGACGCGCGAGAACGTCATGAAGCAGGCGGCGAGCCTGAAGGACTTCCGCACCGAAGTGCTGCTGCCCGGCATCAAGATCAACACCGGACCGAACGACTTCGCACCGATCAGCTCGCTCCAGCTCATGAAGTTCAAGGGCGACAAGTGGGATCTGTTCGGCGAGGTGATCAGCGCCGACGCCGGCGGCTAGCCCGCTGGAACCAGCACGAGCAAGCCCCCTGCGCTGATCACGCAGGGGGCTTTTTGTTGCGCCGCGATTGCGAGCACCATCGAATGATGGGCGAGCCGGCTTACGCTTTCGCGCATGATGCGGTAGGCATGGAACGGGCGCGCTGCCGCCGATCTCTTCCGTCTGCCAAGGCTTTCCGCAATGACCGACCGCCGTCCCCTGCTTCGCGCGCTCTATGACGCCGCGGTTGACGCCGCCCATCCCAACGTGGTGCTGGCTCCCCATTTGCAGCCTGCGCCCCGGGGACGCGTGATCTGCCTCGCGGCTGGCAAGGGCGCCGGCGCCATGGCCGCGGCCGCCGAGCGGCATTATCTCGACGCGCTCGCGCTGGCGCCGGAGCGCCTCGTTGGCATCGCCACCACGCGCCACGGCTACGGCGTGCCGACCCGCCGCATCCGCGTGGTCGAGGCCGGCCATCCCGTGCCTGACGAGGCCGGACTGAAGGGCGCCGCCGACACGCTCGCGCTCGCTGGCGAAGCCGGTCCCGACGATTTGCTGCTGGTGCTGCTGACCGGCGGCGGCTCGGCCAACTGGATCGCGCCGGTGGAGGGCATCAGCTTCGCGCAGAAGCAGGCGGTCAACAAGGCGCTGCTGCGCTCGGGCGCACCGATCGGCGAGATGAACATCGTGCGCAAGCACCTGTCGCGGATCAAGGGCGGTCGGCTGGCCCGCGCGGGGCAACGCGCCGAGATCGTCACGCTCGCGATCTCCGACGTGCCGCATGACGATCCGTCCGCGATCGCTTCCGGCCCCACGGTGCCGGATCCGACCACGCTGGCGGACGCGCGCGCGATCGTCGCGAAATACCGGCTCGACGTCGACGATGCCGTGCGCCGCGCGCTCGAGGATCCCGCCAATGAGAGCTGCAAGCCGGGTGACGCTGCGTTTGCGCGCGCCTCGTTCGAGCTGATCGCGCGGCCCAGGCAGTCGCTCGACGCCGCGGTGAAGCTCGCGCGCGCGTCCGGTTACGAGACGATCGATCTCGGCGCCGATCTCGAGGGCGAGGCGCGCGAGGTCGCCGCCGCGCATGCCAGGCTGGCGCTGGACGCCCGCGCGCAAGGCAGGCGCCTCGCGATCCTCTCCGGCGGCGAACTCACGGTCACCGTGCGTGGCAACGGGCGCGGCGGCCCCAACCAGGAATACGCGCTGGCGCTGGCCTCGCTGTTGCAGGACACGCCGGGCATTGCCGCGCTGGCCGGCGACACCGACGGCGCCGACGGCGGCGCCGGCCATCCGACCGATCCCGCCGGCGCAATGATCGACGCGACGACCTTCGCGAAGATGAAGGTGCTGGGGCTGCAGCCGCAGGCCTATCTCGACAACAACGACGCGACCGCGTTTTTCGAGGCGACGGGGGACCTGCTCAAGCCGGGCCCGACGCTGACCAACGTGAACGACATCCGGGTGATTTTGGTGGATTGAGGCCTAGGTATCTCCGTCATGGCCGGGCTTGTCCCGGCCATGACGGTGGATAGAGAGCGCCCCGTCAAAACTCGTTGGCGATCTTGGCGAGCATCGCGAGCAGGGCCTCGCGGTTGGCCTGGCCGAGCAAATCGTTCAGCCGCGCCTCGTGCTTGGTGGCGACCAGCTTCTTGGCGCGGGCCAGCACCGCCTTGCCCTTGTCGGTGAGCACCAGGATGTGCGAGCGGCGGTCGTTTGTGGAGCGGATCCGCGTGCAGAGGTCGCGGCTCTCGAGATTGTCGAGCATGGCCACGAAGTTCGGCCTGAGGATGCCAAGCGTGGAGGCGATCTCGGTCTGGTTACGGCCCGGGTTCTTCTCGACCAGCAACAGCACCGAGAACTGCGCGGGCGTCAGTTGCAGCGAGGCCACGCAGCGCAGGAAGTTCTCGAACACCTTGAGCTGGGCACGTTTCAGGACATAGCCGAGCTGCTCGGACAACTCGCCGAGCTGGAGGGCTTCCGCCTGCGGCTCGCCCGCGTCCTTGCGGCCCTTGGCCGCGTCGGCCGGTTTTCCGGAAGACTTTTCAGCGGTTTTGGAAACGGTCATCGCCTCGTGCTCGCAATCCCGATAAATTCGGGACGGGTCGCTCCCCACCCTTGATGTTATATTTGATAATTGTTATGGACCATACCAAATATCGTCAGCGTTTTTCAATGGCTGTGAGCGGACCGTCCACCGTAATCGCGAGGACCGGTCCGGATTAGGGGGAGCGTCCGGTCTTGAATACCACCATCATGCTGTTCCTGGTGCAGGACGGCATCACCAACGGCGCCATCTATGCGCTGCTCGGCCTGGCGCTGGTGCTGGTGTTCGCGGTCACCCGCGTCATCCTCATTCCCCAGGGCGAGTTCGTCACCTATGGCGCGCTGACCTATGCCTCGCTGGCGGCGGGCCAGATGCCTGGCACGGCAAAGCTCGCGCTGGCGCTCGGCATCGGCGCCTTCGGCTTCGACCTGTTCGTGGCCCGCAAGGCCTTGCACGGCCGCCTGGTCCTGCGCAGCCTCGTCACCAACATCGTGCTGCCGGCGATCGTGCTGGCGCTGACCCTGTACTTCGCCGCCCAGAAGCCGCCGGTCGCGATCTGCATCGCGCTGTCGCTGGTGATCGTGGCGATGATCGGCCTGTATCTCTACCGCATCGCCTTCCAGCCGCTGGCGCACACCTCCGTGCTGGTGCTGCTGATCGCCTCGGTGGGCGTTCATTTGGCGCTGCAGGGGCTTGGCCTGTTGTTCTTCGGCGCTGAAGGCCAGCGCGGGCCCGCCGTGCTGTCCGGCGCCTTCACCGCCGGCGCGCTCCGCTTCACCGGCCAGAGCATCACCGTCTACGCCATCACCATCGCCTTCATCGTCGCCCTCTGGCTGTTCTTCGGCCTGACGCTGTACGGCAAGGCGCTGCGCGCGACCGCGGTGAACCGGCTCGGCGCGCGGCTTGCCGGCATCCGCACCACGCTGTCGGGGCAGATCGCCTTCCTGCTCGCCTCCGTCATCGGCGCGCTCTCGGGCATCCTGATCGTGCCGATCACGACGCTGTATTACGACAGCGGATTCCTGATCGGCCTGAAGGGCTTCGTCGCCGCGATCATCGGTGGCCTCGTCAGCTACCCCCTCACCGCAGTCGCGGCGCTGGTGGTCGGCATCGTCGAGGCGTTCTCGTCCTTCTACGCCTCCAACTACAAAGAGGTCATCGTCTTCATGCTGCTGATCCCCGTGCTGCTGCTGCGCTCGCTCGCCGCGCCCGCGGTCGAGGAAGAGAAGGACTGACGCCAAGATGCAGAGCCGGCTTCCCATCATCGTCTTTGCAGCCGTCATGGCGGCGATCCCGTTCGTCCCGGGCATGCCGCCGTTCTGGATCGTGCTGCTCGACAATATCGGCCTTGCCGCCCTGGTCGCGATGGGCCTCGTGCTGCTGACCGGCGTCGGCGGCCTGACCTCGTTCGGCCAGGCGGCCTTCGTCGGCTTCGGAGCCTACACCACCGCCGTACTGACGACCGCCTACGGCCTGTCGCCGTGGCTGACGCTGCCGCTGTCGCTCCTGGTCAGCGGCCTGTTCGCGGTGCTGCTCGGCCTGATCACCGTCCGGCTCTCCGGCCATTATCTACCCCTCGGCACGCTCGCCTGGGGGCTCGGGCTGTTCTATCTCTTCAGCAAGCTGGAATTCCTGGGCCGCAACGACGGCATATCCGCGATCCCGCCGCTGTCGATCGGCACGTTCAAGATGCTCTCGCCCGGCTCGATCTATTACGCGATCTGGATCGCCGTGATCGTCTCGGCGCTGCTGACGATGAACCTGCTGGACTCCCGCACCGGCCGCGCGATCCGCGCGCTGCGCCGAGGCCATATCGCGGCGGAAGCCTTCGGCGTGCACACGCCGCGCGCAAAACTGCTGGTGTTCATCCACGCCGCGGTGCTCGCCGGCCTGTCGGGCTGGCTGTACGCCCATCTGCAGCGCGCGGTGAACCCGACCCCGTTCGGCGCGCATATGGGCATCGAATATCTCTTCATCGCGGTGGTCGGCGGCGCCGGCTATGTCTGGGGCGGCGTCCTCGGCGCGGCCATCGTCGTGGTCCTGAAGGAGGTGCTGCAGAGCTATCTGCCGATGATCCTGCCGGGCTCCGGCCAGGTCGAGACCATCGTGTTCGGCATCATGCTGGTGGCGCTGCTGCAGCTCGCGCCCGGCGGCCTCTGGCCCTGGCTGATGTCGTTCCTCCCCGAGCGGACCGGCGGCAAGAAGCTGGACACCTCGCTGAAGCTGGAGCATCGCACCCGCGCTCCCGCCGAGGCCGGCGTCCTGCTCCAGGTCGACAAGGCGCGAAAGCAGTTCGGCGGCGTGGTCGCGGTCAACAACGTCTCCTTCGACGTCAAGGCCCGCGAAATCGTCGCGCTGATCGGCCCGAACGGCGCCGGCAAGAGCACGACCTTCAACCTGATCACCGGCGTGCTGTCGGCGACCGCGGGCTCGATCTCCGTGCTCGGCAGGAAGGTCGACAACGCACCGCCGCAGGAGATCGTGAAGCTCGGCATCAGCAGGACCTTCCAGCACGTCAAGCTGGTGCCCGACATGACCGTGCTGGAGAACGTCGCGATCGGCGCGCATCTGCGCGGCCATTCGGGACCCGTGTCTTCGATGCTGCGGCTCGACCGCGCCGACGAAGCCCGGCTGCTCGCGGAGGCCGCCCGCCAGATCGAGCGCGTCGGCCTCACCGAACAGATGCACCAGCTGGCAGGCAGCCTCTCGCTGGGCCAGCAGCGCATCGTCGAGATCGCCCGCGCGCTCTGCGTCGATCCGATGCTGCTGCTGCTCGACGAGCCGGCCGCGGGACTGCGCCACATGGAGAAGC
>NZ_JAEMSD010000091.1:0-804 GCF_016462955.1 Bradyrhizobium sp. | reverse complement strand
GCGACGCTGCTGCGCGACCTGCGCGACGGCGGCATGAGCGTACTGCTGGTCGAGCACGACATGGGCTTCGTCATGAACCTCGCCGACCGCATCGTGGTGCTCGATTTCGGCACCAAGATCGCCGAAGGCACGCCGGCCACGATCAAGACCAATCCCGAAGTGATCAAGGCCTATCTCGGAGTGGCGGCATGAGCACGCTGTTGTCCGTCACCGACGCGCATGTCGCCTATGGCAAGGTCGAGGCGGTGCGCTCGGTCTCGCTCGAGGTCGGCAGCAACGAGATCGTCACCATCGTCGGCGCCAACGGCGCCGGCAAGACCACGCTGCTCTCGGCCATCATGGGCATTCTGCCGCTGAAAGGCCGCGTCGCCTTTGCGGGCCAGGATCTCGCCCGCCTCGACATCGAGGACCGCGTCGCGATGGGGCTCGGCCTCGTGCCGGAGCACCGCGAATTGTTCGTGACCATGAATGTCGAGGACAATCTCCAGCTGGGCGCTTTCCGCATCGAGCGGAGCAAGGCCAAGACCTCGATCGAGCGGGTCTATGCGCTGTTTCCACGGCTCAAGGAGCGGCGCAAGCAGCTCGCCGGCACGCTCTCCGGCGGCGAGCAGCAGATGCTCGCGATGGGCCGCGCCCTGATGGGCGAGCCGAAGCTCCTGATGCTGGACGAGCCGAGCCTCGGCCTTGCCCCGATCATCGTCGCCGACATCTTCCGCATCGTCACCGAGCTCCGTACTGCCGGCGTCTCGGTCCTGCTGGTCGAGCAGAACGCACAGGCCGCGCTGAAGATCGCGGACCAGGCTT
>NZ_JAEMSD010000090.1:14902-17186 GCF_016462955.1 Bradyrhizobium sp. | reverse complement strand
CGCGCGAACCTCCGCAGGCCTGGCTTCGGCAGATCTGGGCTCAGCGGCCTTGGCCTCGGTAGCCTTGGCCTCGGTAGCCTTGGCCTCGGCTGGCTTGCCCTCATTCGACTTGCGCAGGCGCTCGATCGCAGCACGCGCGAGATCGTTGGCGTCGGGGGTCGCGGCGGGGGAAGCCGCCGTCGAGGCCGAATTGGCCTCAACGACTGGAGCAGAGGCAGCCGGAGCTGACTTGGCCGCGGCCTTGTCGCGCGCAGAAGGACGGCCGCGCGGGCCGTTTTCCGCGGGAGCCATGTCGGCGGCCTTGGCCTCGGCCGAAGGCTGATGATCGGCAGGCTTCTCGACCGTCGCCCTTTCGGCGACGCTCTTCTCGGAAATGCCCTTGGCCTTGACGCCAGGGGCAGGAAGGTTGGCGGCGGCATCCGGTTTGCCGTCACTGCCCGTCTGGGCGGGCGCGACCACGGCGGCTGGGGTGTCGGCCGCCGGCTTGGCGTTGATGTAGTGGTTAACGATGTAAGCCCCGATGATCGTTGCGAGCACCGAGGGGAAAATATCCGTCGAGATTTTAGCGAGGTATTTCAGCATTTCTCGGCCACTCCCCGCGCGATCTGATGCGGGAACTTTAGGGCATTGTGAGGGATCAACTGCGACGGATCGATGGCAGACAGGAGCGCCGGCTTATGGTTTCAGCTCTATTTCAAGGAACACGATCTCGGTTGAGGTTTCGTTAAGTACGTCATGCTCGACGCCGGCCTTGCGGAAATAGGACTTTCCCGCCGCGAGCTGCGCTTTGGACCGCTCGCCATTCGGCGCCACGATGGTCATCTCTCCCGCCACGACCGGAACGATGACATAGTCCATGCCGTGGGTGTGATGCCCCGTGGCGCTGCCGGGCACGAGCCGCCATTCGGTCACCCGGACCTGCTCATTGTCGACCTGAACCTCGGATTTGGCGGCAAGCATCAGAATTCTCCTGATCGGGGCTCGGCAGCAGTAGCAAATCGGGCGCGAGATTCAATGCCAGTGCAGGATCGGGACGACCGGCAGGAACGTCAGCAACAGGAACAGCGGGATCAGCACGGCGCCGGCGCGCAGGAAATAACCGAAGAAGCTCGGCATCTGGATGCCGCTTTCACTGGCGATGCTGCTCACCATGAAGTTCGGCGCGTTGCCGATATAGGTGAGCGCTCCCATGTAGACGGCCCCCATGGAGATCGAGGCAAGCGTGCCGGAGAGCTGATGCATCAGCACTTGCGCATCCCCGCCGGCGAGTTCGAAGAACAACAGATAGGTCGGAGCATTGTCGAGGAACGCGGACATCAGGCCGGTAAACCAGAAATAGACGACCTCACGCGGCGCTCCGTCCGGCCCCGTCACGGCGGTGAGCAGCCAGGCGAACGCACCGTCATGTCCGGCATTGAGCATGGCAATGACCGGGATGATGGCGACGAAGATGCCGGCGAACAGCTTCGCGACCTCGCGGATGGGTTCCCAGGTGAAGCCGTTGGCCTGCCGATGTTCGTCCGGCGTGAGCCACACCGACAGCGCCGCGATGGCGAGCAGCACCAGATTGCGGGCGATGTCCTCCAGCTCCAGCTTGGTGCCGAGAATGTCGAACGAAACGCCCGGCTTCCACATTGCCGAGGCCAGCAGACTGGCGGCGATGGCCGCAATCAGCACCAGATTGACGAGCCCGCGGATGCGGACCGGCTGGGCGGGGCCGGCGCCAACGGGCGGCGGCTCGCTCCGGAAACGCCAGAGGTCGATGGCGGCGAAAATCGCGAGCAGCAGCCCGGCCACGATTGCGGTCTGCAGCCAGATGGTTCGCGTGGTCCAGAAGAAGTCGACGCCGTGCAGGAAGCCGACGAACAACGGGGGATCGCCGAGCGGGCTCAGCGCGCCGCCTACATTTGCAACCAGGATGATGAAGAAGATGACGACATGGACGTTGTGACGGCGCAGCCGGTTGGCGCGGAGCAAGGGGCGGATCAGAATCATCGCCGCACCCGTGGTACCGACGATGCTCGCTCCCAACGTGCCGAGCGCGAGAATGCCGAGATTGGTCGCCGGCGTCGCCTTGATGTCTCCAGTGATGAGGACGCCGCCGGCTACGACATAGAGCGAGAACAGCAGAACGATGAAGCCGAGATATTCGGCGAGCAGGGCGTGAACGAGCGCCGCCAGCGTTGCCATGCCGCCAGCGAAGACGACCAGCGAGCCGAGCGACAGCACCGCCCAGGCCGCGGTGATCTTGCCGTAATGGTGGTGCCAGAATTGTGCGAACAGC
>NZ_JAEMSD010000090.1:11973-14892 GCF_016462955.1 Bradyrhizobium sp. | reverse complement strand
TACCAAACACTTCCGGACTTAGGTCTCTCTTAGCGCGCCGTCAATCGCCGCGGCAGCCCATGCAGGCTGCGGAAGCAGCGCGAGCGGCGCAGCGACGATCATGCAGCCCCGGCAAGTCACAAGCCGTTCAGTAAGCAATGAAGCGCCTCGCTGTCTCGATCGCGCCAAACGCATCGAGATTGTCGTGTCCGCCGCCCGCGAAGCGAACGAACTGCTTCGGTTCATGCGCGAGCCCGAACAAACGCTCTCCGAACGCGATCGAAATGGCAAGGTCATTGGTGCCGTGCATCACCAACAGCGGCACCGTGACGCGCGCGATCCGCTCGTCGGAGCGAAACTGATCGCGCATCAGCAGGCGCACGGGAATGAAGCGGAACTGCGAGGCAGCGACGTCCACCGTCGAAGTGTATGGCGCCGCCAGGATCAATTTGGCGACGGGGTGTTCGGACGCCATGGCGACCGCGACACCCGTCCCCAGCGAAAAGCCCCAGACGACGATCCGTTCCGCGGCATATCGCGCCGTGGTGAACCCGTAGGCGGCCGCCGCATCGCGCAGCAGCCCCTGTTCGCTCGGCGTCCCGCTCGAGCCGGCATAGCCGCGATAGGACAGTGCCACGAGGCCGGTGCCGTCGGCCGTCATTGCCTTGAAGCTGCTGACGCGCCCGGCGAGGAAATCGCCGTTGCCGTGGAAGTACAGAATCACGGAACGGCCAGGCTTCGCCGGCACGTGCCAGACGATCACCTTCTCGCCGTCCGACGTGGTCAGAATGTGCTCTTCCGCCTCGGGCAGGCCGGCAGCATCAGGCGCGGTCCGGCCGACGGGCGGGATCGGAAACAGCAACTCGCGCTGGCGGACGTACAGCACGAGGAGACCGGCGCAGTAGACGGTCACGAGCAGGATGGCGATCCACTTGAGGACGGTCATGATTGCGCGGCGCGCCCCTCGAGTGAGCCTAGGGCTTGCGATGGCTCCGCAGCAATTTCATGACGTCAGGGCGCAGACTGGCCGGAACGTCGCGGCAGCCGCATGCCGCCTTGTGAGCAGCGTGCCATTCGACGCGCTGCTCGCGCGTGGCTTTGGACGGCATGGGATGGGACCGGTGCCATTCCTTGTTGATGGACACGGTCCCTTCCGCCTACATCGCCTTGACGATGTTCTCGGTGACCTTCTTGGCGTCGCCGAGCAGCATCATGGTGTTGTCGCGATAGAACAGCGGATTGTCGATGCCCGCGTAACCGGAAGCCAGCGAGCGCTTGATGAACATCACGGTGCCGGCCTTCCAGACCTGGAGCACGGGCATGCCGTAGATCGGCGAGGTCTTGTCCTCTTCCGCCGCCGGGTTGGTGACGTCGTTGGCGCCGATCACGAAAGCGATGTCGGCCTGCGCGAATTCGGAGTTGATGTCCTCGAGCTCGAACACCTCGTCATAAGGCACGTTGGCTTCGGCCAGCAGCACGTTCATGTGGCCGGGCATGCGGCCGGCGACCGGGTGAATGGCGTATTTCACCTCGACGCCTTCCTTCTTCAGCATGTCCGCCATCTCGCGCAGCGCGTGCTGGGCCTGCGCCACCGCCATGCCGTAGCCGGGCACGATGATGACCTTGGAGGCGTTCTTCATGATGAAGGCGGCATCGTCAGCCGAGCCGAGCTTGGCCGGCTTCTGCTCGCCGGTTCCCCCACCGGCGGCAGCCGTCTCGCCGCCGAAGCCGCCGAGGATGACCGAGATGAAGGACCGGTTCATCGCGTGGCACATGATGTAGGACAGGATCGCGCCCGAGGAGCCGACCAGCGCGCCGGTGATGATCAGCGCGGAATTGCCGAGCGTGAATCCGATGCCGGCCGCGGCCCAGCCGGAATAGGAGTTCAGCATCGAGATCACGACCGGCATGTCGGCGCCGCCGATCGGGATGATCATGAGCACGCCGAGCGCCAGCGCGAGGATGACGATCATCCAGAAGTCGAACGCGCTGCCGGACAGCACGAGACCGACGATGAAGAACACCAGCGCCAATGCGAGGCCGATGTTGATGATGTGGCGGAACGGCAGGATGATCGGCGCGCCGCTCATGCGCGCCGACAGCTTCAGGAACGCGATCACCGAGCCGGTGAAGGTCAGCGCGCCGATGGCGACGCCGAGCGACATCTCGACCAGGCTCTGCGGATGAATCTTGCCGGGGGTCCCGATGCCGAAGGCCTCCGGCGCATAGAACGCGCCGGCCGCGACCAGCACTGCGGCCATGCCGACCAGCGAGTGGAAGGCGGCGACCAGTTCAGGCATCGAGGTCATCGGCACGCGGCGGGCGATCACCGCGCCGGCGCCGCCGCCGATCGCGACCGCGAGGATGACGAGGATCCACGCCACGCCGTCGGCCGGCGGATGGCTTGCGAGCGTGGTGGCGACCGCAATCGCCATGCCGATCATGCCGAACAGATTGCCCTGGCGCGAGGTTGCCGGGCTCGACAGCCCGCGCAGCGACAGGATGAACAGCACCCCCGCCACGAGATACAAGAATGCAGAGAGATTGGCGCTCATCTCAGGTCCCCATTGATCCCTTCAGCCCGAGGTGGCCGCTTACTTCGACTTCTTCTTGTACATCGCCAGCATGCGCTGGGTGACGAGGAAGCCGCCGAATATGTTCACGCAGGCGAAGACGAGCGCGACGAAGCCGAAGCCGCGCGCCCAGCCCGAGCCGCTCGAAATCATGCCGACACCGACCGCGAGCAGCGCGCCGACCACGATCACCGAGGAGATCGCGTTGGTGACGCTCATCAGCGGCGTATGCAGCGCCGGCGTCACCGACCAGACGACGAAATAGCCGACGAAAACGGCGAGGACGAAGATCGACAGCTGGAAGATGAAGGGGTCGACGAGCTGTGCTGCATGCTCCATGGCGGCTCTCCTTAAACCCGATTTAAGA
>NZ_JAEMSD010000090.1:0-11963 GCF_016462955.1 Bradyrhizobium sp. | reverse complement strand
GTCTTTCGTCAGCGCAGTGGCCTTGACCAGTTCGTCGTCCCAGTTGACGGCGAGCTTCTTCTCTTTCTTGTCGACCATGGTCTCGATGAAGGAGAACAGATTGCGGGCATAGAGGCTGGAAGCCGAAGCCGCAACGCGGCCGGCGACATTGGTGTAGCCGACGATCTTGATGCCATCGACATCCACGACCTCGCCCGGCTTCGCACCCTCGAC
The DNA here is from genome assembly GCF_016462955.1 of Bradyrhizobium sp. Taxonomy (GTDB): domain Bacteria; phylum Pseudomonadota; class Alphaproteobacteria; order Rhizobiales; family Xanthobacteraceae; genus Bradyrhizobium. Next base: position 11,750 of record NZ_JAEMSD010000090.1, on the reverse strand, counting down.
ATTGCCGCCACGCTCGACGGCGAGATCGACCAGAACGGAGCCCGGCTTCATCGAGCTGACCATCTCGGCGCTGACGAGCTTCGGCGCCGGCCGGCCCGGAATCAGCGCGGTCGTGATCACGATGTCCTGCTTCTTGATGTGCTCGGCGGTGAGCGCGGCCTGCTTGGCCTGGTATTCTTTCGACATTTCCTTGGCGTAGCCGCCGGCGGTCTGCGCGTTCTTGAACTCCTCGTCCTCGACCGCGAGGAATTTCGCACCGAGCGATTCCACCTGCTCCTTGGTCGCGGGACGCACGTCGGTGGCGGTGACCACGGCGCCGAGACGGCGCGCGGTCGCGATCGCCTGGAGGCCGGCAACGCCGACACCCATCACGAACACTTTTGCGGCCGGTACGGTGCCGGCGGCCGTCATCATCATCGGGAAGGCGCGACCGAAGGCCTCGGCGCCCTCGATCACGGCGCGGTAGCCGGCAAGGTTGGCCTGCGAGGACAGCACGTCCATCACCTGCGCGCGGGTGATGCGCGGCATCAATTCCATCGCGAAGGCGGCAACGCCGGCATCAGCCATCGTCTTCAGCGCGGCCTCGTTGCCGTAAGGGTCCATGATGGCGATGACGTGGGCGCCGCGCTTGTACTGCGGCAGCTCGGACGCCTCCGGGCGTTTCACCTTGATGACGATGTCGGCGTCCTTCAGCGCGTCAGTGCTGACGGTGGCACCAGCCGCGGTGAATTCGGAATCCGGCAGGCCCGACTTGATGCCGGCACCCGGCTCGACGGCGATCTCGGCCCCGAGCGCCCTAAATTTCTTCACCGTATCGGGCGAAGCGGCGACGCGCGGCTCCGACGGATCGACTTCCTTGGCAACGGCGATCTTCATAATCCCTCCGGCGACGCGGGAAAAAGCGCGCACGCGAACTTAGCGTTACTCCCGCAACGTTGGATACCGGTTTTGAAACCGGCTTGAATGCAAATTTTATGAGCACCGTCGACGCTGGCGGTGCGGCAGTCGATCGATCAGGTGAGGAAGATCGCCATCAGGATCACGATGAGCGCGACCGAGACCGTGCCGTACTTCACCAGCTTGATGAAGCCCTCGTAGGTCTGCTCGTGCGCAACATAGTCGTTGCCGTCGGCGGTGGTGTAGGCCACTTCGCTATGGTCAGCCATGGATGTCCCCAGTCGAAAGTCGAATTCTCAGGCTGGGATACCTTAAAGATTTGAACAGGGCAACGGCACCAGGGCGGAGTTTCCCGCAAATCGGGTCATTTGGAATTCCAATTGTCGCGGATCCAGCGGACGAGGCTCTCCTCGCTGACTTCGCCGGCGGCGAGAGAGAGTATGATGGTCGTCGCTTCCGCCGGATCGGGACTGAACGCCACGCCATTCTTGTGCAGAAAGACCATCATCGCCATGAAGGCAATCCGCTTGTTTCCATCGACGAACGCATGATTCTTCGCGAGCCCGAACGCATAGGCTGCGGCAAGCTCGTCCAACGACACCTGCTCGTACCGCCATTTGTTGATCGGGCGATCGAGCGCCGACCGCAACATGCCTTCGTCACGCAGCCCAGGCGCGCCTCCGAAGCGTCGGAGTTGCCGGCTATGAATGGCGACGGCCTGCTCGTAAGTAATCCAGAGCGGCTCCTGAGGATCGCTCATTGCACAACCAACTATTTCGCAAGCGCCGCGAGCGTGTCGCGATACTTGTCCATCACCTCGTCGGCGATTTCCATCGTCCGCTCGAAGTCGGGATCGTAGGGCAGGGCCTGGAAGCCACCGCCCGGCAATTCCACGATGTGCAATTGCTGACCACGCTTGAGATCGAGCCGTTGCATCAATTCACGAGGCAGCAGCAGTCCGTCGGAATTGCCAATCTTCTTGATCTCGATCTTCATGGCACGGCTCCAGCGAGTTATACATATGTATAACATCGCCCAAGGTTTAGTTCAACAGATGTTTTACGTGCGCTCCATCCCCAAAAGCGCCCAAGCACCTCAGCCCATCGCCTCGAGCTCGTCGATCATGCCTGCGATGACGCTGAGCCCGCCGTCCCAGAACTTCGGATCCTTGGCATCCAACCCGAACGGGCGCAGCAGCTCGGAATAATGCTTGGTGCCGCCGGCGGCGAGCATGTCGAGATAGCGCTCGGCAAAGCCCTCATTCGCGTTCTCATAGACGGCATAGAGCGAGTTCACGAGGCAGTCGCCGAACGCATAGGCGTAGACATAGAACGGCGAGTGGATGAAGTGCGGGATGTACATCCAGTAATTCTCGTAGCCCGCCTTGATCTCGATCGCGGGCCCCAGGCTCTCGCCCTGCACCGACAGCCAGATTTCGCCGAGCCGCGTCGCGGTAAGTTCGCCGTTCTTGCGCTCGGTGTGGACGGCGCGCTCGAAGGAATAGAACGCGATCTGCCGCACCACGGTGTTGATCATGTCCTCGACCTTGCCGGCGAGCAGCGCCTGCCGCTGTTTGGCGCTCTTGGTCTGCGCCAGCAGCCGCCGGAAGGTGAGCATCTCGCCGAACACGCTCGCGGTCTCCGCCAGCGTCAGCGGCGTCGGAGCCATCAGGGCGCCGTTCTTCGCGGCGAGCACCTGGTGCACGCCATGGCCGAGCTCGTGGGCGAGCGTCATCACGTCGCGCGGCTTGCCCTGGTAGTTCATGAGCACGTAAGGATGCGCCGACGGCGTGGTCGGATGCGAGAACGCCCCGGGCACCTTGCCCGGCCGCACCGGCGCGTCGATCCAGCGATCGGTGAAGAAGCGCTCGGCGATGTCGGCCATTCTGGGCGAGAAGCCGCGATAGGCCGTCAGCACCATGCTTCGTGCCTCCGGCCAGGCGATGACATCGGTTGCCGCAAAGGGCAGCGGCGCGTTGCGGTCCCAATAAGCCAGCCGCTTCTTGCCGAACCACTTCGCCTTGAGCGCATAATAGCGATGCGACAGCTTCGGATAAGCCGCGCGCACCGAGGCGACCAGCGCATCGACCACCTCGCGCTCGACCCGGTTGTTGAGATGGCGGGAATCCGCGACGTCCTTGAAGCCGCGCCAGCGGTCGGAGATGTCCTTGTCCTTGGCGAGCGTGTTGGTGATCAGCGCAAAGGTGCGCTCATTGGCCTTGAAGGTCTTCGCCAACGCCTCTGCCGCGCTCTTGCGCTTGGCGCCGTCGCGGTCCTGCAGCAGATTCAACGTCGGCTCGATCGCGAGCTCCTTAGGCCCGACCTTGAAGCGCAGGCTCGAGATGGTCTGGTCGAACAACCGGTTGAAGGCTGAATAGCCGGTCTGCGCCTTCTCCAGGAAAAGCTGCTCGAGCTTGTCGTCGAGCTGGTACGGCTTCTCCTTGCGCAAATCCTCGATCCAGGGGCGATAATGCGCAAGCTCGGAAGCCTGCATCGCCCGGTTCAAAATATCGTCATCGATCCGGTTCAGTTCGAGCGCGAAGAACAGCAGATGCGTGGACGCCGCCGTCAGGCGCTCGGAAACGTCGCCGTAAAACTTTGAAATCGCAGGGTCCACGCTGTCCCCGGCATGAACGAGACCGGCATAGGAGCCAAGACGGCCGGCGAGATCGTCGATCGCCTCATAGCGTCGCACCGCTTCGGCGAGCCATTTTCCGCCATCTTCGTTTGCTGTCCCTGTCGCCAGCTTGCCCTTGTAGTCGGTCTCGAAGGCGACGCAGTCGGCATCCATCTTTTCGAGATCGCGCGCCACCTCGGGCGCGTCGATCCCGGAATAGAGATCGCCAAGGTTCCACTCCGGGAGCTTGCCGGTTTTGCTCGCAGGCCTTGCGGCCGAAGATCTGGAGGGCTTTGCCTTGGCGGCAGATTTCTTGGCGGACGTCTTCGGAGATGTCTTGGCGGCAGGCTTGCGGAGAGCAGACTTGGAGCGCGAAATCATTGTGTGGGAAACCTGTGTTCAACAATCGCGACGGCGGGCGGGGGCATCAAGGTTTAAGCGTGCGTTAATCGGCTTCGGCCAGAGTGCCCCGATTCGAGACAGATAGTAGTAGCGTGCGGGGAACACCATGGCTGCCAGTATTTTGATCGCCGACGACGACGCTGTAGCCCGCCGGCTGATCGAGAACATGGTGCAGAAATGCGGCTATGAGACGGTGGTGGTAGACTCCGGCGACGCCGCCATCGCCGCCCTCACCGCTCCCGACGGTCCGGCTGTCGACGGCGTCGTCCTGGACCTCGTGATGCCCGGCCTCGACGGCATGGGCGTGCTGGCGAAAATCCGCGAAGCCGGCCTCAGCATCCCCGTCATCGTGCAGACCGCCCATGGCGGCATAGACAACGTGATCTCGGCAATGCGCGCGGGCGCGGCCGATTTCGTCGTCAAGCCGGTCGGCATGGAGCGGCTCCAGGTCTCGCTTCGCAACGCGCTCAACACGTCCGCGCTCAAGGGCGAATTGCAGCGCATCCGTCACAGCCGCGAAGGCCGGCTGACCTTCTCCGACATCATCACCCGCGCAGAGGCAATGACCCCGGTGATGCGCGCCGCGCAAAAGGCGGCGAATTCCGCGATTCCCGTGCTGATCGAGGGCGAGTCCGGCGTCGGCAAGGAAATGTTCGCGCGCGCCATCCACGGCAGCGGCGAGCGCAAGGCCAAGCCGTTCGTCGCGGTCAATTGCGGTGCGATTCCCGACAACCTCGTCGAGTCCATTCTGTTCGGTCACGAGAAGGGCGCCTTCACCGGCGCCACCGAGCGGCACATGGGCAAGTTCGTCGAGGCCCATGGCGGCACGCTGTTTCTGGACGAGGTCAGCGAGCTGCCGCTGACTGCGCAGGTGAAGCTGCTGCGCGCGCTGCAGGAAGGTGCCGTGGAGGCCGTCGGCGGCCGCAAGCCGGTCAAGGTCGACGTCCGCATCATCTCGGCAACCAACCGCAAGCTGCTGGAGCGGGTGAAACAGGGGCATTTCCGGGAAGATCTGTTCTATCGGCTGCACGTGCTGCCGGTGACGATCCCCTCGCTCCGCGCCCGGCGCGAGGACATTCCGCATCTGCTCAGGCATTTCCTGGCGCGGTTTTCCGCCGAGGAGAACCGCCCGATCAGCGGCATTAGCGGCGAAGCGGTGGCGCACCTGGCCCAGCTCGACTGGCCCGGCAACATCCGTCAGCTGGAGAACGCGGTCTACCGCGCCGTGGTGATGAGCGACGGCGACCAGCTCGAGCTGGACGATTTCCCCCTGCTCGCTTCGCAGCCGCATCCCGTCACGGATATTCCGACCGCCCCGCTGATGCTCGAGCCGACAATGCCGTCCGTGGTATCGGGTAGCGAAATACCAATCGCGCCGCTCCCCGCCGCGGGAACTCTCGCCATGCTCACCGCCACCGGTGATGTCCGCTCGCTGGAGGAAATGGAGAACGAGATCATTCGCTTTGCGATCTCGCACTATCGCGGCCAGATGTCCGAGGTGGCTCGCCGCCTCAGAATCGGCCGGTCGACGCTCTACCGCAAGCTCGACGAAGCCGGGGTTCCCGGTCATGGCGGCAAAAGCGGCGAGGAGACGCACTGAGCCTCATGCAAACGGGCCGTCCGCGGACGATGCCAAGCCGTTGTAAGCTGTTCGCATGACGATGGAATTCGACGGCGGATTGAACCGTGACCTGGAAGTGACAGACACAGGAAAAGCGCGCGGCCGAAGCGCACAATCCGTTGCCAAGAGGCTCCCTTGAAGTCAGTTTGTCGTGAGTTGTCCCCGGTAGCGCTGGCTGCAAAATCGGGGCCTGTATATCGTCTGCGTCAGAATCGTTGCGTGCAGGCGTGCAACTTTCGAGGGGCCGGCGCGGTTTAGCCGAAACTCATTAGGCGATAACAGAGCTGTTCCCCGAGGGGCAGCTTACCCGAGGGGTGCGACACAATGCGTGACTGTTTGAATCACCGTGCGGGCTTTGACCGTGTCTTGATGACGGTCGCGGCAACCTTCCTCACGGTGTCGGCCAGCTCAGCCCTGGCGCAGGACCAGGCCCGCAGCAGCGCCGCCGAGCTCGCGATCGAAGCCGCGATCCCGCGCCCCGAGCCCGCAAACGTCCCGCCTCCGGCCGCCTCAGACATCAAGCTCGACACCACCGCGACGCTTCAGGATGCAGCCAAAGAGCCCGCGAAGGCTGAAGCCGCACCGGCAACGGACAATGTCGAGCCGAAGCCTTCCGGCGTCGCGACCACGCCCGCCGCCGAGGCGCCGAAGAACGAGACCGTGAAGACCGAGCCCGCGAAGTCGGAGCCCGCCAAGGCCGATACAGCGACCGCCCCGGCTGCGCCTGCGGCAGCTCCGGCCACCGAGCCGGTGAAGGCCGCGAGCAACGTCCCCGCGGCCGACCAGCCGGTCGCCGACAGGCTGAAGGACATCATCGGCGCCAAGACCTCGCGGCATTTCGACCGCAAGAACGAGCGCGCCGCGGTCGAGAAGTTCTACGGCGCGCGCGATTTCGCGCCGGTCTGGACGCAAGGCGGCAGCGTGACGCCGGCAGCCAAGGGCGTGATGGCGCGGCTGAAGGACGCGGCCTCCGACGGCCTCAATCCGGCCGACTATCCGGTGCCGGATTTCGCCGCCGCCACGACGCCCGACGCACTTGCCGATGCCGAGCTCAAGCTCACCGCGAGCATGTTCGACTATGCGCGCCATGCCCAGAGCGGCCGCATGCATTGGTCGCAGGCCAGCGGCGACATTCTCTATCCCGAGCATCCGATCGACCCCAACGAGGTGCTCGCCAAGGTCACAACCGCGGCCGACGCGTCCGCAACGCTCGACAGCTACAACCCGCCGCACAAGCTCTACAAGGAGTTGAAGGCCAAGCTCGCCGAGTTGCGCGGCCAGGGCAGCGGGCCGGTGGTCGAGATCGCCGACGGCCCTGCGCTGAAATACACTCCGGCCACCAAGAAGCAGGCCGAGATCGTCGTGGAAGATCCGCGTGTGCCGCAGCTGCGCGCCAAGCTGGGCCTCGCCGAGCACCCCGGCGACACCCGCTATGACGCCGGCGTCGCCGAAGCCGTGCGCAAGTTCCAGAGCAATGCCGAGATGAAGGCGACCGGCATCCTCGACGACAAGACCGTCAAGGCGCTCAACACCCCCAAGCGCGACAAGCAGATCGACGTGGTGCTGGTGAACATGGAGCGCTGGCGCTGGCTGCCGCGCGACCTCGGCGCCCCCGCGCTGGGCGATGCCTATGTCATCCTCAACATCCCCGACTTCACGCTGAAGGTGATGCAGCGCGGCCAGCAGGTCTGGACCACCCGCGTCGTCACCGGCAAGCCGGGCAAGCATGCGACGCCGCTGCTCACCGAGACGATGAAGTACATTACGGTCAATCCGACCTGGAACGTGCCGCCGTCGATCGTCTACAACGAATACCTGCCGGCACTGCAGCAGGACCCGACCGTGCTTCAGCGCATGGGCCTCAGGCTCGAGCAGAACCGCGACGGCTCCGTGCACATCTCCCAGCCGCCCGGGGAAGCCAATGCGCTCGGCCGTGTCCGCTTCAACTTCCCGAACAAGTTCCTGGTCTATCAGCACGACACGCCGGACAAGCATCTGTTCGCCAAGGAAGAGCGCGCCTTCAGCCATGGCTGCATGCGCGTGCAGAACCCGGACCAGTACGCCTCCGTTCTGCTCAACATCGTCATGCCGAACGAGAAGTACACGCCGGAGCGTATCCGCAGCATGTACGGCAAGAGCGAGATCGACCTGAAATTCCCGACCCCGATCCCGGTCAACATCACCTATCAGACCGCGTTCGTGGATGAGGCCGGCAAGCTGCAATTCCGCAAGGACGTCTATGGCCGCGACGCCGTCATGATCAACATCCTGAAGAACAGCCGCGGCAAGGATCTCGAGAACGTGGTCGCGCACTCGCAGCCGAGCTATTCGCGGCCGGCAACGACGCTGCCGGCGGGGGTTGCCGTGGCGAACAATGGCGGCGGCTTCGGCTCGTCCGGGCCGAACTTCTTCGAGCGCCTGTTCGGGGCGCCGACCCCGGCCGCGCCGCCGGCCCCGGTCGGCAGGCGGCCGCAGCAGCAGCAGCGGGTGTTTACCCGCTGACGCATGGCCGAAGCACGATCTCTCGAAATTCTGCAATGAAATCAGCGACCCCATCCCCCGATGGGGTCGCTTAGTGTTAACCATGTCCCACCATCAACGTGGGCAGCGGGCGTTTTTTTGCCACAGTCAACCGCTTAGGATCGTACTCTGACTTGGTTTTGGGGGCGGGAAGGTCAACCTCGAATTAACCTTCTCGCTTTAAGAAAGCGTTCATCCTCTTTCGCGCTGCTACGGGGTTGGCGGGAGAGTCCATTTGAACGCTCGTCGACTGGGTGGGCTCATACGTGCTGACTGGTCTCGCACGCAAATTCGCTGTGCTGTCGTTGTCCCATGCGGGCGTGAAGGCCGGATCCAGGATCGGCCTCGCTGCCGCATTACTGCTTGCCGCCGCGGGCTCGGTTCATGACGCCGCCGCGCTGAACGAGACCAAGACGCTTTCCTTCCACCACACCCATTCCGGCGAGGACCTCACCGTCACGTTCAAGCGTGAAGGTCGCTATGACGAGGCGGCGCTGAAGCAGCTCAACCACTTCCTGCGCGACTGGCGCACCCAGGAGCAGACGGTCATGGACCGTCGCCTGTTCGACATCCTCTGGGAAGTCTATCGCGACGTCGACGGCAAGCAGCCGATCCAGATCATCTCCTCCTATCGCTCTCCCGCCACCAACGCCATGCTCCGCCGCCGCTCCTCCGGCGTGGCGCGCTCCAGCCAGCACATGCTGGGACATGCGATGGACTTCTACATTCCCGGCGTGCCGCTGGAGCAGATCCGCTTCGCCGGCCTGCGCCTGCAGCGCGGCGGCGTCGGCTTCTATCCGACCTCCGGCTCGCCCTTCGTGCATCTCGACACCGGTAGCGTCCGGCACTGGCCGCGCATGACGCACGACCAGCTGGCCCGCGTCTTCCCGGACGGAAAAACGGTGCATCTGCCGACCGATGGCGTTCCGCTGAAGAACTATGAGCTCGCCAAGGCCGAGATTGAGCGGCGCGGCAGCGGCGACGATTCCGGCAGCACGCCGAATTTCTTCGCCGCCCTGTTCAAGAGCAAGTCGGCAGCTCCGGCGGCCAGCGACGAGGATGACGAGGGCGCGCCGGCCCCGGCCGCAAAGCCGGCGGCATCGACGATCGTCGCAGCCGCGGCCAAGCCCGCCGAGCCGGTGCCGACGCCCCGCGCCAAGCCGCAGATCGCCGCAACCCTCCAGCTCGCCTCGGCCGATGCGCAGATCGTTGCGCCGCCGAAGCCCAAGCCCGCTCCCGTGGCTGACAAGCCTTCACCCGGCAAGCCAGAGACGCCGGCGGACATCATCAATGCCCGTGGGTTCTGGGATGATGTTCCGGCCGCGCCGCAGCAGGCGACGCCGGCGCAGATCGCCGCGCTGAAGGCGCGCCAGGCGCTCGCCGCAGCCACAGATCCGCAGCCAACCGCAAGCGTCTCCAGCGCAACCCTTCAGGCGCTGGCTTACGCGCCGGCCGCCTCTCCGGTCGATCGCGCCAATGTCGTCGTCGCCTCGGCGCCGATCGCGCGCACCGCCCGCCCCGCCGCCTCGTCCCGCACCATGGCTCAGGCAACCGAGATCAACACGGTGGTCGGCAAGAGCATCGACGGCAGGATCGCAACCGCCACCCGCATCTCCGCGGCGAGGAGCGAGAGCATCTGGCTCAAGATCGTGATGCTGTCGCCGAGCGCCAGCCGCGCGATGTCGGTGACGCTGATGGGCGAGCTGGATACGGCGGCCCTGCGCGGCTATTTCGTCAAGCCGCAGGCCGTGATCGCGATGGGCTTCTCCGAGGACCCGATGCCGGGCCTGTCGTGCGACAGCTTCTCGGGCAGCGCGACCGCAAAGCTCCAGACGACGTCCTTCTTGGTGCGAACTGCCGCGCTGCGCTGATAGACGCGGCTGTTTCCAAGAGCTCGGTTTCATGGCCGGCTGTTCGGAGCGGCATCCGGGAAAGTGGCGCGCGCCCGAGACATCCCGGATATCGCTTCGCTCATCCGGGCTACAAGTGCCTCCCGCGCCTGTCGAGATGATAGGTCAGCGCCAGCGACAGGCAGACCGCAAGCTCCTGCTTCGGCAGCTTGCCCGTCACGGGCAACAGTAACGCCCGCGTCTGCCGGTACCCGAATTGATCGGGAAAACGCTCGCGAAAGGTGTCGACCAGCGTCGTCCTGCAGTTGAAGAGAATCGCGGCGTTCTCGGAGCCCTTCAGTCGACCGAGCCGGATGGTCGAACCGCTGCCGGTCTTCTCCGTCACATAGGCAGGTTCGCCCCATTTCAGCGTTTCGGTGAGGGGGCCGACATCGTCATGCGCAGCGGCGGTCTTGAAGATCAGCTCGCGCACCTGGAGCAGCCGCCTGCCGATCGGGGCCGGAAGAGCATTGAGGGCACGGCTCACCTCGCGCGGCAATGGCGGCGTCGTCACGGCGGGCTCCGTTCACAGACGAAGGGAAACATCGCCGATTCGTAGCCCGGATTTCGGATCGCTCCACCCGGGCTACGGCAGGGTACCTGAGGCGATGCGCCTCAAATCATCCCCAGCGCCTGCATGTAGGTCTCGAGAATGGTCTCGGCCTCGGCGCGCTCGTTGGGGTCCTGCTTGCGCAGGCGCACGATGGTGCGCAGCGCCTTGACGTCGTAGCCGTTGCCCTTGCTCTCGGCATAGACGTCGCGGATGTCGTCGGAGATCGCCTTCTTCTCTTCCTCCAGCCGTTCGATGCGCTCGATGATGGATTTGAGCTGGTCCTTGGCAAATTTCGTCGCGGGCTCGTCGTCGCGGACGGCGGCGGAGGTGGCCATCTAGGTACTCCCAATGAACTGGCAAAACGAGGTGACGCCGGCATCCCTCACCGCGCGTGCTGGCAGAACCCTTAGGGTTGGCGCCGCCGGCGTTCAAGCAAGCATCGCGCTCGTCCACAGAGCGCCCACACCTTCCTGCGGCGCGCCGAAGAAAGCTGTTGTGTGGTGCGACTCAGCAGGCAGCTCTTGGCCCCTCAATGCCCGTGCGGATGGACCTTCTTCATCGCCTCGAGCTGCTCGGGCGTCGCCGTGCCCTGATGCTTGGCCTTCCAGGCCTCGTAGGGCATTCCGTAGACGGCCTCCCGGCTCTCGTCCTTGCTCAAGGGCACGCCCTGGGCGTCCGCGGCGTCCTTGAGCCAGTTGGACAGGCAGTTACGGCAGAAGCCGGCCAAATTCATCAGGTCGATGTTCTGGACGTCCGTCCGGCTCCGCAAATGGTCGACGAGGCGCCGGAAGGCGGCCGCCTCGAGCTCCGTTCTGGTCTTGTCGTCGATTGCCATGGTTGTCTTCCCTAGGGCCATCCTGTCGCGGTCACCCTTACGGGATCAGGTGGGTCCTGTCACAGATTTTGCCATATCACGGCGCAAAGGGGCCAAAGCCCGGCGAACGGGCAGTTCCCCGGCCCTGCGCCAAATCGTCAATGATCTGGTATAGCTTCCGCGACAATGATTGCCGAATCTCTCCGCTTCCCGTTTCGCCTGCTCGCCCGGTTGATCCCGGTGCTGGTGGTTGCGCTGCTGTGCCTCTCCGCCAGCCCGGCCTCCGCGGATTTCCGCCTCTGCAACAACACGTCGAGCCGGGTCGGGATCGCGCTCGGCTACAAGGACGCCGAGGGCTGGACCACCGAGGGCTGGTGGAACATCTCATCGCGCTCCTGTGAGACGCTGCTGCGGGGCACCCTCGTCGCCCGCTACTAT
>NZ_JAEMSD010000527.1 GCF_016462955.1 Bradyrhizobium sp. | reverse complement strand
CCGATTGCGCGTGCAGTTGCAGGATGGTGAGTGCGCCGAACAGATAGGCGCCGAGCGAGCTCGATGACACCGGCTCGATCTCGCCGTCCTCGATGCCAGGCCCGAACATGAAGCCGCAGACGACGAGCAGCGCCGCCAGCACGAAGCCGGCAATGACGTGGAAGGCGTACGGGGCGACCTGCAGTTCGGCGGTGTCCAGGCCCGGGATGGTCCAGAGCACGGCGAAGACGATGGTCGTGACCGCAAGCCAGCGCCACAGCCGGATACGGGCGAGACCAAAGCTCGCAGCTGTCACGACCGCAAGATAGATATAGAGCGCCCAAAAGTCCGGTTTGCCGCTGGAGACCAGGATCGGCGTCACGAAGGCGCCGACCACGCCGAGGCCGGCGAGCGCAGGGCCGTGCAACAGTGCAGCGGCCAGCGTCCCCATCGCAACGATGCCGAGCAGCACGAAGGCCGTTGCCGGCACGAGGAAGCCGTAGAGCGCGTAGGCCGCGTAGATGGTCGCGAACGCCACCGCGGTGCCGGCTGCGGTGAGGATCGCGGGAATGTTTGCGATCGGCAGCGCCGCAATGCTCGAGATGCTCTCCTTGCGGCGCGTCCATTCGCCGGCGCCTAGCAGCGCGGCTGCGAACAGGCCACCCAGGAATACGCGCACGCCGGGGCCAAGAAGGCCGGCCTCGATCGAATAGCGCACCATGAAGAAGCCGCCGAGCGCGAGCGCAAGGCCGCCGATCCACACCACCCAGCGCGTGCCGAGCCGCTCCTCCAGGCCGGGTGCGGGTGCCGGCAGCGGCGGCGGTGCGCCGGCTTCGAGGTTGGTTTCGAGCGGGGGAGAAGGAGCATCCTCGGCGAGGGGCGGAGGCGGCACCAGTTCAGGTTCGGGCGCAAGCGGCGGCGGCTCCGCGGCGGCGGTTGTGGTGGTGGCCGCGGGTGCCTGCTCCCAAACAGCCGTGAGCGGCGGCGGCTGCACCGGACGCTGCGCATTGAACATCTCTTCGAGCGAGCTCAGCCGCCGCCGCAGCTCGGTCGCCTGGTTCGAGGCCTTGATTGCAATCAGGAAGGCGATGATTGCAATGATCAGCGCAAAGAAATCGAACGGGCCGTCGAACATGAAGCCTCCAGGCCACCGGCGGGCAGGGGCCGGTACCATACTATCAGGATCTAGCGCCGGGAGCGTACGCGCAAGCCCGGCGCGGGCCGCTCCTGGAGCACTTCGCGGCGGAAGCGGTAGAGCGCCGCCGGCCGTCCGCCCGTCTGTGTCGACATCGCCCCGGTCGGTTCGACCAGGGCTTCCATTTCGACCAGGCGGCGGAAATTTTGCTTGTGCAGGTGCCGGCCGGAGATCGCCTCGACCGTGTGCTGCAGTTCGGTAAGTGTGAAGTCGGCGGGCAAAAGTTCAAAGACCACAGGACGATACTTCAGCTTTGCCCGCAGCCGCGCGATTCCCGTGGCGAGAATCCGGCGATGGTCGAACCGCATCGAGGTCCCGAGCGGAGGCAGCGTCTTGCGCGCCAATGCCGCGGGGCGGCCGTCGCGCCGCGCCTCCTCGATCAGCCCGGCCTCGTACAGCAGCTCGTAGCGGTCGAGCACGCGCTCCTCGTCCCAGGGCGCCCCGTCGAGACCGAAATAGAAGCGCACGCGATCCTTGCGCGGCAGCGCGCGCGTGGTCTCCGGTGTATCCTCCTCCGCCCACTTGGTCAGCGCCGGGATGATGTCGCGGGCGATGATCGCCGGCGGCTGCTCGCGCCAGTCTTCCCAGGGGAAGAAGCGATACCACGGCGCGAAGCTCGCCGCGTTCGCCACGAGCTCGCCGCCCGCGGGGCGCGTCAGCGCGAGATAGCCGATCGACACGATATGGGCGCCGGTGTCGCCAGCCTCGGCATGACGGCCGCGATCGCCGAACGTGTAGAGCTGCTCGACATAACCGAGCCGCAGGCCTGCCTGTTGTTCGACCCAGGCGCGCAGGCCGATCTCGAAGGTGCGATGGCTCACGGCGTCGAACGGGCCGAACGGCAGGCCGGCAAGCCCATCGGCACCGCGCGAGATGAGGATCTGCGGCTCGTGGTTCTCGATCGCGACGATCGCGGCGGTGAGGCCAATCTCGATCGGCGTCAGCTGCATGTCGCTCATGCGATGATGATCGCGGGTGTTGCGGAAAGAATATCTTCGTTGGTTGAACAGATCTCGCCGCGGGCTCGTTGTAACCTCTCCCGCTTGCGGGAGAGGTCGGCGCGTAGCGCCGGGTGAGGGCTTTCTCCTCTAGGGGGCTGTCCCAATGCGGAGACACCCTCTCCCCAACCCTCTCCCGCGGGCGGGAGAGGGGGCGCACCTCCATTGTGGCGCCCGGTCATTCGAGCTCGATCACGAAGGGGCGGCTCTCGACCATCATCGCGCCGGGACCCATCTCGTCGAGTGCGCGCAGCATGCGGCCGTTGCGGCCCAATGCGCGATCGGCGAGGCTGACGATGCGGCGGTTCGGCGAGGCGATCGGCGAGGCCGCGCGGATCTTCCTGGCGATCTCGATTTCGTCGCGGTTTGGATTGAGTGCGCATACGACTGCGAACGCGCTCGCGGTGGAGCGGCTGATGCCGGCATAGCAATGCACCACCAGCGGGGCGCTGCGGTCCCAGCCGCGCACGAAATTAAGCACCTGGTCGACATGGTCTTCCGACGGCGCAACGAAACCGTCGATCTCCTCGGTGATGTCGTCCATCGACACCTTGAGATGATTGGCCGGCAGCACCGAGACGGGGCGCGCCACCTGCTCGACATTGGCCATCACGGTCAGCACATGGCTAGCCCCGGTGAGGCGGACGGTTTCGGGAAGCGCGGCGAGGGAACAGACGTGGATCATGGCGGTCCTTTTTCTTGATTATAACCGCCGCCGTAGGGTGGGCAAAGCGACATGTCCGCCGTAGCTCAAAGAGCGAAGGCGGATGCATGCCCACCACTCTTGTCGCAACCGCGAAAAGATGGTCGGCACAGTGCAAGAGCGCCTTTGCCCACTCTGCAGGATCTAGGCGAACACCCCGCCAAACCGCTCCAGAAACTGCTTCTCCGCCCGCGCCGCGGTCCAGGGCGTGAGATAGTCGCGCCGGACGCTGTCGGAGAGGCCCGGGTCCTTGCCGAAAAGGCGCCGCGCTTCGCTCGCGCTGAAGCCGGCGAGCTCAGTAGCCTCGAGATAAGCCGCGCCGCGATCGGCGGCCTTGATGGCCTGCGTGATGTCATCAGGCAATACCGGTGGCAATCCGAAGCGGATGTGGATGGCGCCGAGCAGGCGCTTCTCCACCGCCTTGTAGTGACCGTCGAGCACCGCCTTGAACGGCGAGATCATGTCGCCGATCACGTATTCCGGCGCATCGTGCAGCAGCGCGGCGAGCCGCATGCGCTGGTCCGCTCGCGGCATCTCGTGCCGCAGCACGGTCTCCACCAGCAGCGTGTGCTGCGCGACCGAGAAGATATGCGTGCCGATGGTCTGCCCGTTCCAGCGCGCCACCCGCGCCAGCCCATGCGCGATGTCGGCGATCTCGATGTCGAGTGGGGAGGGATCGAGCAGGTCGAGCCGCCGGCCCGACAGCATGCGCTGCCAGGCGCGGGACGGCGCATCGCGCGCGGTCTTCTTCGCCGTCATTTGGCCTTGAGGCGCGGCTTGCGCTGCGTCTTGCTGCAGCTCGCGTGACAATGGCAGTCGACCAGATGGTCGTTGACCATGCCGGTCGCCTGCATGAAGGCATAGACGATGGTCGGGCCGACGAACTTGAAGCCGCGCGAGGACAGCTCCTTGGAGATCTGCACCGACAGCGGCGTCGAGGCGGGCACGCTTGCGGTGGTCTTGAATTTGTTGACCAGCGGTCTTCCGTCCATGAAGTCCCACAATAGCTTCGAGAAGCCGGGGCCTTTCTCCATGATGTCGAGATAGGATTTCGCGCTCAGGATCGCGCCGTCGATCTTGGCCTTGTTGCGCACGATGCCGGCATCGTTCATCAGCGCATGAACTTTCTTCTCGCTGTAGCGCGCGATCTTCTCCGGCTGGAAATCGTCGAAGGCTTTGCGGAAATTGTCGCGCTTGCGCAGGATCGTGATCCAGGACAGGCCGGCCTGGAAGCCGTCGAGGATCAGCTTTTCGTACAGCGCGCGATCGTCGTACTCGGGCACGCCCCATTCGGTGTCGTGATAGGCGACATAGATCGGATCTTCGCCGGGCCAGGGACATCGTTTCAGGCCGTCGGGATGCAGGCGGGCGGCTCGGCTCATGCGATGGGCTGCTTGGCTGGAATTCGAACGACATCTGGTTCAGCGAGCGTCAGAGGCAGCCCACCAGCGGTGAGGGGCTGGCCGGCGTCGAGCGCGTCGGCAACGCGGTCGATGCGCACCAGCGCAATGCCCTTGCCGCCGGCGGTCGAGCCGATGCTGCCGACCGGCTTGTCGCCGGCGAGAATGGTGGCGCCCGGCTCGGGCGAGCCACCGTCGAGCAGCACCTTGACGCTGCGCGTGCGTGCCGTGCCGCGATGCTGCATGCGCGAGACGACCTCCTGGCCGACATAGCAGCCCTTGTCGAAGTTCACGCCGTGCAGGCGG
>NZ_JAEMSD010000526.1 GCF_016462955.1 Bradyrhizobium sp. | reverse complement strand
GCTCGGAAGCGGCTGGCGCGTCGTCTCCGTCAATCAACGGATCAGCTAGGCCGATCCGGCACGTTCGCCTGCGCGAACGTCGCCATGCCGTCGTGCAGGCCGTTCCTGCTGCCGTCGCATCAATCGGCGGAGCAGGGGCATCGGCTGGTGCTCCGGGCGCTCGACGTGCAGCCGCTGATCAGCCTCGACCTCAGGCTCGGCGAGGGATCTGGCGCCGCCATCGCGCTGCCGCTGGTGCGCCTCGCATGCAGCCTGCACAACGGCATGGCGACGTTCGCGCAGGCCAACGTCCCGGATCGGCCTAGCTGATCCGTTGGTTGACCGAGGCGACGCGCCAGCCGCCCGCGAGGCGGTCGATCCGGGTCAGCGACAGCGGGTCGATCACGAAGCGCAGCGCGGCCTCCGGTGTGAGATCGAGCGCGATGCAGAGCGCGGCGCGGACGGTGCCGGAATGCACGATCAGGGCTGCGGAGCCGGCGCCAATCCGCGACAGGCCCTGCCGAACGCGCGCGACCTGATCCGCAAAGCTCTCGCCGTTCGGCGGCCGTCCGCGCGCGGGATCCCGCCAGAATTGCGCATAAGCCTCGCCACCCTTGGTCGATAGCTCGTCGTGGCGGTGTCCGGACCAGTCGCCGAAATCCTGCTCGCGGAATTCTCCCACCAGCTCTGGTTCGAGCCCCAGCGCGCGCGCCGTTTCGACCGTGCGGCGCAATGGGCTGGCATAGCCGGCGACACCCGGCGGCAAGCGTTTCTGCAGAGCCGCCAAGGTCGCCTGATCGCCGAGATCGGCCGCCGCTTCGGCGGCATGGATCGTGCCCGCGATGCCGCACACGGGCGCATGCCGTATCAGCCAAAGGAAGGTCTCGCCTTCCATGCTCGTCTCCAAGGAAGTTGGTCGCTGTGGCCACGAGGCCGCAACTGGCACATTGCCTCCGACTTGGCGGCAATCCTAGATGCTTGTGACGGTTTTCCCGAGAGGGAATGAAAAGGGAATGCAGTGCGCGTTCGGGCTGGTGTTACCCTGGCCGGCACCGTCATTGGCTGGCGGCGCCTGCGCTAGTCCAGTCCGGTCTTGCCCGGTGCCCAATAGGCCTTGGCGCTCATCCGGGATCTCGCGACGTTCGCGGCTCTCAAGGCACGGCCGATGCGCTGGATCGACGAGGCCTTGCCGGTCAGGACGAAATGCGCGCTTGCGGCAAGGCGCAACAGTTCGGCCTCGACGGCGGCGAGATGTGCATCCTCGGCGCTTCGTACGATCGAGGTGGCCCTGCCGAGGCCGATCGCGGCCAGAACGGGATTGGTCTCCGCGGCGTCGGAAACCTCGAACATATAGGTCGTGTCGTCCGCCAGTCGACTGCCGCGGAATGCCGACGCGATACCGAACGAGGTTTCATCGCCGAACAGGATGATCGGAGCTTTCGCGGCGGACAGGTCGAGCGAGCGGCGCGGACCGAAGAACCAGCAGAGATCGCCTTCCCGCAAGCCGCTCGCCCAGCGGCTGCCGGGACCATCGCCGTGTGCGAAAGCCAGCAGCTTCGTCCGGCCCTTCTCCGTATCCCATGACATCGGCGTGTAGGTTCGCGCACTCAGCCCGGATCCCATCGCGATCTGGATCTTCTGGCCCATCGTCCACGCAAGGCCCTTGAGCGCGTCGCCCTCGAGCACGATCGATCGGAAGTGAGGCGAAAGCGTCTCGACCGCCGCGATAGACGCAGGGCGCATCAGCCATTGCAGCAGCATGCGTGCAACCGGTCCCTGCTGCGGCTTCGACGGCTCGTGCATCTGCGTTCGGTGGGGGGCGGTCAAACCCTTGCGTCTGTCGCTAAAGTCCTGCGGACATGCGAGCCCGCTGCTGAGTGAATCCATCTTCCGGCTCCCAGAGAATGCGCCCGCAGGCGCTCCCGAGCCTGAGTAGGAGATCGTCTCCGTCAGCGCATTCCGCAAACCTGACAATCCATTGCGAATTCCGGTCAGTGCGCGGCCATGCATCGCTCGGCGAGATAGCGCGCGGGCGGCTTGCCGAGCGCCTTGCGGAACATGGTGACGAAGGCGCTGGCGCCTTCATAGCCGAGGTCGAGAGCCACGGCGTGCACCGATGCGCCCTGGTCGAGGCGCTGAAGCGCAATGAGGATGTGAAGCTGCTGGCGCCAGCGCCCGAAGCTCATGCCGGTCTCGCGTTGCAGGATGCGCGTGAGGGTTCTGGGAGCAACGGCCATGCGGCGGCCCCACTCCTCGATCGTCGCCCGGTCGGAAGGGTCGGCCATCATCGCCTCCGCGATCCGGCGCAGCCTGGAATCCGTCGGCATGGGAAAGTGCAGCTCTTCCACGGGGGCCAGCGAGAGCTGGTCCAGCAGCACGGCCGCGATCCGCCCATCTGGCCCGTCGGCATCGTAGAGAGCCGGCATGTGGGTGGCATGGACCAGCAGACGTTCCAGCAAAGGGGAGATCGTCAGCGTGCAGCATTGCCGCGGCAGCGCCGGTGTCGCACCCGGTTCCACGAACAGGCAATAGACCTCGACGTTTCCGGCGACCCTCACGCCGTGCGCAACATGGCCGGGAATCCACACCGCGCAGCGCGGCGGTACGATCCATATGCTTCGACCGGCTTCCAGCCTGATCATGCCGCTCCGGGCGAGGACAAGCTCGTCCTTGGGATGGGTATGCATGGCGACCTCCGTGCCCTTCGTGACCATCTCGCCGCCGAAGGCTGCGATGGGGCGCGGCACGGTCTCGGGATCAAAATCCACAGCGTCATCGGGGCGCGGGTCGCCGCGGTCGAGTCGGAAGAAGGGCATGGTGAGCGGATGATCGATTTGGATGCGGGTGACTGCCTCCGGGAATATCTGGCGCGCGGCAACGACTTGCAATGCGAACCGCACTGATCTCGATCGTTTCTAACCGCCCTTCGCTGCGCCACGGGCCGCGACATGGCCGGCGCGCAGACCCATGATGCGCGGCGCCGCGGTCACGGATGCCTTTTCGCCGGCTGCCTTTCGGTGTAGCTCTGCGCTGGATGATACCTGCGCTGCCTGATGGGCGAGACATGGACAATGGCCGTCACCCGAGCAAGCGCGTATCCCTTGCGGGAATGCATATCGATCGCACCTCCGCGGTGCCGCTGCACCTGCAGATCGCCAAGCACATCCGCGACGGGATTCTGAGCGGCGCGTTTCCCTCGGGAACGCAATTTCTGGGATCGCGCGAGATCGCGCGCGAATTGGGCTGCTCACGCACGGTGGTGCTGACCGCGTGGGATCTGCTCTATGCCGAGGGCTATCTCGCATCGACGCCGCGCGGCAGCGTCATGGTGGCCGCCGTCACGGCCCCGCATGCTGAGCCCGCGTCGCCTGCCGGCAAGCCTGCCCACATGTCGGAGCGTTGGCGCGCGCTGCTCGGCCTCGATTACGAGACCAACTGGCCGTCCGTGTTCGCTCCCGGCGCGCCCGACATCTCGACCTTTCCGTTCAAGGATTGGTCGCGCCTGCTGCGCCAAGCCTGGCAGAATCCGAGGGAGCAGGAGTGCCTGGATCTTCCGCCGGAAGGCCATCCGCGCTTACGGAGCGAGATCGCGAACTTTCTCGGCTCGGTGCGCGGTCTGGTCTGCTCGCCGGACGAGGTCGTCGTCACCTCCGGTACGTCGGGCGCGCTGGATTTCTGCAGCCGGATGATCCTCGATCCCGGCGATGAGGTCTGGGTCGAGGAGCCCGGCTTCATCGAGGCGCGATGGGCACTCACCGCCGCCGGCGCAAGGCTCGTGCCTGTCCCGGTGGACGACAAGGGGCTGGTCGTCTCGGAAGGAATTCGGCGCGCACCGCGCGCGCGGCTGATCGTGGTCACGCCGTCGCATCAATATCCGCTCGGGGTCAGCATGGGCCTGGAGCGGCGGCTCGAGCTTCTCGACTACGCGAACAAGAACGACATCTGGCTGATCGAGGACGACTACAATTCGGAGTTCAGGCATCAGGACAGCATGATCGCCTCGCTGCGCTCGCTCGATCGCGACGGCCGGGTGATCTATTTCGGCACCTTCTCGAAGATCATGATGCCGAATCTGCGGCTCGGATATCTCGTCGCGAACAGGCACTTCATCGAAGGCTTCGCCAAGGGCCGCGCGCGAATCGACGTCCACACCTCCGGCATCGGACAGCTCGCCTTGGCGGAGTTCATGCGGGAGGGGCATCTGCTGCGCCACCTGCGCGCGATGCGGCGGGTCTATGCGGCGCGGCGCAAGGCGCTGATCGACGCGATCCAAACCCAAATGCCAGGCGATCTGACCGTGTCCTCTGCCGTGACCGGCTTGCACCTCGTGGCGCTGTTCACCGAGGCCATGCAGGCGCGGATGACCGACCGCGAGGCGGTCGCGATCTTGAAGCAGGCCGGTATCCAGGTGCAACCGCTGTCGCAGAATTTCCTGGCGCGGCCGACGCGGCAGGGCCTGGTGTTCGGTTACGGCCGGCTGCGCGTCGAGGACGCCGCGCCGCTGCTTGCAAGAATTGCAGCCTGCATCGGCAGCGCTTCTCACAGCGCGCCATCCGAGCCTCCGGATGCGCGCTCTTACTGATCGTACAATAAAGCGAAGCTGAGCCGACTGTTATGCATAGC
>NZ_JAEMSD010000525.1 GCF_016462955.1 Bradyrhizobium sp. | reverse complement strand
TCCATCGGCTCGCCGAAAGCAAAGCCTTGCGCGTATTCGCAGCCCATCTGGTAGAGCTCGACTGCATCGGAATCGGTCTCGGCGCCCTCCGCCACCACGTCCATGCCGAGATCGTGCGCCAGCGCGATGATCGACTTCAGGATCACCGGGCGGGTGCCGCGGCTGGTGGTGCGCACGAAGGACTGGTCGATCTTGATGGTGTCGAACGGGAAACGCTGGAGATAGGCGAGCGAGGAATGACCGGTGCCGAAATCGTCGAGCGACAGCCCGGTGCCAAGCTCGCGGATTCGCGTCAGCATCTGTGCCGCGTGCTCCGGATTCTCCATCACCAGCGATTCCGTCAGTTCGAGCTTGAGCGTGCCGCGCGCCACCGAGGAGCGCGACAGCACGGTGCGGATGTCGTGGATCAGGTCGTGGCGCAGCAGCTGCCGCGAGGAGACGTTGACGGAGGCGAAGATTGGCTCGCGCGAGCGCATCGCGCGCTGCCACACCGAGAGCTGCTTTGCGGTCTGGTCGAGCACGAACATGCCGAGGTCGACGATCAGCCCGGTCTCCTCGGCGATGGTGATGAATTCCGAAGGTGCCATGCGGCCGAGCTTGGGGTGGTCCCAGCGCGCCAGGGCCTCGAAGCCGGCGATTGAGCGATCCTCCAGCCGCACGATCGGCTGGTACAGGATGGTGATCTCCTGCCGCTCGATGGCGCGGCGCAATTCGCTCTCCAGCGTCAGGCGATCGGTCTTCCGCGCCCGCATCGCCGGCTTGTAGACGTCGATGCGGTCGCCGCCGATACGCTTGGAGTGATACATCGCCAGCTCGGCGTCCTTGATGATCTCGTCCGTGAGCTGGGTTTGCGGATCGGAGAGCGCGAGGCCGATCGAGGCGGTAAGGAAGATCTCGCGGTCGTTGAAGGCGATCGGCGCGCGGATGGTCTTGCGGATGGTCTCGGCGAAGGCGGTGATGCGGGCCGGGTCCTGCTCGGAGAGCAGGATCAAGCCGAACTGGTCTCCGGCCATCCGCGCCAGCGTGTCCTGCGGCTTCAGGATGCGGGTGAGGCGGCGGGCCAGCGTCAGCAGGATGGAATCGCCGACCGCGATGCCGACGGAATCGTTGACCTGCTTGAAGCGGTCGAGATCGATCACCATCAGCGTCGGCCGCAACGTCGGCATGGTCTTGGCGAAATGTGCGACCGCACCCAGCCGGTCCATGAACAGCTTGCGGTTGGGCAGGCCGGTGAGGTTGTCGTGCACGGAATCGTGTAGCAGGCGCTCTTCCGCGTTGCGCAGCTCGGTGACGTCGGTGAGCGTGCCGACCACGCGCGAGACTTCGCCGTCGGAGCCGACCACCGGGCGGGCCTTCAGCGCGAACCACATGAAATGGCCGTCCGGCGTGCGCAGGCGGAAATCCTGCACGAGGCGGCCGCGGCGCTGGTCCAGCACGCTATCGAGCGCGGCGCGGAAACGGTCTTGGTCGAGCGGATGCAGCACCTCGAGCCAGGATGCGGCCGGGCCTTCGAGCGTACCGCGCTTCAGTCCGAGCAGGGCTTCGGTCTCGGGGCTGGTGAACACCTTGTCGGCGGACACGTCCCAGTCCCAGATCAGATCGCCGGAACCGGCCAGCGCCAGCGCGCGCCGCTCGATATCGGACACGACGCCAGTGGTGGCGCCGCCGCCGGCAAAGGCGTGCTGCATCACGGTGAAGCCGATCAGCATCACGATCAGCACGAGGCCGCCGAGCAGGGCAGGGCCGACGATGTCGTTGGTGACGGAGCCGGCCACGGTCATGCCGGCCGCGACCACCCATACGACGAGCAGGAACCAGGTCGGGATCAGGAGCACGGCGCGGTCGAAGCCGTGGGTGGAGAGATAGACGATCAGCGCAAAGCCGGCGAAGGCGATCAGCACCAGCGAGATGCGGGCTATGCCGGAGGCCACCGCCGGATCGAACAGCGCCAGCGCGACGAGCGAGCCGAGGAAGGCGAGCCAGCCGATCGTGATGTGCGAATAGCGCACGTGCCAGCGGCTGAGATTGAGATAGGCGAACAGGAACACCAAGAGCGTGGCCGCCAGGATCGCCTCGCCCGCCGCGCGCCAGATGCGCTCGGCGTTGTTCGACATGTCGAGCACCTTGCCCCAGAAGCCGAAATCGACGCCGATGTAGACAAGCACCGCCCAGGCCAGCGCCGCGGCGGCCGGGAACATGATGCTGCCCTTCACCACGAACAGAATGGTGAGGACGAGCGCCAGCAGCCCGGAGATGCCGATCACGATGCCTTGGTACAGCGTGAAGGAGTTGACCTTGTCCTTGTAGGCTTCGGGCTCCCACAGATAGAGCTGCGGCAGCTTGTCGGTGCGCAGCTCGGCCACGAAGGTGACGACGGCGCCGGGGTCGAGCGTGATCCGGAACACGTCCGCGGTGGCGCTTTCCTGCCGCTCCGGCCGGTCGCCGATCGAGGGCGTGATGGTGGCGATGCGCGACAGGCCGAGATCGGGCCACAACAGCCCCGACGAGACGATGCGGTAATGGGGGGCGACGATCAGGCGGTCGAGCTGGTCGTCGGTGTTGTTGGCGAGCGCGAACACCACCCAGTT
This sequence comes from Bradyrhizobium sp., assembly GCF_016462955.1. Taxonomy (GTDB): domain Bacteria; phylum Pseudomonadota; class Alphaproteobacteria; order Rhizobiales; family Xanthobacteraceae; genus Bradyrhizobium. Next base: position 2,025 of record NZ_JAEMSD010000525.1, on the reverse strand, counting down.
CTGGCCGCCTTCGCGGGCGCGCACCTCGATCCGGCGGACGATGCCGTCGGTGCCGGGCGCGGTGGAGACCTGGATGCGATCGGCATCGCTGCGCTGATGCTCGAGCACGCCGGTGAGGTCGATCGCGGGCGCGTCGCTGCGGACGCTGACGGCGTCGAGCGCGCGCGCGGGATACGCGGCGACGAGAATCATGAGGCCCAGCGCGATGGGCGCGAGGCACCTGATCAGACGCAAGGTCAGCTCTCCGCGTTCGACGCAAACTCGTCAGTGCAAGGCAAGTCTAGAAGGCGATGCCAGACCGGACCCAAGTGGTTCGGCGCGTCGCGATAGATGCCACGAAAGCAAGGAAAATCAAAGGGTTTCCGGCTCGTCCTGTGGGCCGGTGGCCTAGGCCTCCAACACAATTTTGCCAATATGTGCGCTCGTTTCCATACGCCGATGGGCATCCGCCGCCTTTTCCAGCGGGAAAGTGCTGTCCATCACCGGCTTGATGCGGCCTTCGCGCAAAAGTGGCATCACTTTCTGCTCGATCGCGGCCACCATCGCCGCCTTGTCCGCATTACTACGGGGGCGCAAGGTCGAGCCGGTATGGGTCAGGCGCTTGACCATGACCTTGGCGATATTGACGGTGATCTTGGGGCCGTTGAGGGTCGCGATCTGCACGATGCGGCCGTCCACCGCGGCCGCATCATAGTTGCGATCGACATAGTCGCCGGCGACCATGTCGAGGATCAGGTTGACGCCAGCGCTGTTGGTCTCTTCCTTCACCACGGCGACGAAATCTTCCGTCTTGTAGTTGATGGCGCGGTCGGCCCCCAGCTTGAGGCAGGCATCGACCTTGTCCTGCGATCCCACGGTGACGAACACTTTTGCGCCGAAGGCCTTGGCGAGCTGGATCGCCATGGTGCCGATGCCGGACGAGCCGCCATGGATCAGCAGCGTCTCGCCCTCCTTGAGGCCGCCACGCTCAAACACGTTGTGCCAGACGGTCATCAGGGTTTCCGGCAGCGCGCCGGCTTCCTTGATCGACAAGGCCGGCGGCACGCTCATGGCCTGGGCATCCTGGGCGATGCAATACTGCGCATAGCCGCCGCCGGCGACCAGCGACATCACCTTGTCGCCGACCTTGTGCCGCTTGGCGTTGCTGCCGACCGCGACCACTTCGCCCGCAATCTCCAGGCCCGGCAGGTCGCTTGCGCCGGGCGGCGGCGGATAGGCGCCGGAGCGCTGCGCCACGTCGGGCCGATTCACGCCGGCAGCCATTACCTTGACCAGGATCTCGTCGGGACCAGGCTGCGGAATGCTGCGTTGTTCCGGCACCAGCACCTCCGGTCCGCCGGGCTTGGAAATGGCGACCACGGTCATTTGCGCGGGCAGCTTGTCCATGATGTGTCCTTGAGCAAAGGTACGGGATAACGAGGCCCTTGCTTAGCCAGCGTCATCCGCCCTGGCAACCGCCCAAGCCCGCTTGATCGACGCGAACGCAGGAGGAACGAGAATGGCCATGGAAGACGACGACCGCCCGCGCAAGAAGATCAGCCACGAGATCGGCCAGGACCTTTCGCTGTTGTCCGTGGAGGAACTGACCGAGCGCGTCGCGCTGCTCAAGGCCGAGATCGCAAGGCTGGAAGAAGCCGCCACCAAAAAGCGCGCCTCGCGCGATGCGGCGAACAGTATTTTCAAGTCGTGACCTCTCCGTCGTCATTCGGGGGCGGCGCATCAGCGCCGAGCCCGGAATCCATAACCCCAGGAAATCGAAACGGGGCACGCTGGAAGAGGCGGGCCGCCCCATCCGTTCGTGGCTATGGATTCCGGGCTCGTGACTTCGTCACGCCCCGGAATGACGGCGGTGCGCTTGTTCCGCGCCTCACTCGGCCACTGGCCGACATGGCTAATGAACTCTCAAGAAATTCGCTCGTTTACTTCGAATTAAGCTTTCGGGTTTATGACTGGAGCTGTCCTCGTTTGGACACCGAGTGGCTCCTGTCCACTCTGTTTGACGCCTCCCTGTTATCAACTTTCAAA
>NZ_JAEMSD010000524.1:3971-4618 GCF_016462955.1 Bradyrhizobium sp. | reverse complement strand
GCGTCACCGCCGCGGCGACGCCGTCGACGACCGGCAAGCCATGCGTGGCGGCGAGTTCGGCAGCGAGGTCGGCCATGCCGGCGCAACCGAGCACGATGGCTTCCGCACGGTCGTCGCGGATCGCCGCAATGATCTCTGCAGAGATTCGTTCGACGGCATCGCCGTTGCGTTCCTCGAGCGCGAGCACGGGGACCTCGGCGGCGCGGACGCGGGCACAGCGCTCGGCGAGGCCGTATTTCCGCAAATTGTGCTCGATCGGAACGATGGAGACGCCGAGCGTGGTGACCACGGCAAAGCGCGCCGCTATCAAGCTCGCCATGTGGAAGCCGGCTTCGCCGATGCCGATCACGGGGGCCTTGGCAGCGGCGCGCGCGGCGTCCAGGCCGGTGTCGTCGAAGCAGGCGATGATGTGCGCGTCTGCGCCGTCGCGGTCGGCGTCGCGGATGCAGCCGAGCATGCCGGGGACGGCGAAGGCCTCGTCGTAGAAGCCCTCGATCGAGACCGGGCCCATCGCCGGCTGGCGTGCGTCGATCACGGTGCCGGGGAGGGCGACGCTGCGCGCCGCAGCGGCGATCTTCGCCGTCATCGACGCCGTGGTGTTGGGATTGACGACGTGAAGCCGCATCGTGGTTGGGCCAGCCCTTTGT
>NZ_JAEMSD010000524.1:0-3961 GCF_016462955.1 Bradyrhizobium sp. | reverse complement strand
CCATTCCCTTGCCGGCGTCAGAGCCCTTGGCCGCCTGCCGCTTGTTGAGCATGGCGATGGTGCCGAGCGCAAGCGCGATGACCGTGAACGAGACCGCCGAGATCACGGTGCCGAGTGCATAGATGTCGGGGTTCGTCACGGTCGTGGTGAGCCCCTGAAGATCGAGCGGCAATGTATTGACGGCCCCGATCGCCTGGCTGGAGCGCGCGAGCTCGTCCCAGGAGAGGGTGAAGCCGAACAGCCCGATGCCGATCACGGAGGGCAGGATGATCGGCAGCACCACATAACGGAACGTCTGCCACGGCGTGGCGCCGAGATCGCGCGCGGCTTCCTCGAGGCGCGGGTCGAAGCGGTTGAAGATCGCAAACATGATCAGCAGGCCGAACGGCAGCGTCCAGGTCAGGTGCGCGCCGAGCCCGGACGTGAGCAGGCCCATCGAGGTCTCGAAATTCTCGTTCCAATGCGCCTTGATCAGGTCGTCGATGATGCGGAACTCGAGCGAGATGCCGAGCGAGGTGATGATCGAGGGCACGATCAGGCTGGCGATCGCCGAATAGAACAAAATGCTCTGCGCCCAAAACTTGCGCCGGAACGCCATCCCGGCGGCGACTGACAGCACCACGGTGACGATCATCACGACGATGCCGAGCAGCAGCGAGCGGCGGAAGGCGGCGCCGAGATCGACGATGCCGGTGCCTTGGAACAGCTTTGCGATCCAGAAGGTCGAGACGCCGTTCATCGGAAAGGTGAGGCCGCCCTGCGGCCCCTGGAACGACAGCACGTAGATCGCGATCATCGGCCCATAAAGGAACAGCACATAGGCCGCGAAGAAGATCGCGAGCACGTAGAACGAGCGCGGGCGTCCTTCCGTCATGCTCTAGAGCTCTTTCTTGATGTCGACGATGCGCGACATCATCGTGATGATCAGGAAGGTGATGACGAGCAGGATCACGGCATTGGCCGCGGCCGCCGGGAATTGCAGGGCGTTGACCCGCGTCTCGATGATCTTGCCGGCGGCGGCGATCTGCTGGCCGCCCATGACGCCGATGGTGATGAAATCGCCCATCACGATGGTGATGACGAAGATCGAGCCGATCACGATGCCGGGCTTGGACAGCGGAATGATCACGTTGACGAGGGTCTGGAAGCCGCTGGCGCCGGCATCATAGGCGGCCTCGATCAGCGACTTGTCGATGCGCACCATCGAGTTGAAGATCGGCACCACCATGAAGAAGGTGAAGAGGTGAACCAGCGCCAGCACCACCGAGAATTCGGAGAACAGCAGCCATTCGATCGGATGGTTGATCAGGCCCGTCTTCATCAGGCCCGAGTTGACGAGGCCGTTGCGCCCGAGCAGCGGGATCCAGGCGATCATGCGGATCACGTTGGAGGTCCAGAACGGGATCGTGCACAGCAGCGACAATCCCATCTGCCAGGTCTTGGACCTGACGTGGAAGGCGAGGAAGTAGGCGACCCAGAAGCCGATGAAGAGCGTGATGGCCCAGACCATGAAGCAGAGCTTCAGCGTCTTCACATAGGTCCTGCCGATCGTGCACAGCTCGGGGAGCTGCGCGAGGCAGCCCTCGAACGTGTCGGTGTAGCCGCGGCCGGAGAACGCCGGCAGCAGCTGGTATTCGTTGTAATCCCAGAACGAGACGATGACGACGAAGACGAGCGGAATGAGGAAGAAGGCGAGAAACACCAGCATCATCGGCCCGGCCTGAAGCCAGGAGATCAAGGACGGCGACAGGCGCGTCGGCTTGGCGGCGCGCGCTGTGCCCGACCCCGGGATCAAGCCCGGGGTTGCCTGTTGCAGGACTTCTTCCGACATGTCCGTTACGCCTACGCCGCGATGAACTCATTCCACTTGCGGACCATGTAGTCGTTCTCGTCCATCACCGCGTTCCAGCAGGCGACGCCGCCCATGCGGTCCTCGTAGGAGCCGCCGTCGCGGACCGCGCCGGCCTTCTCCAGCAGCGAACCGTCGGGCGCCTTGATGTCCTTCTCGGCCGGCTTGCCTTCCATCCAATAAGCCCACTCGTACGGCTCCATATGCGCCTTGGCGGTGGAGAGCACGGCGGAGTAATAGCCCTGGCGGTTGAGATAGGCGCCGGCATAGCCTGATAGAAACCAGTTGACGAACTCATAGGCCCATTCCAGCTTGGCACCCGAGACTCCCTTGGAGACGCAGAAGCCCGAGGCCCAGGAGCGATAGCCTTCCTTGAGAGGCTGGAAGGTGCAGGGGATACCCATCGAGCGCACCTTCGTCACCGCCGGCGACCACATCGACTGGATCACGGTCTCGCCCGACGCCATCAGGTTGACGCTCTCGTTGAAGTCTTTCCAGAAGGCGCGGAACTGGCCGGCCTTCTTGGCTTCGGTCATCACCTTCATGGTGAGATCGATCTCTTCCTTGGTCATGTTGCCCTTGTCGGCATATTTGTGCTTGCCGGTGGCTTCCACGACCATCGCGGCGTCCATGATGCCGATCGAGGGGATGTTGAGAATCGAGGCCTTGCCCTTGAACTCGGGATTGAGCAGCTCGGACCAGGAGCTGATCGGCCGCTTGATCAGGTCGGGGCGGATGCCGAGCGTGTCAGCGTTGTAGACGGTCGGGATCAGCGTCACGAATTCGGTCGCCGACGTCGCGAACTTCTTGGAATCCTTGCCTTCGAGATAGAGCACCTTCCAGGGCGCGGTGCCCTGACCGCCGATCTTCTTGCCGCCGGGCGTCTCGCCCTTGGTGAAGACGGGCGTGATGTTGCCGAATTCCTTGATCTTCCTGGCGTCGAGCGCAAGGATGTTGCCGGACGGCACGATCTTCTTCAACGAGAAATATTCGGTATCGAGCACGTCGAAGGAGTTCGGCTGGGTCATCACGCGCTTGGTGACGTCGTCGGTGGTCGCGGTGATGTATTCGATCTTGATGCCGGTGTCCTTCAGGCACTGCTTGGCGATGTCGTCGCCCTCGTTCACGGCGGTGCCGAGATAACGCAGCACCTTCGCATCGGCCGACTTCACATAGGGGAAGCCGGTGATGGCGCCGGAGCCGGCGGCGAGGCCGGCGAGACCCGCGGTGCCCTTCAATAGCGTGCGGCGGCTGACGCCGGTTGTCCTGGTCGTCTCGGTCATTTCGTTCACTCCTCTGTGTTTACGCATTTTCTGTCGTGACTGGCGCTATTGCAGGCGTTGCGCCTTGGCGGGATCCCATGTGGCGAGCACGCGATCGCCCGCGCGGAACGGGTGGACGTCGAAGGTGGTCTCGGGAAGGTGGGAGAACAGGGCGGTGCCGTCGTCGAGCGTGAGCGAGACGGCAATGTAGGAGCCCTGGTACTCGGTCTGGGTCAGCAGCGCCGGCGCGCCGAACGCGCCCTCGGTGAACGGCACGATGCCGAGCTGATCGGCACGCACGGCGATCAGCTTGCCGGCGTCGCTGAGCACGTTGTGACCGCCGATGAAGCGCGCCACGAATTCGGTGCGGGGATGATGGAAGATGTCGCGGGCCGTGCCCTGCTGCTCGATCCGGCCCTGGTTCATCACCACGATGTGGTCGGCGAGCGCCATCGCCTCTTCCTGGCCGTGGGTGACCTGGATGAAGCTGATGCCGAGCTCGCGCTGCAGCCGCTTCAACTCGCCCCGCATCTTGACGCGCAGGAACGGATCGAGCGCGGAGAGCGGCTCGTCGAGCAGGAGGATCTGGGGCTCGGTGATCAGCGCGCGGGCGAGCGCCACGCGCTGCTGCTGGCCGCCGGAGAGCTGCGCCGGAAGCCGGCCCGCATATTGGCTCATCGCGACCAGCTCGAGCAATTCGCCGGCGCGCCGGTGCCGCGTCGGCTTGTCAATGCCGCGCATCTTCAATGCGAAGGCGACGTTGTCGAGCACGGTGAGGTGCGGAAACAGCGCGTAGGACTGGAACATCATCGCAGTGCCGCGCTTGGCGGGCTCGAGGTCGGTGACGTTC
>NZ_JAEMSD010000523.1 GCF_016462955.1 Bradyrhizobium sp. | reverse complement strand
ACACTTTCCTGACGGGATGACCGGGGCATCGCCCGCCTGCCTTCAGGGAGGCGGGCTGATTCACGTTAACACGCTGTCCCGCTAGCTTTTTCCCCGCCCGCCGTGGCATGGTAAAAAACGATTTAATCTAGCTCAGGGGTCACACATATGGTCGAACCGATCATGTATCTGGCGATCGGTTTTCTGGTCTCGATGCTGTTCGGTCTGATGATCGTGCCGCTGGTCCATAACCGCGCGGTCCGGCTGACGACAAAGCGCCTCGAAGCCGCGACCCCGCTCTCGATGGCCGAGATCCAGGCCGACAAGGACCAGTTGCGAGCCGAGTTCGCGATGTCCGCCCGCCGGCTCGAAATGAGCGTCGAGCAGCTCAAGAACAAGACATCGAGCCAGCTTGCCGAACTCGGCAAGAAATCGGACGCGATCAACCGCCTCAAGATCGAACTCGGCGAGAAGAACGCCGCGATTTTCGCGCTGGAAGCGCGCGAGAAGGCGCTGAAGGATCAGTTGCGGGCGACCGAAGAAGAGTTCAGCGCCAAGACGCAGTCGCTGCGCACCGCCGAACAGCAGCTATCCGACAAGCAAGGTGAACTCGGCAAGCTCAACAGCGAACTTTCCCAGCGCTCGATGACGGCGGAAAGCCGTCAGGTCGAACTGCTCGCGGTCCGCAGCCAGATCGAAGAGCTGCAAAGCCGCGTCAATGACGCCGAGAAGGAAGTGTCCAGCAGCCGGCAGCGCCTGACCGACCATCGCAACGAAGCCGAGATCGCGACCCGCGAACTCAGCGACGCGCGCGGAAAGGTCGAGGATCTGAGCGGAAAGGTCACCGACCTCGATCGCCAGCTCGTGGTGCAGACCAAAGAAACCGAAATGCTGTCGGCGCGCGTCACGGATCTCGAGAACCGCCTCGCCTTGCAGGGCAAGATTCTCGCCGAGCGCGAATACGAGAACACCCTGTTGCGCCAGCAGGCCGAGGCCGCGAAACAGACCGAGCAGAAGCTGCGCGAAGACATGGCGTCCGGCACCGGCAATCCCGCGGCGCTGGAGAAGCTCCGCGCGGAAAAGGCTTCGCTCGAAGAACAGCTCACCGTCGCCCGGGATGAGCGCGCCAAGTTACAGCGCGACATCAATCTCATTCAGCAGCAGGCGGAAAGCTCGTGGTCCACCGAGCGCATGGAAAATGCCCTGCTGCGCGAGCGCATCAACGACATCGCAGCCGAAGTCGCCAAGCTTGCGGTGACGCTGGAGGGCCCTGACTCGCCGATCGAGGCGATCCTGGCGTCCGAGGAGCAAAAGCCCGCGATCAGCACCATCGTCAAGGCGACCACGGCGAACGGCGCTGCCCCAAATGGCGCTGCAGCGCCTGGCCCCGCCACCGAGGCGCGCGGCACGCTGGCGGAACGGATTCGGGCCTTGCAGGCACATGCCTCACGGGCGCGTCAGCCGGGATAGACTGACATTCAGCATCTACGGCGGGATTTCAGCCGAATTCTGAAGCACACGGGCCGGCCGCGCTTGACACCCCTGCCCCTGCTTCCGTAAATCCCCGCTCCGAAAGATATCCGGTGGTTCCGGGCGCATAGCTCAGCGGGAGAGCGTTCCCTTCACACGGGAGAGGTCCAAGGTTCGATCCCTTGTGCGCCCACCACGCTTCGCCAAAGGCTTCGCGTGGCACAGCCACGCCCAATAGTGGCGAAGCGTGTCCGGCGTAGCTCGAAGAGCGTAGACGGACTGGGGGTCTTGCCTCCGCTCTGTCAAAATTCGAAAACAACCCCATGCACAGTAGTCGGCGCGAGCGAAAGCGAGAAACCACGACTTTTCCGAATTTTGATTGAGGCGTCGGGCAAAACCCCGAGCCGCTTCGCAGTTCGTTGTGGGAACGATCTTCCCGCTTCTGGCGGCTGGGTTCCTTGAGCGCTGACATTGCTGCGGCGCGGACCGCGAAGCTCGGACTTCAGCGCCATACGAACAAGCCGTCGCTTGTGAAGTAGTTCACAGCTCCAGAGCGTGCCTTATGCGAGTTTCGGCCCTGCTGAGCTGAGCAGCGGAGAACTATAATTTTCGCGATAGAGCTTCATTGGGGGCAATGGGTCTTTGCGCAATTTGCGCATTCATCGCCAAGGTCTTCCAGCTATTCACCGCATCAGCTGCAAGGAGGATGCCGACAGTTTTTGGCTTACCACTCTTTGCGATACCAGCGTGCACGACACTGCTCCGATAAAGTGATCGCTGAGCGAATGAGGTCGGTCGATGATAAATTCCAAAGAGCCGCGCGACCTGAAAGACGTGTTGAAACTCGATGCCTCCGAAGTCCAACTGAAGCACCTCAAGTTCTTTCCGGCCATGACCGGGTGGTTCGAGCCCACACTCCTTCTGAAACTGCTTCTCAATGTCATCATATCGAAACTGTTTGGGCAGTACGCGGACCGCAGATTGACACATGCGGCCCTCGATAAGCAAACTTTCGAAGAGAGCCGCAGTACCACGGATTTGAGAAAAGATATCGGTGATGACCAAGGAGAGGTCTTGATCGATTATGTCGCCGACCTGGGTGACGGGTTCGATGCAACCTATGCCGTCGCTTATGCACTTGCACAGCCCTCGCTAACGCTGCCCGAATTCGAAAGACCGCTTCCTCGCGCCCACGTATTGGTGATGGGCGGCGACCAGGTCTATCCTACAGCTGCGCGCGACGAGTATATCGCCAGGCTACGGCGCCCCTACGAATTTGCGTGGCCTAAAAGTGATTCTGAGAAGCCGCGCCCCCTGCTCGTACTCCCCGGCAACCACGATTGGTATGACGGGCTTGTGGTTTTTCTAGCCCTCTTCTGTCGATCTAAATCGACAAGGATTGGAAACTGGGCAACGAGGCAGCGCAGGAGCTACTTCTCCGCCCGAGTCACCAACAACTGGTATATCTGGGGTATAGACATCGCGCTCGTGCGCGACATGGATCAGCCTCAGGCTGACTACTTCGTTGATGCCGCAAACAACATGCCTGACGGCGCCAACATAATTCTCTGCAGTGCAGAACCTGGTTGGTACGAAGCCGAGAAGGAAGGCGACTCGTTTCGGACCCTTGGATATGCTTCGCAGATCGCGGAGAACGCTGACAAGCACCTTCGTATTCCGCTCGTGCTATCGGGTGACTCACACCATTATGCTCGCTATCAGGGTGCCAACAGTCAGTTTATCACATCGGGTGGAGGCGGCGCGTTTGTCCACGGCACTCTCGAACTGAAGGATTCAATCAGTACGGACTGGCTGAAAGAGCGAGACGCAACTCTCTCGTTGCAGGCCGAATATCCGTCGAAGGAGGAGAGCAGAAGACTTCTTCGCGAGCGGAGCAGGTTTTTCCATAAAAATCCTGGACTCTCGTACGTTCTTGGCAGTTTCTACGCGATGTGTTGCTTTGTGCTGACACAAGCGCCAATCCCAGAGACCATTGTCGGGACCTGGCTTATGCTCTTCCTGGCGTTCTGGGGCTATTTCGGATACCAGGAGGGTCGTTTCAGCGCCGCAACTATGCTGTACTCGGCCGCGCATGCGCTGGTTCACTTCGCTGCAATTGTGATCTTGAGCACCGTTCTCTGGCTTGTGCGAGAGAACCTGTTGATCCTCGGGAGTCACTGGCTTCTTTGGGCTCTGGTCGTGGCGTTCCCCGTGCTCCCTCTGGGCGCTCGCATTGGGGGCTGGATTTTTGGCAAATATCTACAGCTTGCTTGCCTGCACTTGAACCGATGTCACAACGATGCCTTCAGTGCAATGCGACTCGATACTCACCGGCACTTCTTGAGAATGCGCATTGTCGGCGATGTGTTGACCATTTGTCCGATCTGCATCGATCAGCCGCCATCCCGAGCAGCGTGGCAGACAAATGACGAGCGCAGCCCAGACAAGCCCTCGCTGTTCGTGCCGCCGCGTAAGTTCAAGCCCCGACTCTTGGAGCCTGCCATCGTAATTGCGGCAGAGGAGTCCCTCTCGTCTGCGGATGTCGATCCATCTGCTGAGATCTCCCAAAGGAAAGATGATCAGTAGAACTAGATCCAACGCGCGGCCGCGCCGCTCGGTAGAGCGCGACAGGACCAGTCACGAGTTACGGACCCGGGAAGCACAGGCCGGATCGTCCCCTCACCGCTTGCGCGTTCGCGCGACGACGAACCACAGGGTCGCGTTGGTGAGCTCGGCGGTCACTTGGTTCGGCGTCGCCGGCGGCACGTCGCGGTGATCGACGACCAGCAGGCATGGGCCTGGCTTCGCGATCGGGACTGATGCGACGCCGTCGGCATCGGTCTTGAACTTGGGGATGTCCTTCTCGGCAATCGCGGTCCTGGCGTCACCGCGCTCGACCTCGGCGCCGGACAGCGGCTTGCCCTTGAACAGCACCTTGACGCGCAACGCACCGCCCGGCTGCACCTCGGCCGGATCGGACAGCGGTACGATCTCGAGCTCGTGTCCGAGCACCTCCTGCCAGGGCGAACCGGGGCCCGAGATCGCCTTCGCGAATTTTCCCGACCAGAGGCTTTCAGCAGCATCCGGCACCAGCCGGCGCGTGGCATTGCGGTAGAGGCCGCTTGTGGTTTTGACCCAGAAGCCGTTCGACGACGGCGGACACACCCTGAT
>NZ_JAEMSD010000089.1:9296-17458 GCF_016462955.1 Bradyrhizobium sp. | reverse complement strand
CCCTTGCGTTAGGGGTGCGACGGCGCGCCGTCAATGTCCCGCGTCCTAACAGGAAGGTTTCCCGTGAGCAAAACCAACAAGGTCTCGCCCGATCTCGATACCCCCACTGATCTGTCGCCCGATGGGGTCAAGAAGGTCTCGGAGGCGCTCAACGTGCTGCTGGCCGACGCGTTCGCGCTCTATCTGAAGACCAAGAATTTCCACTGGCACATCAGCGGCCGGCATTTCCGCGACTACCACCTGCTGCTCGACGAGCAGTCCGACCAGATCTTCGCCACCACCGACCAGCTTGCCGAGCGCGTCCGCAAGATCGGCGGCACAACGCTGAAGTCGATCGGCCAGGTCGCAAAGCTCCAGACCATCAAGGACAACAACGAGGACTACGTCCCGCCGCGTGAGATGCTGCGCGAACTGATGCAGGACAACAAGCATGTCGCGGCCGCGATGCGCAAGGCGCACGACGTCTGCGACGAGGCCGGCGATGTCGCCAGCGCCAGCATCCTCGAAAACTTCATCGACGAGACCGAGCGCCGCACCTGGTTCCTGTTCGAGGCGACGAGGCAGGAAGGCGGTAACGAGGCGTAGGCCCGGGTAAGGCCCGGCTGCATCATCCGGGACAGGTCCCGTAGGATGGGCAAAGGCGCGCTCTTCGCGCGCCCTGCCCACAACCTTTCGCTACGGCTTGAACTTATTGGTGGGCACGCTGTCGCTTTGCCACCCTAGGGCACTGCGCTTGCGGCTACCGCCACAACCGCATCAATGCGCCGTTCCTCCCCGTCACGGGATCAGCGGGCGGCAACGCCACTTGCGGAATCGTCTTCAGCGCCTCCGCGTGATTCTCCGGCGTCGCCCGCGTGATCTCCATCTTTGCTCCGGGTGGATAGGCGCCGATCACGCAGAAATCGTCGCTGGCCTCGATGCATTGATGCCCAGTGCCGGCGGGCAGAATCGCGACGTCGCCCGCCTTGATGTCCAGCTCCCGGCCGTGGTCGCCGCCGAAACGGACGCGCGCGCTGCCGCGCGCGACGCCGAGCACTTCATGAACCGTCGCGTGATAGTGCAGATAGTCGTAGATGCCGTTGCGCCACGTCCCCCCCCCAGCCGTTTGCCTCGAACAGTTCTTCGATGGTCTCCTCGGCTCGTTTCGGATCGAGCTTCACCGCGCCCTGGTAGGCCACGAACGGAAGGATGTTGTTCGGCACGAGCCCGTCATCCTCGAACACGATGGCGAGCGGTTCGGCATTGTCGCGGACGGCTGGCATGGCAGGGCTCCGGGTCACAATTGTCCGGGAATCAAGAAGGCGCTCGCCGCCTTGTTCCAGCACCAGCCGATACGCCGGCTTGACGGAGATCAAGGCGCGGGCGGCCGAGGGCGGGCACGCACATCAAAGCGAAAGAGGGGGAACGCCATGTCCGCATCCGAGGTAGCGCAGCGTCATTTTTCGGCAGCCGTCGACGAGGCGGAGACGTCCGGCCTCGGGCACGAAGCCGTCTGCCGCGCCTTGCTCAACCTGGTGATCTCGAAATATCTCGAGACGAGGTCGGTGCCCGACATCCAGGCGGAGCTGCGCTTCATCGCCGAAAATTGCGACCCCGACACGGACTTCATGTTCATGCGTCCGTGACGGCGCAGCCCGGCGGGCTCCCGCCGGGCCGCCGAGTGCTTACGCGCTCTTCTTTTGCCGCATCAGATCGGCGAAGCGCTGAAACAGATAGTGCGAGTCGCGCGGGCCCGGTGAGGCCTCGGGATGGTACTGCACCGAGAACACCGGCTTGCCGTCGAGCTGGATGCCGCAATTGGACCCATCGAACAAGGAAATATGAGTCTGCGTCGCGCCCTTCGGTAGCGTCGTCTCGTCCACGGCAAAGCCGTGGTTCATCGAGGTGATCTCGACCTTGCCTGTGGTCTCGTCCTTGACGGGATGATTGGCGCCGTGGTGGCCCTGATGCATCTTCTTGGTCCTGGCGCCGACGGCAAGGCCGAGCATCTGGTGGCCGAGGCAGATGCCGAAGGTCGGCGTACCCGACTTGATGACGTCCTGGATCACCGGCACGGCATATTTGCCGGTCGCAGCCGGATCTCCCGGACCGTTGGACAGGAACACGCCGTCAGGCTTCATCGCCAGGATGTCCTCGGCCGAGGTCGTCGCCGGCACCACCGTCACCTTGCAGCCGACGCCTGCGAGCAGGCGCAGGATGTTGCGCTTGATGCCGTAATCGATGGCGACGACGTTGAACTCCGGCTTCTCCTGGCGGCCAAAGCCCTTGTCCCACAACCAGGGCGTCTCGTCCCAGGTGAAACGCTGGCCGGACGTGACCATCGGTACGAGGTCCATGCCTTCGAGGCCCGGCCATTCGCGCGCCTCTTCCTTGAGGCCGTGCAGGTCGAACTCGCCGGTCCTGGAATGCGCGATCACGGCGTTGGGCATGCCCTTGCTGCGGATCAGCGCGGTCAGGGCGCGGGTGTCGATGCCGGAGAGACCGATGATGCCGCGGGCCTTGAGCCAGGCGTCAAGGTGCTTGGTGGCGCGGTAGTTCGAGGGATCGGTGATCGCGGTGCGCAGGATCACGCCGCGCGCGCCCGGCGTCGCGGCCATGTTCACCGTCTCGATGTCGTCGTCGTTGGTGCCGACATTGCCGATATGCGGGAAGGTGAAGGTGATGAGCTGGCCGGCATAGGAGGGATCGGTGAGGATCTCCTGATAGCCGGTCATCGCGGTGTTGAAGCAGACCTCGCCGACGGCGTGGCCTTCGGCGCCGAGACCGAAGCCTTCGAGCACCGTGCCGTCGGCAAGCACGAGTAGCGCGGTCGGTTTGTGGTCCGGCCAGGCGGGATCGTTATCATGTTGTGTCATGAGCGCGTTTCATAGTCCCCCCGCGCGCGCCCGTCAAAGCGGGAGAGGCCGGATTCACATGCGTTTTTGCATATTTGACAGGCCTCCTCCCGCCCTTAAGCTCCGCCGCACAATTTCCGGCAATTTCCTGGGCTTGCGAGGCAATAATGGACCAGACGACCCCCATTCTGCTGGTTCCAGGGCTGGCGTCCTCGGCCCGGATCTATGCCACCGTGATCCCCGCGCTGTGGCGGTTCGGCCCTGTGATGGTCGCCAACCATATCCGCGACGACAGCATGGCCGATATCGCCGCCCGCGTGCTGCGCGAGGCTCCGCCGCGTTTCGCGCTCGCCGGCCATTCCATGGGCGGCTACATCGCGCTCGAGATCATGCGCCAGGCGCCCGGGCGGGTGGCTAGGCTCGCGCTGATCAACACCCAGGCGCGGCCCGATACGCCGGAGGCGACTGCGCGCCGGCTGGGCCTGATGGCGCGCGCCAGGCGCGGCGAGCTTCGCGCCATTCGCGACGAGAGCTTTCCGGAGCTCGTGCATCCGTCGCGGCGCAACGATGCCGAGATCCTGAAGCTCGTGCATGCGCAGGACGAGGATGTCGGCGTCGACGGCTATCTGCGGCAGCAGACCGCGATCATCGCGCGGGTGGATTCGCGGCCGACCCTGGCGACGATCAAATGCCCCACGATGGTGCTGACGGGCGATACCGACAACACCATCCCCAATACGCTCTCGAAGGAGATGGCTGAGGGCATCGCCGGCGCAAGGCTCGTGGTCCTCGATCGCTGCGGGCACCTGCCGCAAGCCGAGCAGCCGGAAGCGACCGTGCGGGCGCTCACCGAATGGCTCGGAACCGAGGTTGTCTGAAGGCCACGAACGGCCTAGATCAGGCCTTGGATATGCGAAGGGATCAAGATCATGCTGCGCGACGACATCAACAATGCGGTCAAGGAGGCCATGAAGGCCAAGGACGAGCGCAAGCTGTCCACGCTGCGCATGGTCAACTCCACCATCAAGAACGCCGACATCGACGCGCGCGGACAGGGCAAGCCGCCGCTGTCGGACGCCGACCTGCTCGCCGTGCTGCAGAAGATGATCAAGCAGCGCCAGGAATCGGTCGAGCTTTACGACAAGGGCGGCCGCGCCGAGCTCGCCGCCCAGGAGCGCGAGGAGATCGCGGTGATCTCGGCGTACCTGCCGAAGCAGATGGCGGATGACGAGGTGAAGAAGGCGATCGCGGATGCGATCGGCGAGACCGGCGCTGCCGGCATGAAGGACATGGGCAAGGTGATTGCCGTGCTGCGCGCGAAATATGCCGGGCAGATGGATTTCGGCAAAGCGTCGGGCCTAGTGAAGGCTGCGCTGTCTGGCTGAGCCGTCATTCCGGGGCGTGCGGAGCACGAGCCCGGAATCCATCGGGCCGCCAACTCTGCTGATCAATGGATTCCGGGTTCGTGCTCCGCACGCCCCGGAATGACAAGAAGAACAAGGGGAGGCACGATGACCGCCATCAAGCCGTTTCGCATCGCCGTCAGCGACGACATCCTCGCCGACCTCAAGTCACGCCTCGCCCGCACGCGCTGGCCGGAGGCCGAACTGGTCGACGACTGGAGCCAGGGCGCGCCGCTCAAATGGATCCAGGAGATCTGCGCCTACTGGGCCAACGGCTACGACTGGCGGGCACGCGAAGCAAAACTCAATCGCTTCGCGCAGTTCACCACCGAGATCGACGGGCTCGACATCCATTTCATCCATGCGCGCTCGAAGGAGCCGTCAGCGCTGCCGCTGATCATCACCCATGGCTGGCCGGGCTCGATCGTCGAATTCCAGAAAGTGATCGCGCCGCTCATCGACCCCGCTGCGCATGGCGGCAATCCCGCCGACGCGTTCCACGTGATCTGTCCCTCGCTGCCGGGCTTCGGCTTCTCGGAGAAGCCGAGGACCACCGGCTGGGGCGTCGACCGCATCGCCGCGACCTGGGCCAAGCTGATGGAGCGGCTCGGCTATGCGCGCTACGGCGCGCAAGGCGGCGACTGGGGTTCGGCGGTGACGACCTCGCTCGGCGCGCAGGACGCGGAGCATTGCGCCGGCATCCACATCACGCTCGCCTTCAGCGCGGCGCCGAAGGTCGAGGGCGAGCCGACGGCGGAGGAGAAGCGTGCGCTCGCCGGCCTCAAGCACTATGCCGATCTCGACTCCGGTTATTCCAAGCAGCAATCGACGCGGCCGCAGACGCTCGGCTATGGCCTGACGGATTCCCCGAGCGGGCAGGCCGCCTGGATCCTGGAAAAATTCTGGGCCTGGACCGATTGCAACGGCCATCCCGAGAACATCTTCAGCAAGGACGAGCTGCTCGACAACGTCATGCTGTATTGGGCAACGGAGACCGCGACCTCCTCGGCGCGGCTCTACTGGGAGAGCTTTGGCAAACGCCGCACCACGCCGGTGGTGAAGGTGCCGACGGGTGTCGCGGTGTTTCCCAAGGAGATCATCACGCCTGTGCGGCGCTGGATGGAGCCGAACTTCCACGATATCACGCATTGGAGCGAGATGGAGAAGGGCGGCCATTTCGCCGCCTTCGAGCAGCCGGAGCTGTTCGTGCCCGATGTCAGGAAGTTCTTTGCAACGGTGCGGTAATTCACTCGCTGTCATTCCGGGGCGCCCGCAGGGCGAACCCGGAATCCATCGAGCTGCAGGAAATGCCGCCCGATGGATTCCGGGCTCGATGCTTCGCATCGCCCCGGAATGACGAGAGGGACTTGTCCCAGCATTGGCCGCCCTAGACTGGTGATAACAACGAGACATCGTGGAAACGCCTTACATGCTGACCGAAGCCGCGACCTACGACGAGCTCTATCGCAACTTCCGCTGGGACATCCCCGCGCACTTCAACATCGCCGAGGCGTGCTGCGATCGCCATGCCGATGGCACCGGCCGGCTCGCGCTGATCTATGTCGACGACAACGGCGCCACCAGCCGCACCTCCTTCGACGAGATCGCCGAAATGTCGTGCCGATTCGCCAATGTGCTGAAGACGGACGGGCTTGTCCGCGGAGACCGCGTCGCGGTGTTCCTGTCGCAGTCGCTGGAATTGCCGATTGTGCATATGGCAGCGTTCCGCTCCGGGATGATCTCGATCCCGCTGTTCGCGCTGTTTGGCGAGGACGCGCTGGAATTCCGCCTGTCGAATTCGCAAGCCAAGGCGATCGTGACCGATGAGGGCGGCTGGGAGAAGCTCGCCAGGATCCGCGACCGCCTGCCTGACCTGAAGACTGTCTATGTCGTCGGCGGGCGTGTGCCGTCGGGCGCGACATCGTTTTGGGGTGCGGTGAAGGCGGCTTCGCCCGACTTCACGCGCGTGGATACCTCATGCGACGATCCCGCGCTGATCATCTACACCTCGGGCACCACGGGCAATCCAAAGGGCGCGTTGCACGCGCACCGCGTGGTGCTCGGTCACCTCCCGAACGTGGAGATGTGCCACAACTTCCTGCCGAGGCCCGGCGATCTCATGTGGACGCCGGCCGACTGGGCTTGGATTGGCGGGCTCATCAACGGCCTGTTCGCGTTCTGGTACCACGGCATTCCTCTCGTCGGCCACCGCGCACGAAAATTCGAGCCGCTGGCGGCGATGCAGATGATGGCCGATCTTTCCGTGCGCAACGTCTTCCTGCCGCCGACCGCGCTGAAGCTGATGCGGCAGGCCGGCGCGAAGCATCCGGGCGTCGAGCTGCGCAGCATCTTCACCGGCGGCGAATCGCTCGGCGGCGAGCTGCTCGGCTGGGTACGCGAGACCTTCGGCATCGACGCCCACGAGGTGTTCGGCCAGACCGAGTGCAACCTCGTGATAGGCAGCAACTCCAATTTGTTTCCGATCCGTCCGGGTTCGATGGGCAAGGCGACGCCGGGGTTCGACGTCCGCATCGTCGACGACAAGGGCGAGGAATTGCCGCGCGGCCAGCGCGGCATCATCGGTGTGCGCCAGCCGTGCCCCGTCACCATGCTCGAATATTGGCGCAATCCGGAGGCGACCGCGAAGAAATATGCCGGCGACTTCCTGCTCACCGGCGATCTCGGCGTGCAGGACGAGGACGGCTATTTCTGGTATGTCAGCCGCGAGGACGACGTCATCACCACCGCGGGCTATCGGGTCGGCCCGTCCGAGATCGAGCACACCTTGATGAAGCATCCGTCGGTGGCGATGGCCGCGGTGGTCGGCATCCCCGATCCGATCCGCACCGAGTCGATCAAGGCCTGGATCGTGCTGCGGCCCGGCTTTACCGGCACCGACGCGCTCGCCCGCGAGATCCAGGACTTCGTCAAGGTGCAGCTCGCCGCCCACGAATATCCGCGCATCGTCGCATTCACAGAGACGCTGCCGATGACGGCGACCGGCAAGGTGCTGCGCCGCGAGCTGCGCGCGAAGGGCTAGGATCGCATCCTGATCTTGGTTGAAAGGCCAGACCAGATAGTTCGACACATTTTGGCTTTGCGTTGGTCGCGCCGCTTCAATCCCAATCCATCCCGGCAATGACGCCAAGAAACCAGCCGCCGAGGAAAGCGGCAGTAAACGCCGCGAGATCGAGTGTCACAGAGGGACCGAATTCCTGCTTGTCTTGAATATGATGAAATGCGAGCAGCCCGAGCCCAAAAATAGCCGCGCAGAGCGCCGGCCAAAGCGCCCGCCGCCGCGCTGCGAGCCTTTGGGCCGGGCCGGCCCCCCGAGAGTTGCTCGATAAATTCCTTGATCGACGAAGCGATACCACCGCGCTCAAGACTACTACGATCAGAAAGGCAGTGAAGTACACCAGGCATTGTCCTTCTGTACCAACCGTTACCTCGTGAAGGTCGGACGAACCAATAGCGTCGATCGGTTGCCTCGACCCTAAGGAGATATCAAAATGCGGCCGTATCGGAGCGCTGTTCAAAACACGTGTCCACGTCCTACCGCTCCGGCTCCGAAAGCGCGGCGCGCAGCATCGCGGCGAGATCCTTACGGCGGAACGGCTTGGTAAGAATCCGGGCATCGCCAATTCCGTCGGACGCCTTGACGGGATCTTGGCTGTAGCCGGAGGTGAAGAGCACCTTGAGACCAGGCCGCAATTGCATGGCCTGCCTCGCCAGCTCTGGCCCGAACATGCCGCCGGGCATCACGACATCGGTGAACAGCAGCTGGATGTCCCCCGCTTGGCGCAGCACGTCCAGCGCGGCGGGCCCGTTCGACGTCGCGATGACGCGGTAGCCGAGCGCCTTCAGCTCGTTCTCGACATAGGCGCGCACCATGTCGTCGTCCTCGACGACGAGAATGGTCTCGTGC
>NZ_JAEMSD010000089.1:3405-9286 GCF_016462955.1 Bradyrhizobium sp. | reverse complement strand
GGCCGTCGGGTGCGGTGGCACGCTCTTGCGGCAGCGGTTCTTCGTTCGGCGGCGTTGCGAGGCGAGGAAAGAACAGCCTGACGACGCTGCCTTTCCCCGGTTCGGACTGGATCTGCACCAGCCCGCCAGATTGTTGCGCAAACCCGTAGACCATGCTGAGGCCAAGGCCCGTCCCCTTGCCGACCTCCTTGGTGGTGAAGAAAGGCTCGAACGCGCGCCCCAACACTTCGCTGCTCATCCCGGTTCCGGTATCCGTCACGGCCAGCATGACGTAGTCGCCAGGCCGCGGCTCGCCATTGACGTCGAGGTCGGATTCACCGAGCGATACGTTGTGCACCTCGACCGTCAGCTTGCCGCCGTCGGGCATCGCATCGCGCGCGTTGAGCACGAGGTTGAGCACGGCCGTCGCCAGTTGGCCGGGATCGACGCTGGCGAGCCATAGATCCGGCGCGAACTCGAAGCTGGACTCGATGTGCTCGCCCAGGCTCCGCCGCAGCAGCTGCGTCATGCCGGTCACCTGCTCGGCAATGTCGATCTCCCGCGGCCGCAGCGGCTGCTTGCGGGCGAAGGCCAACAGGCTCCGCGTCAGGTCGGAACCGCGCTCGGCGGCAGTCGCGACGTCGTTCGCTATCCGGTGCAATTCCTTGTCGCCCGCAAGCCTGTCGGCGAGGTGTTCCGCATTGCCGAGAATGACGGTCAGGAGATTGTTGAAATCATGCGCCACGCCGCCGGTGAGCTGGCCCATGGCTTCCATCTTCTGGGACTGGCTGAGCTTGTGGCTGAGATCGGCGATGGCGGCGCGTTGCTGCTCGAGCGATGCGGCCGTGTTGTTGAGCAAACTCATCAATCCGCCGAGTTCGCCGCTTGGATGGGGCTCCGGAATGCGCGCACGGAGATCGCCGTGTCCGAGGCTCTTTGCCATGGCGGCGAGCCGCCCGACCTGCCGTCCGATGCTCACGGTCGTGAGCATCCACAGGCCGGCGAGCAGCAGCAGCGAGGCGACCGCGAGGATCGCCATGTCCTCGTAAAGCCGTCGGCTGGCCGCCGCGACAAGTCCGTCCTTGGATCGCCCGACCAGGATGTAGAGGCCGGCCTTGCGGATCGCGGGCGAGCGCGCAACGCCCCAGATCTGCGTGCGGCCGTCGCGGTCGGTGATTTCCCGAAATGGCGTGCCGTCGGGCGACGCCGCAAAGCGGAACAGCTCGGAGCTGGCGATGGACCCGCCGACGGGCTCGCTCCAGCCGCCGCCTTTGGGAGCCGCCAGGACCGTGCCCTTGGCGTCGACAAACAGGATGTCCTTCTCGGCGGGTAGCCGCTTGTCGTGAACTTCCGCGAACTTGTTCAGGTTGAAAGACGCCAGCAGCACGAATTTCAGCGCACCCGCCTCCGATCGCACGGGATAGGCGATCTGGAGCACCGACAATCCGGTGAGGCGGCCGAACACCGGCTCGACTGCGACGACGCCTTGAAGGTTCTTGACCTCTTTGAAATAGGCGCGGTCGTTCAGGTCGAGTGTGCGGTTGGTCCGCAGCGAGTCACAGAACAGGCGGCCGTCCGGATCGATGGTCAGGATACCCGTGAACTGCGGATATTCTTCGCGGACATCCGACAGGAAGGCCGAGCAAGCCGCCTTGTCGCGCGTGTCGAGATCGCGGGCGCGGGCGAGACCATAGTGAAGTTGGGCGGTGCCCTGGATCTTCTCGTTCAGATCGCTGGCGATGTCGTCGGCGGAGGCGGCCAGATTGGCCAGCGCCGCGTCGATCTCGCTCGTCCGGTTCTGCACGAAGCGCAGCCCGACCAGAATTGCCGGCACGAGCATGGCCGCAATGACGAGGATCAGTAACCGGGTACGCAGGCTCATCGGTGAACGATCCGCTCTGGGGCGACGGTGCTCGGAGGTACAATTTGAGGCACGATCATGTGCCTCGTCCATAAACATCGGCGCAAAAATCGCAACAAACGCTAAAGATTTCGCATTGCGAGCATGGTCGTGCCGCCGCCACGCGGTGTGCCGGACGGCGTCAAGTTGCGCCTCGGCGCGGCGGCGCTAATATCGCCGCATGCGCGCGACGAACGATCGCGTCGGAATACGGAGGAAGCTGATGTCCATCTCGGGCAAGGTCGATCCGGTGGTGCGTCGCGTGGCGGCGGTCGACATCGCCGAGTCGCTGGTCGAGGGTCTGCGCGATTTCCAGGCTCTGCCGCTCTACGGCCTCTGCTTCGGTGCGCTCTACGCCGCCGGCGGCATCGTCATCATGCTCTGTCTCACTGCCTTCGGCATGGTCTATCTGGTCTATCCGCTTGCCGCCGGCTTCGCCCTGATCGGCCCCTTCGTGGCGATCGGTCTGAACGAAATCAGCCGCCGCCGCGAGCGCGGCGAGCCGGTCTCATTCGGGGCCATCTGGTCGGCGATACGCTCGCGTAGCGAGATCGGCTGGATGGCTTTCGTCACGCTGTTCGTGTTCGTGGTCTGGATGTATCAGGTGCGGCTCCTGATCGCGCTGCTGCTCGGCCTCAACGCCTCGTTCTCGAGTCTGCAGGAATTCATGACGGTGGTGCTGACGACCAGCGAGGGCCTGCTGTTCCTCGGCATCGGCAATGCCGTCGGCGCCGTGCTGTCGCTGATCCTGTTCTCGCTGACCGTAGTGTCGTTCCCGCTGCTGCTCGACCGCGACGTCGATTTCGTCACGGCCATGGTGACGAGCGTGCGCGCGGTGGTGACGAGCCCGCTGCCGATGATCGGTTGGGCCGCCGTCATCGTGATGCTGCTGATCGTCTCGGCGCTGCCCTATTTTCTCGGGCTGGTGGTTACGCTGCCGGTGCTCGGGCACGCGACGTGGCATCTGTACCGACGGCTGGTGGCGCCGGTGCCCGTCTAGTCGTCATTCCGGGGCGCCCGAAGGCGAACCCGGAATCCATTGATCCGCCAACTCTGCCGCGAAATGGATTCCGGGCTCGCGCGACGCGCGCCCCGGAATGACACGGCGTCTACGGCACCTTGATCCCCATCGCCTTCAGCGCTTCCAGCAGCTTCACCGGCGGAGCCATCTCGATCTTCGGCGCCTTGCCGGTTTCCAGCAGGCTCTTTAATCCGGACAGGATCGCGGGCCAGCCGGTGCGACCGCCGGAAAGGATGTCGTCGCTTAGCTCGCGGTCGTGCCGCTGACTCAGGGTGAGGCGGACGGCTTCGCCGGCCGGCTCGATCTCGTAGGTGACGACGGTGATGCCGAGTTTTTCGACGAGGCCCGGCCAGTTCACGTTCCACGTCACCGTCAGCTTCCTGGGCGGATCGTATTCGAACACTTCGCCACGGATGTGCTCCGAGCCATCGGGGGCGCGCACGATGAAGCTGCCGCCGAGCTTCGGCTGCATCTCCACCGCGAAGCCGGAAAAATACGCGCGGCTGAACTCGGCCGAGGTCAGCGCCTCCCACACCTTCTCCGGCGTCGAGGCAATGTAGATGGTGTAGACGGTGAGAGGCTTGAACTGGTCGAGGTTCATCGTGCATCAAATCCTTCGTTGAGCGGGCTTACTCGTCGCCCTTCTCCAACTGCCTTTTCAGCTCGCCGAGTGCGGCGAGCTTGCCGCGCTCGAATTTTCTGATCCAGCGTTCGCCGATCTGATGGATCGGCACCGGGTTGAGGTAGTGCAGCTTCTCGCGGCCGTGCCTGATGGTGGTGATGAGGTTCGCGTCCTCCAGGATGGCAAGGTGCTTGGTGACGGCCTGTCGCGTCATCGCGAGCCCCTCGCAGAGCTCGTTCAGCGTCTGGCCGTTCCTGGCGTGAAGCCTGTCGAGCAACGAACGTCGCGAGCCGTCCGCGAGCGCCTTGAAGACCTCATCCATGGCGGCGATAATAGGCAACTAAATGGTTGCATGTCAACAAGCGCCTCAATGCCTGGAACGACTCACGTGGCTTTCGTTCCAGGCGTCGCCATGCATTAATGCGCTTGAACCGCAGCGAGTCTTTCCATGATGTCCATGCAAGCCTTTCTCGCCTTCGTCGCCGCCTGCATTGCGCTGGCGCTGCTGCCGGGGCCGATCGTCACCCTCGTCATCGCCAATGGCCTGCGCCACGGCACGCGTGCGGCGCTCATCAACGTTGCCGGCGCGCAAGCCGGGCTTGCCATCGTCATCGGCATCGTCGCGGTCGGCCTGACCTCGCTGATGGCGACCATGGGCTACTGGTTCGACTGGGTGCGCTTTGCCGGTGCCGCCTATCTGATCTGGCTCGGCATCAAGCTGATCTGGGCGCCGGTCGAGGGCGTCGATGTCGACGCCCCGCCTCCGCCGCCGCGCGGCGGCTTCTTCCTGCAGGGATTTCTGGTGCTGCTGTCGAACCCGAAGGTGCTGGTGTTCTTCGGTGCCTTCATTCCGCAATTCATGGACATGAACCAGCCGCACTTTCCGCAGGTCGCGCTGCTCGGCGCCACCTTCATGGTGACGGCGGTGATGACGGATGCGCTCTATGCCATCGCCGCCGGGCGCGCCCGAAAATTCTTCTCGGCGCGCCGTACCCGCATGATATCGCGCATCTCCGGCGGCTTCATGATCGGCGGCGGCATCTGGCTGGCGCTGACCCGGGCGAAGTGAGCCTTACGGCAACAGCCTCGGCCGCAACTCGCCCTCGATCTCGCGCAGGATCCGCGCCAGCCGCTCGGCCCATTGCTGCTGGCCCGTAGGGTCCGCGATCAGATCCTGCCGAATCTCGATGCCGGTGCTGACGAGGCCGCGCCCTTCGCCGTGGACGGGAATGGTGTAGTCGGTCAGGTCGCTGACGGCATAAGGCTCGTTGTCGCCGACGACGAGATCGCCTTCCCCGTGCAGGTGCTTGAGCAGCAGATGCGGCAGCACGGCGTCGCGATTGTAGAGCGCCCCGACGTGCCAGGGCCGCGCGACGCCGGCATAGACCGGCGTGAAACTGTGCAGCGACACCAGCACGGTCGGCCGCTTCGCGTGAAGGCGGGCGTCGATCGCAGCGTCGATGCGATCATGATAGGGCTCGAAGATCTCGCGCCGCCGCGCCTCGCGCTCCCGCTCCGAAATGTTCTCGTTGCGCGGGATCGCGGTCGCCTCGGAGATGACGGGGACCGCGCTTGCTGACGCGGGCGGGCGGTTGCAGTCGATCACGAGCCGGGAGTAGCGCTGCGCGATCAGATGCGCGTCGAGCAGGTCGGCAAGCCGGTCGGCGACGCCGGCGATGCCGATGTCCCAGCCGATGTGCCTGGCAAGCTCGCTTTCCGCGATGCCGAGATCGCCGAGCGCGCGGGGCAGCGCCCGTCCGTAGTGATCCGAGGTGAGCAGGAAGTGCGAGCTCCCGCTCGCATTCACCTCATGAACGGGCGGACTATCCCCCTCGCCGAGCAGGTGTTCGGTCGTCTCGGCCGTGTGAAGGTCCATCCGGATTGCCTATGAAAGGATAATTTGGCTAAACGGAGTAACGCTATTGCACCGACGTCGCAACATCAGGGCAGCATGACCACAGATCGCCTCTTCGTCTACGGCACCTTGACGCGCGGCTTCGACCATCCGATGGCGCGGCTGCTGGCGGGCCATGCGGAATTCCTCGGTGAAGCCACCTGCCGCGGCCGGCTCGCTCTGGTGAAGCACTATCCGGGATTGCTGCTCCCCGAGGCGCCGTCGGACATCGTCCACGGCGAACTGTTTCAACTGCGTGTGCCGGACGAGCTGTTGCGCGAGCTCGACATGTACGAAGCCTGCGGCGAGGGCTTTCCGGAGCCGACCGAATATCTGCGGCTGCTGATCGACGTAGCGCGCGCGGATGGCGGCACGCAAAAGGCCTGGACCTACGTCTACAATTGGCCCGTCACCGATCTGCCGCGCATCGCGTCCGGGCGCTTCCTCGATGGCTAAGCCGACAAC
>NZ_JAEMSD010000089.1:0-3395 GCF_016462955.1 Bradyrhizobium sp. | reverse complement strand
AACACTTCCTTCACCACGCGCACGTCGACCTCGCGCTCTACATAGGTCCACTCCTCGGTCCGCCGCAGCATCGCCACCAGCTCCTCGAACAGCGAGGCGTCGGCGGGGGCGTATTCGAACCAGGTCAGGAAATCGAAGGGCTCGCCGAGGTCGCGGCAGTGATAAAGCTGGCGCGCGACCGCGGGCAGGAAGCGCAGGCTGCTCGCGATGTGGTGCGACTTGTCCTCGAAAATCTTGCGGCGCTCCTCCTGGGTCAGCTCCCACCAGGCCTGCGACTTGCGGATCGGGATCAGCGCCGCTGACGTCGCCTCTGGACGGCCCAGGCCCGCCTGCACCGCCACGAGTTGCTGCTTCTCGGCCCGCTCGGTGTAACGCAGGCTGCTTGCGACCCCCACCAGCCGCCATCCACTCCGCGAGGGGACAAGCGGCAATGACACGGCGTCGCTGTCGGTCACCGACAGCGCCGGCATGAAGGGCAGGGGCTCGCCCGTCACGGCTGAAATCGAGATCACGCGCCAGCCCCCGCTCTGGCCGCCTCGAAAGGTCCTGAACATGGGGAGCTATGGAAGCGTGGAACCGGGCGGGGTGCAAGTGGCTCGTCATTCCGGGGCGCGCCCCTTGGCGCGAGCCCGGAATCCATCGCGCCGCCGGAATGCTGGGAGCAATAGATTCCGGGCTCGCGCTACGCGCGCCCCGGAATGACGGAGCAATGACTGTCGGGCCTGTGCATAGGTCGAATAACCCGGATAACCCTCCCAAACCTGGCCTTTGTCAGCGCCGCACCTATATCCCTGATCCTTCGCCCGTTTCACGCTGATTCGCGCCAGACCCCGAGCCCCATGCGCTTCACGCCCCAGTTCCTCGACGAGCTTCGTGCCCGGCTTTCGGTCTCCGAAGTCGTGGGCAAGCGCGTCAAGCTGAAGAAGGCGGGGCGGGAGTGGAAGGGCTTGTCGCCGTTCCAGCAGGAGAAGACGCCGTCCTTCTACGTCAACGACCAGAAGGGCTTTTACCACGACTTCTCCTCTGGCAAGCATGGCGACATCATCACCTTCGTGATGGAGACCGACGGCCTGCCGTTCGCGGAAGCCGTCGAGCGGCTCGCGGGCATGGCGGGCCTGCCGCTGCCGGCGGTGACGCCCGATGCGGCGCGGCACGAGCAGCGGCGCAAATCGCTGCATGACGTCATGGATCTCGCGGCCAAGTTCTTCGCGGAGACGCTGGCCTCGCGGGTCGGCGCCAAAGCGCGCGGCTATCTCGCCGACCGCGCCATTTCACCGGCGACTCAATTGCAGTTTCGCCTCGGCTATGCGCCGCCCGATCGCTTCGCGCTGAAGGAGCATCTCGGCAAGCTCGGCGTTTCCGTCGAGGACATGGTCGAGACCGGGCTGCTCGTGGCCGGCGACGACATCCCGGTGCCTTACGACCGCTTCCGCGACCGCGTGATGTTTCCGATCACCGATTTGCGCGGCCGTGTCATCGCCTTCGGCGGACGCGCGCTGGAGAAGGACGTTCCGGCAAAATACCTGAACTCGCCGGAGACCCCGCTCTTCCACAAGGGCGACAATCTCTACAATCACCAGACCGCGCGCAAAGCCACCTATGACGGCAGCCCGCTGATCGTGGTCGAAGGCTATGTCGACGTCATCGCGATGGTCACCGCGGGCTTTGCCGGCGCCGTGGCGCCGCTCGGCACCGCGCTCACCGAGAGCCAGCTCGCGCTGCTCTGGAAGATGGCGGACGAGCCGATCCTGTGCTTCGACGGCGACCGCGCCGGCCAGAAGGCGGCGTATCGTGCTGCGGACCTTGCCTTGCCCTTCCTCGCGCCCGGCAAGAGCCTGCGTTTCGCGCTGTTGCCGGAAGGGCAGGATCCCGACGATCTCGTCCGCTCGGGCGGGCGCGGCGCGGTCGAGGAGGTGATCGCTGCGGCCCGTCCGCTCGCCGACATGATCTGGTCGCGCGAACTCGAGGGCGGCAATTTCGCCACGCCCGAGCGCCGTGCCGCGCTGGAGGCGCGCATCAGGGAGCTCACCAACGGCATCCGCGACGAGGTGGTGCGGCGCTATTATCGCGACGAGTTCGTCGAGCGGCTGCAGCGCACCTTCGCGCCCGAGGGCGGGCGCGGCGGCTTCGGCGGCCGCGGCAATTTCCGCAGCGGTGGCGGCCGCCCCTTCCAGCCGCGGGCAGGCGCGAATCGATTCGGCGGCCAGGGATTCGGCGGAGGCCGCCGCGGCACGCCCGGTTCCATCCCGCTTCCCTCCGGCCCCTACCAGGCGGCGAGCCCCCAGCTGGCGGCAAGCCCGATCATGCGCGGCCAGCGCAGCGCCATCTCCCGCCGGGAAGCCCTGATCCTGCAATGCCTGATCAACCACCCCTGGCTGCTCCATGAGCATCTGGAGGAGGTCGCCGCCCTGGAACTGGCCCATCCCGAGGCGCATAAGCTCAGGGCCGGCATCATCGCGGCCTTCGCCAACGACCATCACCACTCGCCGGACCCCGGCGAGCTGGCCGAAAAGATGCGCGGCGATCTCGATCGGGGTGGATTTTCTCAAGCTCTTCAACGGGTTGAGGGGGCCATTACGACCCAGGCCGTGTGGGCCGCTCTGGAGGGCGCGGCACGGGACGACGTTCTTGCCACCTGGCACCAGCTGGTTGCCTTGCATCGGCAGTGGCATTCACTACTTAGAGAGCTGAAAGACGCCGAGCTGGCCTTGGGGGAGGACCCCAGCGAGGCCAATCTGGCATGGCTGCGTGACGTCAAGGCTCGGATCAGCGAAGTCGACGGCACCGAGGCCCTGATCGAGGGTTTTGGCGAGCTGTCGGGCCGGCTCCAGAAGAGCACGTGACGAAAGAATCATGCGGACGGCCGCGGCCGGAACCGCTAAAAGACTCGCCAAATCCTAGGTTTGGCGGCAAAAACAGGGTTAATCGAGGCTTAACGGTCTTGTAGCACTTTGGCCCCAAGGCGGCCGCAGGCAGAACAGACGCGTCAGGAATGAATCCGCGCAATCACTGTTGGCAATATACCTGCATCCGCCGCGACAAAGAGGCTGACGAAGCGTTAGGCAATTCCGGCGAGAGAAAGTTGGGGGTGGCGAGAGGTTTGTGCGCCGCCCTTTCCGTGTCGAGAGCTGCCGAAGCGAGAGCGTCGAGCAACAGGTTCATGTGAATTCACGCGAAGACGCGGCGGGCGTCTCGCATGAAGCGCGTTTAGGAGCAATGGATGGCCACCAAGGCAAAGACGCTGCAGGCGAAGGACAAGGAAAAGGACGACAAGGCAGCGGATGCGCCGGAGAAGGACTCCCAGGACGCGCCGTCTCCCTTGCTCGACCTGTCCGACGCGGCCGTCAAGAAGATGATCAAGCAGGCCAAGAAGCGCGGCTTCGTGACCTTCGATC
>NZ_JAEMSD010000522.1:264-4630 GCF_016462955.1 Bradyrhizobium sp. | reverse complement strand
CGGCTGCTTTCGTTCTCGGAAAGGGCGTGTTTTCCCGGGGATTTCGCGTACCTTGCCCCTTCCGACCGGCAAGCCGCAAGCTCTTACCTTCCTTGAAATCAAAGCGTTTTTCGCGCGCACTCATATCCGATCGAGGCGCTTCGGGTGGTTTAGGTCGGGCTCAAACACCCCGGTTCGTGGCCGCTCGGTGGCCGCGCGCACGGTCATCCGCGGCGAGGGCAAGGGCGGCTCGCGCCCTCGCTGGGTCAGTCAGCGTTGGATGCGACTGCGGACCGTGCCGTATTCGATCGCGCTGTCTCCTGCCACCCTTCCCTCGAACGACACCTTCATCGAACGCGACGAGTTGCGGTCCACGAAGATCTTCTTCGCCGAGTGCCGGAAACTTGGAGGGGTCGGTTTGAGAACGGGCAACTGCTCGGCGAGGGCTTGCGCTCTCTCCTCGTTCCAGAGGTCGGCAGCCTTATTCACGGAATCGTGATCGAACAGCCAATGGCTCCGAAGACGTTTGGAGCGACCTTAACGGTTTGGAATTTGAACCGCCCTGAATCCATTTTTCAAGTATTCGTCCGATATCGCTTTAAGGGTGCAACGCGACTCGGCACTCATCCGGATAGCTCGGTCCTCGTTCCAACGGGGCGCGCATTCCGGGAAATCGGGATAGTGGTGTTCAAAGCGAGCGGATCGGTGCCGCTCAGGTCGATCGACGGCGTCTGGCAGGAAATTCGAATCCTTGGAGTTTTGTTTGACGGAGCGGCGGCGTCCGCTGAGTCCTTCCCTCGGGTGAGCAAATCCAAAAGCAAACCCCGGAGTCGAAACCGATGCCTCCCCTTCACGGGGCTTCGATCCAGAAGGCCATCGGAGGCAGCATCCGTTTCGAGACCGGTTCGTATTCTGGCTGTCGCCCAGAACACCTCACTCATCCTCGGCCGACGATCGCGATCTCGCCCTGCAGGGCCTCGACGATCCGGGCGTGCCTGGCCTCCTCCTCGCGGCGCGCATTGCGTTCCGATTCAAGCAGGAGCTTCAGCACGCGGATCTCGCTCTGTAGTCGGGCGATGCTGTCTTCCGATTCACGGTCGCCTCGTGTGACCGGTGCAGCGGCCGGCTCCGCGACCATTGCAGAGACGAGACGGGCCGCGGCCCGGTGGGCGCCGCTCGCAGGCGCGGACCCCGAGCCCTGCGGACGGGTCCGGACTGGTCCGACCGGTCCGGACCGGTCCGCTGCGCCGTGAGCGCCTGCGGCGTACTGTTTCAGGATCGCGGAAATCCGGCTCGAGCCGCCCCCACCCAAGTGAGTGCGCACGCGCGCCCGGGACAGCGGCTTGCCCTCGGCTGCGATCGCTCTGATCGCCGCGACGATTTCCCCGTCGGTAAACTGTCTGCTCACTCCACGATCTCCAATTGGTCTGCGGGCCGTCGAGTCGAAGGATATGAAGTGGTGCTTGAAAGAGCGTTGATATCGCACCAACGGTTCCCTCGCTTGGAAGCTGCCCTGGTCAGGGCTTTGAGCGCGGCGGAGCGATCCGCCATTTGGACGGTCGAGTTGCTGAGCGAACGAGCGCAGCCAATCGGTCGGCAAAGCCGCTGCTACACGGTGCCTTGGGGTCCGCCACAATCTGATCCGATTGGCGCGACGGACGGCCCTAAGGCGACGGAATAGCCGCTGGCCTGAGAATTCGCCGGGGACAACAGCGCCGGTCGGCAATGGGGGGGTTGCGTTCCAGATGTGGAACACTAGGTGCAGCCGAGGATGTCGCGCTCTGCCGATGTGGGGTTTGGATGTCGTTTCACTATCAACCGGCTACGCCGGTCCACCCGTTCAATCCTGATCGGTACCTGTTGCAGATTTTGCACAGGGAGGCAGTGCCGACCGGCCCGACTTCCGCAGCCATGAAGGCGTTGATCGGGCTTTACCCCCTTATCCGGCAATGGGCGAATATCCACCTTGCCAGCATGTTCCCGAGCGGATCGTACGCCAAGGGCACCGCGGTGCGCTCCGGTACCGACATTGACCTGTTCATCTCGCTGAAGCACACCACATTGGTGACGCTCGAAGACATTTACTGGAGCCTGTTCGACTTTCTCAAGAACCGCGGCTTCAATCCAAAGGCGCAGAACGTCTCGATCAACATCCGGGTTGATGGCGTCGACATCGACCTGGTGCCGGGTCGCCTCCAAAACGCACTCGGCGGCTACCACAGCCTCTACAAGCGGAAGGTCAGGAGCTGGCAACAGACGCACGTGCAGCGCCACGTCGCGCACGTAAGGAGCTTCAATCGTCTGCCGGAAACCCGGCTGATGAAGGTCTGGCGCAATCAGTGGAACCTCGATTTCCCGTCGTTCTACCTCGAAATGGTCGTGATCGAGGCCATGAAGGACGCCCCAGCCATGAACCCGGCAAAGCGCGTGGTTCGCGTGCTAGAATATCTGCGCGACAAATTCCCGACTTCACGGTTCGTCGATCCGGCCAACACCAACAACGTCATTTCCGATGACCTTACGGCTACCGAGCGCATGACCATCAGAGCCGCAGCAGACCGTGCGCTACGCGGCAGTTGGGCCGAGTTCATCCGATGAGCGGTTGGTCCCTGCCGGTTCTGCTTGAGCGTTTCCACCGCGACATCGAGCACAAGCTGGAAACCGCGCGCGCGTCGTTCGCGCATTCGGGCACGAAGGGCGACGCCAGCGAGGAAGTCTGGCTGAAGATGCTCCAGGAGTATCTGCCGCGCCGGTACACTGCGACCAAGGCACATGTCGTCGATAGCCTGGGGAATTTCAGCGATCAGATCGATGTCGTCGTCTTCGACCGGCAATATTCGCCGTTCATCTTCAAATTCGCAGAGCAGGAGATTGTACCTGCGGAGAGCGTGTACGCCGTCTTCGAGGCAAAGCAGACGATCAACGCGGCGCTAGTGGATTATGCCCAGAGGAAGGTCGGCACCGTTCGCCGGCTGCACCGGACAAGCCTGCCCATCCCGACAGCCAACGGTCTGGCGCCGGCCAAGAAGCCCGGACACATCATCGGCGGCATCTTGAGCTTCGAAAGTGACTGGAAGCCGGCTCTAGGCGATCCGCTGCTCAAGGCCCTGAATGACCATGAGGCGGACGAACATCTCGACATGGGATGCGTCGCGGCGCACGGCACGTTCACCTGCGATGCGGACCAATTGCATACGGCGGTACCGGAGGGGAAGCCGGCCACGGCTTTCCTGCTGGAGCTGATCGCCCGGCTGCAAGAACTGGCGACGGTGCCGATGATCGATGTCCGGGCATACGCGAATTGGCTGAAGTAACATGGCCGATCAATCAGCGCCGGAAGCCAGGCAGCAAGCAATCAACGCCATGGGCGAACCGCTCGGCACGCAGTACGCTGAGCTATGGCAAGAGCTCGCTCAGCTAAACATCACGTGGTCGGAGTTCATCGAGCTCTACGGGACGAAGAAAAGCCGCATCGAGCTGATGAACCGCTCCGCCGGTCACTTCTTCCGGATGGTGCAGGACTCATTGTGGGAAGGGCTGATGATGCACATCGCCCGGTTGACCGATCGGCCCGTCGTCCAAGGCCGCACAAACCTGACGCTCCACAATCTCCCGGCATTGATCCCCGACGCGACCCTGAAAAGCAAGATTGAGGCCCTATGCCTGGAAGCAACCGACAAGACCAGGTTCGCTCGGGACTGGCGCAATCGGCATATCGCGCATCGCGACCTCGACTTGGCTCTCGGCACGACCGCAAAACCGCTGCCGGCCGTCGAAATCAAGCAGGTGAACGACGCGCTGGATTGCTTCACTGAAATCTTGAACGGCGTCGCCGGGCCGTATCTCGATTCCACGACATCGTTCAGACACAGCGTGCGCCTCCACGTGGCCATCGAGCTGCTGTACCTCATTGACGCAGGCCATACACTGCAGGCCGAGCACCGGAAGCGACTTCAGGCCGGCGATTTCAGCCCCGAGTTATTCGCTGCCAGAGACCTGTAGAGCAGTGAAGTACCCTTCTTCGTCTTCAATTCGTCCGGCGATTTCGTTGACCCTGGCGCCGGTGTAGGCGCAGATCCATGGCACCCAGCGGCGAGCCTTGGCGTGCTCTTCTAACATTCCCGGTCGGGAGGTCGGGTCGCCTTCGAAATTGACATGGCTTCCTCTTCCGTAAAGCCCCGTCTCGCGCTGCTTCTTCTTTTTGCCGACTCTGACCTTCACCTCTGCGGCGACGTTTTGCTGACATTCTCGGGCAGCGGGTCGGAAGCCCTATTCGCGGGTGGGACCGGCATCCCGCTGGTCGGGCTGCGGTTCGGCGCTCTTCCTCGCGGATTTCGAACCCCACAAAAAAATGCGACGTGTGCCGCCATTGGGACGATGGCCTCTA
>NZ_JAEMSD010000522.1:0-254 GCF_016462955.1 Bradyrhizobium sp. | reverse complement strand
ACACCCGGGAGGCTGCAACTGTCGTCCCGGAGCCCCGTTGCCGGGCGGCAGGCGGATGGATCTGGCGCGGCGGCCGTTGGCAGACGAGGCTGCCTTCGACTTAAGCCTCGATCGCGGCGAAGCCGGCGCGCACATCGCGGGCCGCTGGGAAACCGCGCAGCCCGGGCGAGCTCGGCACAGGCCGCGCACTCGCAGCGTTACGCCGCCCGGCCGGCCTCCGGCGGCGGGCCGCTTCCTGCGCCGGCCGCCGCCGG
>NZ_JAEMSD010000521.1:4231-4642 GCF_016462955.1 Bradyrhizobium sp. | reverse complement strand
CCTCCTTCTCCGGCTTCGCCGGAAGCCCATGCAGTTTGTCGGCGACCATGGCGGCGAACTCGTTCTGTTCGGCGTATTCCCAAGGACTCGACACCTGTCCGTGCGCCACCGCGTTCGCGTAGTCGACCGCGATATAGTCGAGAAGGCGCCCCGTGGTCTCGACATCGCCGGTTTCGGCCTTGGCCGGCCCCTGGAGCAGGACAGCGAACATGACAAATAATATGAAGCGCAGCGGCCTGGCTCTCACGGCGGTCCTGCTGGAATGACGGCCTGAACTTCGTAACCCCCAGGTACGGTTCGCCCAATTGGAGCCGCTCTAATCTGCGCGCGCATCACCTCTTGTTGAGAATTTCTGCTTCATCTCTCAGGCATTCGCTGCTGCGGCGACCACCGCGAGCGTCGTCATGGCGC
>NZ_JAEMSD010000521.1:0-4221 GCF_016462955.1 Bradyrhizobium sp. | reverse complement strand
GGACGAGTTCGCCGGGTACTTCGTCCGCGGCGGGCTCCAGTTTCGATCCTCATCGTCCAGGGACACCTGTCAGCACCTTCGGCTCGACTGGCAGAATCGCGCGGGAGTCAATACCCTTTCCGCTGCGCGATCCTGCTTTCATCGCCTACTCGGTCGCTGGGGTGAAGCACCACCCGATCGCCCGCAACGAGGCCGGAGAGGACCTCCGTCATGCGGTGGTTCCGGTGCCCGAGGCTCACCGGGACGGAAATGAGCGTCTGCGCCCGCTGGAATTCGGTGCGGGCGAAGTCCAGCGCGGCGTCGATCCGCTGCACCTCGGCCTCCTGCTGCTGGATGGCGGCATCCGCAGCCAAGACTTTGGCTTGGAGCTGATCCCGCGAACGCACGTCGATGAAACCCGGAAGCGTCGGCTGCATCACGGCGACAACGGTTTGGCCAGCGACCACCTCGTCGCCGACGTGAAGCGAAGGACCGTGCTTGCCGAGCGGATGCGAGATCCTCAGGACTTTTCCTGCGATCGGCGCCGAGACCGTGTAGACGTGGCGGACACGCGTCTTGCCGTCATCGTCGGCCGTGACCTCGATCGGGCCTCTAGCGACGGTGGCGAGATCCACCAGAATCGGGCGTGGCCAGGCGAACCAAGCCAGTCCCCCCGCGATCGCGGCCAGGGCCGCGGCACCGATGATGCGGTTGATCCACTTTGCCGGCATGGCCAGTCTCGCGTCTTGAGGACCGCGACGAGGTTCAGTTATCGATGCGTTCGCGGATCACCGCTGCGGAGGCGACCGCAGCCAGCACCACGACCGACGTGGCGATGACGTACGTCGAATGTGCCACCACCAGCCGGACGCGCATCAGTTCTCCTGCAGGTTCGTCTTCATGACCCATGCGAGGCCGTAGCCCATCAGCCACCCCGGCGGCTGGGCGATCAGGGTGAGGAGGGTAAGCTCGAGCAGCAGGATGCGCAGCACTTCGCCGCGCGCGAAGCCGAGCACCCTAAGGCTCGCCAGCTCACGGGCGCGCTCGGAGAGCGAAATCCGGGCGTTGTTGTAGACCACTCCGAACGCGTCACGGCGGCGAGCCCGGTGTAGATGCTCGCCATCCTGGTGATGAGCAGCGCGACGGTCTTGCGGAAGTTCGCCAGCGACACCCGCTGCAGCGCCACGCCGCCGACCGACGGCATGGATTTCACCGCCGAGTAGAAGTCCTCCTTCCGATTCTCGTCGAGGCTGAGGTTCACACTGTTAACCACGGGCGCCTCGCGCATCAGCTTCCGGAGCGCCTCGATGTCCATTATTCCCCGGATGCCGAAGTAGTCCTCGACGGTGGCCACAATCGGCATCGTCACGGTGCGACGAGCGCCCTCCAGCAGATCGAGCTCGACGGTGTCGCCGGCCCCGACCCCGAGGATGTGACCGAGCATGCTGGAGATCGCGAGGCCCGTCTCCGGAAGCACGACGGGCCGGAGGTCGGCGTCGATGATGCGCCTGAGGTCGGCATCGGCGGGCCGGCCGCTGATCGTGATCCGCCTTTCGACGTTGCCGTGGCGGATCCGCACTGGCACTTCGCGGAACGGCTCCCCGGCGAGAACGCCCGGAAGCCGGCTCACCTGTTCCACCACGTTCTCGATCCGCTTCTCGGAAAAGCCGATGGTCGCGTCCTGCCGGTCGGCGAGGAAGTAAGTCACGTCGATCAGTTGCTCCATGGTGTCCCGCGTGAACAGCGAGACCACCAGGATCGCGGCCATGCCAAGCGTCGTGAACGCGGCCCGGACGGGATGCCGCGCGATGTTGCGGATCATCATCAGCGTCGGCTGCGATACGAATTGGTCGAGCTGGATGCTCGCCGGCAGCAGCAGCCGATAGACCGGCGGGGCCGACGGTTGCATGGCGACGGCCGGCGGCAGCTTCACCACTTCGCGCAGCGCGCCGATCGCGGCGGCGCCCGCGCTGAGCGCGCCCGCGGTGACGTACAGGTCCGGCGCTTTCGCGAACACCAGGAATGGGAAGTGGAAGAAGTCGCCGAACAGCCCGGTGACGCGCAATCCGAGCCATGTTCCGGCGACGCCGCCCAGCGTGATTCCGATTACGACGTTCACTGCGACGAATTTGGAGTAGTGCAGCACGATGCTGCCATCCGAATAGCCCAGCGCCTTGAGCAGACCGATCTGCTCGCGCTCGAGCGCGACCAGCCGGGTCAGGGTGAGATTGACCAGGAATGCCGCCACGAGCAGGAAGATCGGCGGAAGCGTCCGGCTCATGTTGTTGAGCATGTCGAGCTCATGATCGAGCCAGGCGTGCGGGGTCTGGTCCTTTCGGCCGTGGGCCGCCTGCCCGCCGTACGGGTCAAGCAATGCGTCGAGCCGCGCGCTTACTTCGTGCTCGGATGCTCCGGGCTGCAACTTGACCGATACCGCCGAAAAAGCGCCGTCGAGATCGTAGACGCCGGCGAGCGCCTTCTCTGACATCCAGACGATGGCGTAGCAGCGGTCGTCCGGCATCAGGTCGCCCGGCCCGACGGTGTAGACGAACTCGGGGGACAGCGCCGTGCCGACGATGACGAGTTCGCGCTTCTTTCCGTTCAGGATGGCCGAAAAGCGCGCACCCTCGGCGAACCCGTGAGCCCGCGCGAAGGGCTCGTTGACCAGCACCTCATCCGTCCGACCCGCCTCCGGAAGGCGTCCGGAACGGATGTAGAGCCGGTTGAGATACGGCTCGCCGTTGTCAGGCAGCGAAACGAACTGGCCGCTGGCGGGCTCCGAGAACCCAGGAATGTCCAGCAACGCGAGCTTGGCGATCCGGGTGTCGACGGCGGGCGACGCCGGGTATCTCGCCGATCCTGCAGGCGAGCGCCTTGGGGGCGCGCTTCACTTGCGCGAACACGTCGCCGAAGCCGTAGCGTTCGTAGTACGCGATCCGGGTCTCCTCCAGCGATGGGAGCCGACCGCGAGCACCAGCGTCGCCACGCCGGCCCCGACGACCAGCGCGACGGCGAGGACCTGAGCCCAGAGCCGCCTGACGTCCCGGAACAGCTTGATGTCGAGCGCCGTCATGCCGTCACTACGTGAACTCGGCCACGTCGCGCCGGCTCTCATTCGTCCGGATCCTGGAGATCCGTCCCTCGGCGAAGAACAGCACCCGGTCCGCGACCTCCTGGATGCTGGCGTTGTGCCTGATGATGACGGTCGTTGTGCCGAGCTGCCGGTTCACCCCGAGCAGCGCCTCGATGACGCGAATACCGGTTTTCGAGGCCAGCGCCCCGTCGGCTCGTCGCAGAGCAGCACGGCCGGGCGTTTCGCGATCGCGCGGGCTATCGCCACGCGCTGCTGCCCGCCGCCGGATAGCTGGCCGGAAAGTGGTGCATGCGCTCTTCCAGGCCGACGAGCGCAAGAGCGTCGGCGGGTCGCATCGGGTCTCTGGCTACCTCGGTGACCTTTTCCAAAGCCGTGAGGCTCGGCACCAGATTGTAGAACTGGAAGACGAAGCCGACGTGGTCGCGGCGATACTTCGTGAGCTCGGGGTCTTCCAGGTCCGTCAGGTCGAGGTCGCGGAAGAACAGCCTGCCGCTGGTCGGGCGGTCGAGACCGCCCATGATGTTCAGCAAGGTCGTCTTGCCGCTGCCGGACGGCCCCAGCAGCACCACGACCTCCCTCTCGGCGATCTCGAGATCGACGTCGTTCAAGGCATGCACCTTCACTTCGCCGGAGACGTAGGTCTTGGTCAGTCCTTTCGCCGTGAAGACGGGCTGGGTCATGAACGGGCCGCCTCCCACGCGAAGGCCGCCAGGCTGAACGCCCATACCACGGCCATTCCCACCAGCACCCACTTGAAGTCGGAATCGATCATGAAGTTCACGGCCGCCATCCAGCCGATCGAGGCTGCGCCGGCCACCGTGGCGCCGGCCGCGGCGAGCGGATGGTGATCGCGAAAGGACGTGGCCGCCAAGGTGATCGCGAGAACGCCCGTCGCGACGATGTAGCCAACCATCACGCGAAACACGTGAACGAGCCAGGATCCCAGTTTGCCTCCGACCAGTTGCAACTCGGCCGGGGTCAATTTCATGAACCTGATGTCCTCGGGCAGCAGCGAGGGCCGGACGAACAGGAAGTAGATGCCGACGCCGATCAGCAGAACTCCCGATCCGGCGAGCAGGAGCGAGGAAAGCGTCCACCCGGCTCCTGCCTTGCGCATCGGACGGCCTCCATCAGCCGTGGCGGTAGTC
>NZ_JAEMSD010000520.1:4005-4666 GCF_016462955.1 Bradyrhizobium sp. | reverse complement strand
ATGATCCGCGCCCTCTCGCTCTGCCTTCTTGTCCTGCTCGGTGTGCCTGCCGCTGCGCAAACGCCGCCGGAGCAAAAGCCATCGACTGAACAAAAGAATACGGTCGAGCAAAGGCCGTCCGCCGAGCCGAAGCCTGCCGCGCTGTTGTGTGTCTACAACAACAGAAAATACAGCGAGGGTGCGAACGTCTGTGTGCAAAAAGCCATGATGCAGACCTGCACCGTCGATGGCGCCAAGGCTGTGTGGATCAATGTCACGGACGAACACCTCAGCAGCCGCTGCACGGCGCCTGCGCCGCGCCTTTCAAAATATCAGCGGCGCGCGATCTGGAATCGCCGGAACATCGCCCGGGAAATTTCGCCGCCGACGGATAGTTCGCCGTTCTGCTTTTATACGGACGGAAAGCGGTTCTGCGAGTAGAGATCAGTTGACCTTGTAGATCGCATTGGCCCAGGTGCCGCCGCATGTCTCCTCGCGGTTGCCGGTGCACTCGGCGTTGCAGCCATCGGACTTGCCGAATTTCCCGAAAGCGTTGCCGCAGAAGCAATAGGATGCGTCCTGCGTTCCGGCATGGCATCTCCGGGCTTTCGGCGCGTTGTCTACCACACGGGCGGAACCGCGGAAAAGAACCCGGCTGTGGCAAAAAATCGGTGTTTCGCTT
>NZ_JAEMSD010000520.1:0-3995 GCF_016462955.1 Bradyrhizobium sp. | reverse complement strand
CCTCAAGGAGGCCGACCCCAGGACGCTGCTCGACGAGGCCGGCGGCAATCTCGATCCGGACCGGGCGTGGGCGGCGCTGATGTCCAACGAGAAGCCCGGCGGCCACGGCGAGCGTTCGGTCGCGGTCGGCACCATCGACATGGCGATCTGGGATGCAGTAGCGAAGATCGCCGGCAAGCCGCTGTTTCGCCTGCTGGCGGAGCGCCACAATCGCAAGGCCGATCCGCGCGTGTTCGTCTATGCGGCGGGTGGCTACTACTATCCGGGCAAGGATCTGTCGGCGCTACGCGGCGAGATGCGCGGCTATCTCGATCGCGGCTACAATGTCGTCAAGATGAAGATCGGCGGTGCATCGATCGCGGAAGATCAGGAGCGCA
The DNA here is from genome assembly GCF_016462955.1 of Bradyrhizobium sp. Taxonomy (GTDB): domain Bacteria; phylum Pseudomonadota; class Alphaproteobacteria; order Rhizobiales; family Xanthobacteraceae; genus Bradyrhizobium. Next base: position 3,618 of record NZ_JAEMSD010000520.1, on the reverse strand, counting down.
TCGAGGCGGTGCTGAAAGAGATCGGCAATCAGGCGCAGCTTGCGGTGGATGCCAACGGCCGCTTCGATCTGGAGACCGGCATCGCCTACGCCAAGATGCTGCGCGAGTATCCGCTGTTCTGGTACGAAGAAGTGGGCGATCCGCTCGACTTCCAGCTGCAGGCGGCGCTCGCCGAATTCTATCCCGGCCCGATGGCCACCGGCGAGAATCTGTTCAGCCATCAGGACGCGCGCAATCTCATTCGCTACGGCGGCATGCGGCCGGATCGCGACTGGCTGCAGTTCGACTGCGCCTTGTCGTACGGGCTCTGCGAATACCTGCGCACGCTCGATGTGCTGAAGACCCATGGCTGGTCGCCGTCGCGCTGCATCCCGCATGGCGGGCATCAGATGTCATTGAACATCGCAGCAGGTCTCGGCCTTGGCGGCAACGAGAGTTATCCAGATCTGTTTCAGCCTTACGGCGGCTTCCCGGATGGGGTGCGGGTCGAGAACGGCCATATCACCATGCCCGACCTGCCGGGCATCGGCTTCGAGGGCAAATCCGATCTCTACAGGGAGATGAAAGCGCTGGCGGAGTAGCGTGGGCCTGCCCCTCCGGCGAAGCCGTCACGCATTGACGTGGATGAAATCCCGCAGCAGCGGATAGATTTCGGTATTCCACTTGCGGCCGCTGAAGACGCCGTAATGGCCGACGCCGGCCTGCATGTGGTGGACGCGCCGATAGGCGCGCACGCCGGTGCAAAGGTCTTGCGCCGCCAGCGTCTGGCCGATCGAGCAGATGTCGTCCTTCTCGCCCTCGACCGTCATCAGGCCCATGCGGCTGACGGCGCGGGTGTTCACGGGGCGGCCGCGGTGCATCAGCTTGCCCTGCGGCAAGAGGTGCTCCTGGAAAACGTCGCGCACGGTCTCGATGTAGAACTCGGCCGGCAGGTCCATCACGGCGAAATATTCGTCGTAGAACGTCTTGATGGTCGCGGCCTTGTCCTTCTCGCCCTTGGCGATGTGGTTGGCGAGGTCCATGTGCTGCTTGATGTGGCGCTCGAGGTTCATCGAGACGAAGGCGGTGAGCTGCACGAAGCCGGGATAGACTTTTCGCAAGGCACCGCGGCACTGCACCGGCACGTAGTTGATGAGGTTCTGCTCGAACCATTCGATCGGCCTGCTCTTGGCGAATTCGTTCACCCTGGTCGGCTGGATCCGCGTGTCGATGGGACCTGCCATCAGCGTCAGCGTCGCCGGGCGCGAGGGATGGTTGTCCTCGCACATGATCGCCGCGGCCGCGAGTGCGGAGACGGAGGGTTGGCAGATCGCGACCATGTGCGGGCGCGGGCCGAGTTGCCCCAGGAAGTCGATCAGATGCTCGGTGTAGTCGTCGAGACCGAAGCGGCCCTCGCTGCGCGGAATGTCGCGCGGATTGTGCCAGTCGGTGATGTAGACGTCGTGGTCCTGCAGCAGCGTCTTCACGGTGCCGCGCAGCAGCGTCGCGAAGTGGCCGGACATCGGCGCCACCAGCAGCATGCGCGGCTGCTCGCCGACGCCCTCTTTCTTGAAGCGCAGCAGCGAGCCGAACGGCGTCGCGTAGGCGATCTCCTCGCTGACCGCGACCTCGCGGTTGCCCACCATCACGCTGCCGATGCCGTAGGCCGGCCGGTCATAGGTGAGGGTCGAGCGCGAGATCAGCTCCAGCGCGGCCGACAGCCGGCCGACGACCTGCTCCGATACGCCCTGGGGCACCAGATTGAGAAATTTAAGTGCGGACGAAGCGCCCGCTCGCCATGGCGCCGTCAGGTCCATGTGGTTCTGAAAAGCCTGATAGTACATTGACATCATACTGAAATGCCCACCCGTCCGTTGCTGCTATGCAATAAGGGCGCCAGATCGGCCGCCGCAGAATTGGCACGTCGCTTGCTGCTCCCGCCATGCAAAGCACAGGCCTCCTGGGAGCCGCCGTGCTGATCGGGACCAGGGAAGGGGTCATATGGCGAAGGCGACACTGACCATCAGCAGCAAGAACTACTCGTCCTGGTCGCTGCGCGGCTGGCTGCTGACCAAATTCTCCGGGCTCGACTTCGAGGAGATCGTCACCGCGCCCGACGATCCGTCGGCGCGCGCCGAAATCCTGCTGCTGTCTTCGTCGATCCTGGTGCCATGCCTGCGGCACGAGGGCGCCGTGGTCTGGGATACCCTGGCGATTGCCGAATATCTCAACGAGGTGATGCCGGACGCCGGCCTGCTGCCTGTAGACCGCATCCAGCGCGCCCATTGCCGCTCGATCTCGGGCGAAATCCATTCCGGCTTCACGACCCTGCGCGCCTCGCTGCCGGTCAACCTGAAGGGACACTTTCCCGGCTTCAAGATCTGGTCGCGGGCGCAGGCCGACATCGACCGCGTCTGGTTGATCTGGCGCGACTGCCTGGAGAAATCGGGCGGCCCCTTCCTGTTTGGCGCGCAGCGCACCATGGCGGATGCGATGTACGCGCCGGTGGTGACGCGCTTCGTGACCTACGATGTCAAGCTGGAGCCGGGCCTGAAGGCCTATGCCGACACCATCATGGCCATGCCCGAGATGCGGGAATGGATCGCGGCGGCGAAGGAAGAGCCGGCCGAGATCGAGGAGCTCGAGGTCGAATATTAGGCAGGTGCTTTGCGCCCCTGCCTGTTTCGGCGGCTAAAGTCCTCCCGCACCGACCGCGCCGCTATGCCTCTGCAACAATTAACCTTTTGCGCCAGTGGCGGGCGCCTGCGATCCGGCGAGCTGCGCAGATGTTGTGCGCGCTGGCCGAACCGCAGCGAGATCTAGCCGTGAACAGGTGCGTACGAGGCGATTCGGCTGATTCGGACGTGATTCGTTCAGGCCGCGTTCCGAAGGTTAAGGCGGAGCGCGGCGCCGTCGCATTTTGAGACTGACGCCGCCTTCAGGCAGCCCCGCGCTGCTTCACGCGCGGCAGGCGCCAGCCGATCACGGTTGCTTCGACCGCAATGCCGGCCTCGTTGTTCTGCCAGCGTCCCTCGACGTAGCGGCAGGCGAACGGCAGTTGATAAGTCCCGCTGTGGTCCTCGCACAGCACTTCGAGTGGCAGGCCCGGCGGTGGTTCTCCGGCGCCATCGAATTCCGCCAAACGTCTATCGCGCGTTGCCATTCCAATATTCTCCCCTAAACAAAGCCGCGGAAAGAGCGCCCACTTCTTCCGCGCGCGGATCATCGTTCCCCGTCCCAGGGAACGATGCAAGCTCAACGCGAGAATGCGGTACGAGTGTGGTAGCTTCAGGCAGCTACGCACAATAAGCGCAAATTGCCGTGATCATCGGGCGAGGAACCTTCATGCTGCTTCGAAATGTCGGCATTTGTTTCGCAATGTTGCTGCTCGCGACGCAGGCAGTCCCGCCCGTGCTCGCGCAGGACGTGCCCGGCATCGAGATCTGCACGGTCGAGAAGACCATGGAGCGCCGTACCAGTTGTCTGCAGAGCAATGTCGACTTCCTGCAGAAGACGATTACCAAGCTTGCCCTCGATCATCAGCAGAAGCTGGATGCCGCCAATCGCCAGATCGACGCGCTGAAAACGAATCTCGCCGGCTTGCAGAAGACGCTTGCTGATCTCCAGGCCGCGCAGGCG
>NZ_JAEMSD010000088.1:5542-17657 GCF_016462955.1 Bradyrhizobium sp. | reverse complement strand
CTCCCGTTGCTCTCGAAGCCGTAGCCACGCAAGGTACCATCGAGAGCAATGAAAGCTTGCGTCGCGACATTCGCGGTTGGTGGTGGCGGGCCAGGATCGACCGTGTAAGGCTTTCCGTTGTAGATGCTGAGAGAGATGCTCCCTGCCCGCCCCTTCATCACCCCGGTTGCAACGGTCTGCGCCTTGCCTGATCCGTCGATGTATCCGCCGCTTGACACATCGAGCAGGCTACCGTGACCGAGCAATATGCTGCCGGTCGTGTCGATAACGCCACCGGTGACACCAAGGCTGTCCTTGGTCGTGCTGATCGTGATCGAACCGCCGTTGATGAAAGCCGGACCAGTTGCATCGATACCGGCCCTGCGCCCGGTGTCGTTGACGAAACGACCGCTTACATCGATCGTGCCCCCGACGAATACATTCGCGGCAATCGTATTGCCCGATGCGTCCTTGGGGGCTTTGAACAAAGATGTCGTGAAATCTTTGCCGACTGCCTCTCGGTCAGTCATGAGGTTGACGTTTCCTCCAGCTGCCGAAACGGTTCCGGCAATATCGATAGCCCCGCCCGCAACGACGGAAAGGCTGCCGCCCGCGGCCAAGTCGAGCGCGCTGCCGGCCGAAAGAAAAAAATCGTTCGCCTTCACGGACAAGGAACTCAGGCCGTAGCTCGACAGGATCTCGGCCGAAAGATTGGTGGTGTAGGCGCTCTGCGTGGCGTAGTTGGCCGATGCCGCGGCGCCGATCTGGACGTTCGACGGGATGGTCAGCGACAGGGAGCCCTGCGCCGGCAACTGGCCGCTGCTGATCTGCCGTTCGCCTGCCGCCGAGCCGAAATAAAGGGTACCCTTGTCGAGCGGTGCAAGATTGACCGTCACGACGCTGACACCGCCGGCGGCATGGCCCTCGCTATAGCCCGGCGAATAGACCTGACTCTGCGTCGACCAGTATTCGGTGACGCCCCACCGCTCATGCTTGCGGATGAACTGCCCGGCAACGCCGAGATAAGTCATGTTCGGGTCGGCTTTGGAGATGTCGTAGATGCGCCCGTCGCTGCCGATCAGCCGCGTCGTGTTCACCATGCCAGGCAGGAACTTGACGCTGCCGCCGGCGACGTTCATCACCGAGCCCGTGGTGGTGACACCCGATGCTGCCCCGTTCTCGACCTTCAAATCCGTGTTGAGGCTGATGCTGCCGCCGACCGTCATCAGCTGATAGATGCTGCGCGGCACCTTGTCGACGTAACCGCTGGCATCGGCGATCGGCGTGCCGACCCAGGTCGTGCCGTCGCTGCGCGTGCCGGTCTTGCGGATGTCAATCCACAGCCTCTGCCCATAGACCACGCCGCTGCCGTCCGCCGACACGGTGGCGTAAGGCGGTCGCTGCAGCGGCATGTCGGCGAATTCGGCGAGCAGATTCACGGGGATGACGTTGTAGCCGGCCGGCAACTCGACGTTCTGGAGCCCCGCCACGTCGATGGTCGCACCGGGTGCGAGCAGGACAGACTGGGCATCCTGAGAATTGGGACCAACGCCCGGTATGTTGCCCGACTGACTCCCCGCGCTCGACATCCCCTGCTGAAACAGCCCGGGCGGCAGGTTGTTCGCCCCGTTCGCCAACTCGAATCTTTTGGCGTTGAGCGAGACGCGCGCCGAGGGTGCCGAGATCAGACCGTTCGCGCCAATGGTCACGTTCGCCTGGGCCGAGGCCTCGATGTAGGTCGGTACGAAGCTCTGCGAGCCAGGCAGGCCTGCCGACCCGTCATCTACCGGCAGGCTCGAGATCACGCCGTCCATGGTGACGCTCGTGGCGGCGCGCAGCAGCACGAAGCTGTTGCGGCTGATGCTGGTGTCGGCGGAGACCACGCCCTGGAGCAGATGCCCGGCGCTGTCGGTCAGTGCGCGGCCATTCGCATCGGTTGGATTGGCGATGCTGACCTTGTCGCCGTTCATGACGAGCACGCCGCGGCCGATGTCGATCACGCCGTCGTGGACCGACGCACCGGTGCCCGGGAGATAGCGGTTGTCGATTGGGTAGCCGTCAGGACCATACGCGGGTTGATCGGTTGAACGAGGCGCCGCAAATTGCGACAGCCTGAACTCCGTGCCGGGGAACTTGTTGGCGTTGCCCTTGTCGTCCTTGCCGAGCACGTCCTTGGGAAACACGGAATAACCGTTGGGGATGACGTCGATGGTGCGCGCGGCAACCATCGCCACCTCACCAGTGGTGGCCGCGATGGACCCGGAATTATGGACATTGGCGCCGAACAGGAAGACCGAACCGGGGGAGCCCTGTGCGACCTGATCGTAGCGGATGTTGCCCGTGATCGAGGCGCCGCGCTCGACCTTGATGTCGCCCGCAATCAGATTGGTCGCCGCGCCGCCGTCCTTGTCGTAGATCGAGAAGGAGTTCAGGTTGGCGATGCCCTGGTCCCTGAAGAACTTGTCGCGCTCCTCGAGCGAAGTACCCAGCTTGCCGACGTCGAGGCTGGAGGCGATCAGGGTGTGAACGTTCACCTGCGATCCCGCGCCGAACACGATGCCGTTGCGGTTGATGAGATAGACGCCGCCGAGCGCGTTGATCTGGCCGAGGATGCGGCTGGGCGACGCACTCGAGTCCTGCACCCGGTTAAGCGCAATCCAGTCGGAGGCGGGTTGCTGGAAATTGACGGTGGTGTTAGCGCCGACGTTGAAGCTGTCCCAATAGAGGATGGCCTTCTTCTGGGTCTGCTGGATGTCGACGTCGACCTTCGTGACGCCATTCACATCCTTGGCGATCTGCTTGGGCGCGTTGGCACCGGTCCATTTCGACGGATCGAGCTTGATCCCGGCCAAAGGATCGTTGTCGGTGCCGCCGGTGGGCATCAAGCCTCCCGTGACCAGCCCGTTCGGAACCGACCCGCCGGCGGCCCGCGCTGCAGCGGCAGCATCGACCTGCAGCTTCCGTGCGGCCGCGAGCGCGGCTGCCGCGCGGGCCAGCGAGGCCTGAGCCTGCGTCGCCGCTCCCGCTGCCTGCTGCGCGGCCTGGATCGCCGCCTGCTGTGCTCCCTGCGTCGGCGCGACCGTATTGGCGCCCGGAGTGAGGCTGCGCGCGTGGACAAAGCCGCTCGCCAGCGACAAGGCTACCAGACTGACACCGCACAGCAGCGAACGTTCGAAGGCACGGCGAGAGCCACGAGCAGTCGCGCCCGGGGACGGCATAACATTGTCGGGATGGGGCACGCCGCGGCACTTTCAAGTTGAATGGTTCCAGCCGAGCCACCGCGCAGGCAGGCCCGTGCGCCGGATTTACCTTCCGTTTACTAACATTGATATGTCAAATTTGTAGCATTGACGATCTCTCGCCGCACCGATCGTTATGATATTGAATAACACGACAAATCAGCGCGCCCGGCCGGTCCGCGCGCGGATCGGTCGCAGGGACGGACGTCCCAGGACGGCGGCTTGAGGCGTCAGCGCGGCCCCGGATTCGACAGCGGGCTGACCATGCCCGGCGGCAGACGCATGTTGGCCGGCGCTCCGCGGCCGATCGGCAGGTTCATGTTGGCGCCCGGGTGCACATAGGTGCCGCCGTTCGCGCCTGTCGGCGGCGCGGCCGCCATCGCCGCGGGAGGCGCGGACGGTATCGGCGGCGGCACCGCCAGCAGCGGCGCGGCCGGCGCCCCGCCGCTCTTCATGTCGGGTGCCGGCAGATCGAGCACGGCCTGGTCGAGGCCCTTTGCCATCTCGACACGACGCCGCTCGACGGCGCGCAACGTCCAACCATCGTGATTTTCGCCGGCCCTGAGTCGGACCACGGACTTGCTTGTGGGATCCATGAACAACCCGATCCTTTCGGGGCCGATGATGGTCCCGACCAGGGACAAGCGCGGCGTCTCCGGCTCAGGCGGCCTGGGCGGCGGCCCAGGCGGAGGCGCGGGCATTGCGACCGGTACGACCGCGGGCGGTCGCCGGGTCGGCGCAAACAACGGCCGTTCGCGCGTCGCGGTCAGCCGCGACAGCGGGATGGCCCAAAGCGGATTGTCGTACCCACGCTGCGACGCCGGCTTGTCGGCAGTCGCGGCCGGGACCACGGGGCCCGGCACCGGCTCGGCCGGCGGCAGATTGGCGGGCTTGGGGGCGAACATGTCCTCGGCCGGCTCGGACGCCAGCGTCTCCATCGGCGCCGACGCACCGATCGCGGGCGTGCCCGCCGCGATGAGGGCACCTCCAAGCAGAATAACGAGGCCGCGCATCGGCATGGCAGGGAAGGTCCTTGGTCAGGTCCGAGCGGTAGCGTTATGTCTTATCAGTGATGTGACATCTGCACAAAAGGCATCACACCGGACGACGGACGATGCCGTAAGGCAAGGCTGGCCAAAAAAAGGCACCCGGCTGACGCCGGGTGCACATAGTCTAGATCGTTGACCGGGCCGGAGCCCGAGCAGTGATCAGTAGGCGCCGACCTTGCCGGAGCAGCCGCTGCCCTGCGGTCCGTTGGCGGGATCGTTGAGCAGGGTGTAGACTTCGCCCACCCACACGTTCGGGACCTGGGCGAAACCGTTCTCGTTGAAGATGCCGGCCGCGCCCGAGCCGTACACGAAGTCGAGCCAGGTCTTGAACCAGAGATAGGCGTTGTTGCCGTTCGCGTGGGGCTGGTAGCACTGGTACATGAAGATCCACGAGAAACCGGAGATCGGGTACGCACCGGCGACGACCGGGTTCGGACTCACGCCCTGAAGGCTCCAGGTCAGCGGGTTGGGGCGGCTCGTGGCGTCCATCTGCGGGATGGCGGTTGCCATTGCCTTCTGCGCGGCAGCCGGGGTCGGCGGCTGGAACTGGCCGGTCGAAGCGGTGATGTCCCACTGCGACTGCACGTTCGCGGTCTTCAGACCACCGACGCGGACGGGCAGCCAGAAGTCGGACGAGGCGTAACCGATCGCACCGTTGGTGTTGGTGACGAGGGTGACGAGCGCGCCGCTGCCCGAAGCGTTAGCGAAGGTGCCGCCGCCCGGGTTGGCATTCGCGGTGCCGCACTGGTTGGTCGCGAACTGATCGGGCCAGTTGACCTGGTTCGCGCCGCGCGGGACCAGCGGGGAGGAGCAGGACTGCGCGCGATCGGTCCAGGGGAAGGCGTAAGATACGACGGTCGAGTCGGTCTCGTTGTTCGGACCGAACTCGTAACGGCACTGCTCAACCAGGGCATTGGTGAAAAGGAAGGTGGTGCCGCTGCCGTCCGTGCGATGCACGAAGGTGATGTTGCCGGTGCCGAGCACGCCGCCGTTGAGAGCGGTCAGGATCGGGTTGTTCCACTTGGTGATGTGACCCGACGCGATGCCGCAGAGCGCGTTGCGCGACAGGTTGAGACCGGAGCTGCCGCCAGCCGGGGTGGCGGGCAGGATGTTCAGCGTTGCACCGGTTCCGTCCTTGCCGTTGAAGCCCAACGCGACCGGGCCGACCACGGCCGGAAGAGTGATCATGTTGCCGAACTTCGCCTGCGGGCTGTTGGCGCCGCCGGTGTTCCACGCCGCCATGTCGGCCGCGTTGACGACGTCGTCGCTGCCGACGAACTGAACGCCGTCATAGTCGGCGGTGCTGTTCACGTTCCAGTTCGCGCTGGTGTAGGCCGGGGCGGACGAGGAAGGCGTGCCGATCTGGGTCTTGTCGTTGGTGCGCAGCACGGTCTTGCCGTTGCCGGAACCCGTCGCGGCGTACAGCATCACGCCGCCGAAGCCGCTGGTGTTGAAGCCAATGCAGTTCGCCGCTTTGGCCATCGGACCCGGCCTGCCGGGGCTGCCCTGGGCCTGGGTGTACATGCAGTCCATCAGCTGACGATAGACGATCTGCGGGAACGTCGCGCCAGCGCCGAACGCAAGCGACTGCGCCTGTGCGGATTCGGAAGCGACGCCCATCGCGGCGAACGCAACCGATCCCATAAGTAGAGCCTTCATGTTTCGCATAGCCTTGCTCTCCCTGTTCGGATCCCCTGGCCTGCCAACCCCGGCAGCCGGGTCCCGGAGCGCGGCGGAAGCTAGTCGCGATATGTGAGACTTTCATTGTTATTTTGTGAATTATGTTATTGCAGTCTCATCGCGACGAGAAACAGGGAATGATCGCATCAACGAACGGCTGGAAAACACGCGAGAAATCGCGGCGCAATCTCGCAACGAAAAATGTTATTCACAGGCAGCATCGTCGCCTTGCAGATGCTCCGACGAAAACCTGCGAGACCTGACGATCGCTGCGCACAACCGGCACTTGCGAGAATCGAGCTTCCGTAAGCGGCTGTGCGAAGAACGTGACTTCACACACATGTCTTGGCGCCATCACATCACCGTCAATGTCATGCCGCTAAAAAGCGGCCCCGCCAAGTGATCGCACCTCGGCATGCAGCCTCGACGAGATTGGACGCATGACGAGTCGCGTGAGTTGCAACGAATGCCCTACGAGAGGAAGTGACATGAGCGTCTCGTCCGCCATCTTCATGGCTCGCCCCTTCGACAAGACACGTGCGGGTGCTGCTTGCGTCTGGTTCGCCTTTCTGCTCGGTGCCGCAACACCGGTGTCCGCCCAGGCTCAAACGCCCGAGACCGTCGTAGCCGTCGTGAACGGCCAGAAGATTCTCGAAGGCGATATCCAGACGGCCGACGACATTCTCGGCCGGAACCTTCTCGCGCGCGAGCCGGCCGAGCGTCGCGAGACGCTCGTCAAAATACTGATCGATGGCGTTCTGCTGTCACAGGCCGCCAAGGATCGCAACATCGTGGACGAGGCGGACCTGCAGCGTCGTGCGACGTTTACGCGCAACCAGGGGCTCGCCAATCATTTCCTGACGGTCATCGGGCAGCAAGCGGTGACTGAGGAGGCGATGCGGAGAGCCTACGAGGACGTCGTGGTGAAGGGAGCGCCGACCGAGCCGGAGCTGCATCTGCGGCATATCGTTTTCATGATTGCACCTCCTGCCGATGATGCCGCGGTGAAGGCGGCGGAGCAGAAGGCGCAGGCGGCAATTGCGCGTATCAACAAGGGCGAGGACTTCGCCATCGTGGTCGCGGAAATGTCCGAAGATCCGGTGACCAAGAGCCGAGGCGGAGACTACGACTGGCGTGCGCGCGGCGAGATGGGCAAGGAATACGCCGAGATTGCCTTCAAGCTGAAGAAGGGCGAGGTATCCGCACCATTCAAGACGGCTGTAGGCTGGCACATCCTCAAGCTCGATGACATGCGAACCCGGCAGCCTGTCGCCTATGACAGGATCCGTGACCGCCTCGCCGCACTCGTCGCGAGCGCCGCACAGCTCGAGCTCGTCGACAAGATTCGCGCCGAGGCCAAAATCGAGCACGTAAATCCGCCGCATGGAGCAGACAAGGAAACGGTCGGCCGCAACTAGCGTGTGGCGATGACCTGCCCTTCCGTCTCAGGCATGCCCGTCGAGCAGCGCCGCGGAGCATCCGCAATGACGAAGATCCGGTTGGGCATCCTGCTGCACTGTCTGTGGGGCGGGACCGCAGTTGCGCAGCCGGTTGTGTTCTGGTTCAACGACCCCGTTGGCCCGGACGAGACTGTCATGGTCACCGGGGCGGATCTCGACCAGATCACCTCGGCGACCGTGACGCAGATGACCGGCCTGTCCGATCGCGGCACCGGACGTGAAACGACCATCCCAATTCTCCAGTCCAATCCCCTCTCCCTCAAATTCGTGATCCCGAAGGACTTCAGCCCCGGCCTGTACCGGTTCGCGTTGAGGCATGCGGAAGGCTCGATCGACGGGCGGATCAATCTGCCAACTCTCTATTGGCGGCAGGGAGATCTCGGCGATCATGCATCGCCGGACGGTTGGCTTCAGGTGTTTGGGCGCAACATTGTCCGCGATGCCGGACGGGCACACCTGTGGCTGATCGGGCAAGAAAACCCGCGCCGGATCGATGCTCCTCTGGTCAAGGGCGACATGTGGCGTGGCATCTTCCGCATTCCGAAGGACGTCAGGCCCGGACGCTATGCCTTGCGGCTCACGAACGGAGACGGAGGCGAGAGCGAATCTGTCGACGCCGGAATTCTCACTGTCCAGACGCCACAGGGGCCGGCGCAGCAGCAGTACGATGTCAGAGCTTACGGCGCAAACGGCGATGGGCGCTTCGACAACACGCGAGCGATCAAGGCTACGATCGACGCAGCAAAGGAAGCCGGCGGCGGCACGGTCTATTTCCCGCGAGGGCGATATTTCGTCTCCGGTATGATCAGCATCCCGCCCGGCGTGAAGCTCAGGGGAGAGCGCACCGATCTCGTCAATCTCCTGTGGCCGGACTTCGAAAGCCTGCCGGCGGCCCTGATTCACGGAACTTCGCGATTTTCCATCGAGGATCTCACGATCTACGCCTCGAATCACCCGCACGTGATTTCGGGTGGATTCCAGTTCGGCGAGCAACAGGCACCCGGCGCCGGCGAGATTGCCATCAGACGCGTTCGCATTCGAGCCTCGGCATTTTTCGGCTTGATGGAGCCGGATGCCGCTTTGCGCCGCATGAACGACTTTCAGCGCATCTACGCAGCCGCGGCACCGGACAGCATTCGGCTGAGCGGCGACCGGATCGAGGTCACGGATTGCGATGTCCTGGGGTCGGGACACTCGTTGAGATTATTCAAGGCAAGCAATGCCGTTATTACCGGCAACATCCTGACCAACGGGCGGTACGGCTCGTATTCGCTGGTCGGATCGCGGCAGATCATTTTCGAGAACAACACCGTGACCTCGGCCGATCTGCAGGGTACCGGTGGCGGCATCACGACCCTGTCGAAATCGGTGAGCGCGTCCGAGAACATCTTCATCGGCGGCAACACGTTCAAGGCCATCTACGGGCACGACCGTGAAGCGATGACGACGGACGGGCCTGGTGGCTATTATTTCGGGCACGCCCGGAGCACGATGCCCGACCGCCTTTCGCTTCAGGATCGCGCAAATCCGTATCCCGCTGCGCTCGATTGGACGGATGCCGCGGTCATGGTGGTGAACGGTCGCGGCACCGGCCAATACGCCCGCCTCAAGGCGCGGGACGGCAAGCCCGGCGATCTGTCGATCACCCTCGACCGGCCGCTTGCGGTAGCGCTCGACGAAACCTCGGAGATCACGGTCACCCAAGCCCAGCAAAACTACCTCGTCGTCGGCAATTCCTTCGAGGACACAGGCGTCGCGGCCCAGGCATACGGAACGGCTGTGGGCCATGTCATCGCCGGCAATCGCTCCAACAGGACCAGCGGCTTTGCCGCCTTTGGCCTGTCCTACGAGCAATTCCAGCCGGTCTGGCGAACGCAGTTCCTGGGCAATCATATCCTCGAAGGCAATGTCTATCGCGCAGGCCCCGAACGCGCGATCTTCTCCAACGAGGCCTCCATCCTGGTACGCGGAAACCAAACTGCGACGAGCGCCAACCGCCCTCCGATGGTCCAGGCGATCGTCATCCGCGGCAATCGTCTCGATCAGGACGCGCATATCGAGATCAAGGGGTTTGCTCCCGCCTCCCCCGGCGTCCGCGATGTCATCATCGAAGACAATATCACCGGCTCATCGCGTGAAGGACTTATCATCGACCGTGGCGTCTCATGGTGGATCGCACGCAAGAACGAGGAGCGCCGCATCCAGAAGTAGCGCAGAGCACCCAGCGCCTGCTAGTCACCTAAATGATAAGTTCCGTTGTTAGTTACCATTCCGATCGTCTTGTTGCCCCCGGTTCTGATGCCGGCAACAGCGCTTTCGTTCCGTCCTGACGAATCATCGAAAGACCGCCCTGATGACCGCAATCCTCGGCCTGAACCTCAACCATCCCGATGCCTCCGCGGCGCTCGTCCTTGACGGCAAAGTGGTCGCAGCCGCAGCCGAGGAACGCTTCGGTCGGCGCATCAAGCATGACCCGTCGTTTCCGCAGCACGCGATCCGCACGGTTCTGTGCATGGGCGGCATCTCGGCCAAGGATTTGGACTTCATTGCGGTCGCCCGCGACCCCTCGCAGAACCGGACGGCACAGGTCTCCTACGTGCTGCGCAACCCGATCTCTGGCGGTATGGCAGCCATGGAGCACTTGCGCCGCGCGAGAGTCGATCTCGGCATCAGCGACATGGTGGCAGAGGCCTGCGGACAGGCACCCGACGCGGTCAATGCGAAGCTGGTGAATGTCGAACATCATCTCTCGCACATCGCGAGTTCCTATTATTGTTCGCCGTTCGAAGGCCTGACCGCCGGATTTTCCTATGACGGCAGCGGCGACTTCACGAGCATGATGGCGGCCCGCTGCGAGGGCAACCGGATCGAAGTGGTCGACCGCGTCCACCTGCCGCACAGCCTTGGCTTCTTCTACACCGCCTGCTGCCAGTTCATCGGCTTCGACGGCTTTGGGGAGGAGTACAAGGTGATGGGCCTCGCTCCCTACGGCACCGACAAGTATCTGGGCGAGATGCGGGACCTCGTGCAGACAAGGCCCGATGGCTGGTTCAAGCTTGCCGACGGTTATTTCGGAATGCATCGCGGCGGTGAAGGCGGCAAACTGGATGACAACCACCGCATCGACATGTTGCGCCTGTTCACCGACAAATGGACTACAAGGTTCGGCGATCCACGGGAGCGGAGCGCGGAGATGACGCAGCGGGAGAAGGATATCGCCCGCTCCTGCCAGATGCGATTCGAGGAGATCGCGCTTCATTGCTTCAAGCGGTTGCACGACCTCGTACCGACCCACCAGGTCGCCTATGCCGGCGGCTGTGCGCTCAATGGCGTGATGAATGCGCGCTTGCTGCGCGATACGCGCTTTCAGCAGGCCTACATGCAACCTGCCTCGGCCGATGATGGCTTGTGCGTCGGTGCAGCTCTGTGGGCCTGGCACAACGCCGCAGGCGGACGTGAGCGGTTTCACATGACACACGCTTATTGGGGCCCTTCGCATGCCGACGAGACCATGCGGCGTGCCGCCGAAGATGCCCGATGTCCGATGCGGGAGCTGGAAGATGGACAGGCGCCCAAGGCCGTTGCCGCACTGCTGCACGCCGGCCTGGTCGTCGGCTGGTATCAGGGCCGCTCCGAATGGGGGCCGCGTGCGCTGGGCAATCGCTCCATCCTCGCCGACCCGACGCGTCCCGACATGAAGGACGTCATCAACGCAAAAATCAAGCGGCGCGAGAGCTTCCGTCCGTTTGCCCCGAGCATCCTGCAGCCCGCAGTCGCGACCTATTTCGAGCAGGACATCTTCAGTCCCTTCATGATGCACGTCGTCAAGCTGCGGCGGGAGTGGCGGGAGAAGCTGCCTGCGATCACCCATGTCGACGGGACAGGACGTCTCCAGAGCATCGCGCGCGACACAAATCCGCTTTACTACGAGCTGATAGAGAGCTTCGGCGCGCTGTCGGGCGTCCCGATCGTTCTCAACACCAGCTTCAACGAAAACGAGCCGATCGTCGATACGCCGGAACAGGCGATGAGCTGCTTCCTGAGGACCGGCCTCGACGCGATCTGTCTCGGTCGCTATCTCGTGGTCAAAGCCGAGCACGCACATCTCCTGCCCAAGGCGTGAGACGGATTTACGGGCATCACAAGGGCTGACCGATCTGTCGTAACGCTGCGCGTCGATCGGGCAGCCTATGCCACCGTCTTCCGGTACGCTTCATACGCGCACCGCAGGCCCTGCTCCAGCGAGGTGCTGGCGCGCCAGCCGAACGAGGCAAGCCGGCTGACGTCGAGCAGCTTGCGCGGCGTGCCGTCGGGCCGCGAGGCGTCGAACGAGATCTCGCCGCGATAACCGACGATTTCGGCCACAACGCGCGCAAATGCGGCGATGCTGATGTCCTCGCCGGTACCGATGTTGACGAGATCGGGGGCCGAATAAGTCTTCATCAGATGTACGCAGGCATCCGCCATGTCATCGACGTAGAGAAACTCGCGCCGCGGCGTGCCGGTGCCCCACACAACCACACGGTCAGCGTCCGCGACCCTCGCCTCGTGAAAGCGCCGGATCAGCGCGGCGACGGCGTGGCTGTACTCGGGGTGGTAATTGTCGCCGGGCCCGTACAGATTGGTCGGCATGACGCTGATGAAGTCGCTGCCGTACTGGCTGCGGTAGGCCTCGGTCATCTTGATGCCGGCGATCTTGGCGATCGCA
>NZ_JAEMSD010000088.1:0-5532 GCF_016462955.1 Bradyrhizobium sp. | reverse complement strand
GCATAGGGTTCGTTGGTCGGTTCCAACGGGCCGGTCAGCATCGACTGCTCGCGCAGCGGCTGGGCGGCGAACTTCGGATAGATGCAGGACGACCCGAGAAACATCAGCTTTTCCGCGCCATTGAGATGCGCGGCGTGGATCACATTGGAAGCGATCGCGATGTTGTCGTAGATGAACTCGGCGCGCAACGTATCGTTGGCGACAATGCCGCCGACCTTTGCAGCGGCGAGGAATACCACCTGCGGCCGCACCTTCGCGAACCAGTCGAACACGGCGGCCTGGTTGCACAGATCGAGCCCACTGCGGTCGGCCGTGACGAGATCGACGTCCTCTTGCGCCAGCCGCCGCGAGATCGCGCTGCCGACCATACCGCGATGACCGGCGACATAGACGCGTTTGCCCTTCAGCTCAAATGTCACGCTTGCCATTGGCCGCATCCCGTTTCGCCTCGGCGAGATCGCTCGCAACCATCTCCTCGACCAGCTGGGCAAAAGTGCGCGTCGGCTTCCAGCCGAGCACCGCATGCGCCTTGCTGGCGTCGCCGACCAGGATATCCACCTCGGTCGGTCGGAAGTAGGCAGGATCGATCTTGACCACGGTCTTTCCGTTTCGGGCATCGACGCCGGTCTCGTCGACGCCATGACCTCGCCATTCTATACGGCGGCCGACCTGCGCGAACGCGAGCTCGACCATCTCCCGCACCGAGCGCGTCTCGCCGGTCGCGAGCACGAAATCGCCGGGCTTCTCGGCCTGCAAGATCCTGTGCATGCCTTCGACATAGTCGCGCGCATGACCCCAGTCGCGCTTGGCCTCGAGATTGCCGAGATAGAGTGTCCGGTCCAGCCCCACCTCGATACGGGCAACGCCGCGGGTGATCTTGCGGGTGACGAAGGTCTCGCCGCGGATCGGGCTTTCGTGATTGAACAGGATGCCGTTCGACGCAAACATGCCGTAGGCCTCGCGGTAGTTCACCGTGATCCAATAGCCGTAGAGTTTGGCGACGCCGTAGGGCGAGCGCGGATAGAACGGCGTTGTCTCTTTCTGCGGAATCTCCTGGACGAGACCGTAGAGCTCGGAGGTCGAAGCCTGGTAGAACCGGGTGTCTTTCTCCATACCGAGTATGCGGATCGCCTCCAGGAGCCGTAGCACGCCGACAGCGTCGGCATTGGCAGTATATTCCGGGCTCTCGAATGAGACCGCCACATGGCTCTGGGCGGCGAGATTGTAGATCTCGGTCGGCCGGATCTGCTGCACCAGCCTGATCAGATTGGTGGAGTCGGTCATGTCGCCGTAATGCATCAGGAACGGCACGTCGCCCGCGTGCGGATCCCGATAGAGATGATCGACCCGCGCCGTGTTGAATGAGGACGAGCGCCGCTTTATGCCGTGCACGACATAGCCGCGGGACAACAGATACTCGGCGAGATATGCGCCGTCCTGCCCGGTCACGCCGGTGATGAGAGCGATCCGCTTGCTCATTTCTCACGCCTTACTGCTGCAAATTCGCGATAACGGATGCCGTCGACACCCCCGGACCTGCTTGGCCCACTTGCCAATCCGATCCGCACGCTATCGCTTCCCAAGTGCCGCACATCCGCCTCCCTGCTCAGAACTGGAAGTAGATGAACTCGGCATGACCGAAGATGCCGAAAAGTATGATGTAGTATGCGAGCGCCACCCCCGCGCCCGTTGGAAGCCAGCGCATTTCACCCAGCGCCTCGAGCCGCCGCGGGCGGAATGCGAGGTGAAAGTCGACCACGAACAGAATGAGAAGTGAGACCCCCAGCATCAACAATTCCACGCTCGCAAGCCCAAGCATCTTGAGCGTGCCGTACGACACCGGACCGAACTCGCCCAGGCTTCGGAACACGACAAATGCATTCGCGAGGCTGGTCGACCGAAAGAAGACCCAACCTGCCAGTACGATCGCCATCATCCAGAACCAGCCGAACACCCGTCGGGTCGTCGGGTTCAACCAAAGCTCCACCTTGGCCGTTCTCGCGAATGCGCGCTCGAGCACCAGGCCGGTTCCGTGCAGCACGCCCCAGGCGGCGAAGGTCCACGCAGCGCCGTGCCATATCCCGCTGACTGCGAACACGATCATCAGATTGCGCGCGGTCCTCCACTCGCTGCCGCGACTGCCGCCGAGTGGAATGAACAGGTAGTCGCGGAACCAACTCGACAGAGAAATATGCCAGCAGCGCCAAAACTCGTTCAGGCTGCAGGTGAAATACGGCTGTCGAAAGTTGATCATGAGATCGAAGCCCATGATGCGGGCCGTTCCGCGGGCAATGTCGGAATATCCGGAGAAATCGCAATAGATCTGGATGGCGAAGAGAATGACGGCCAGCAGTTGGTAGCTTCCGGAATATTGTTCGGGGGCCGCATAGATCCCATTGACCACCGGCCCGACCACGTCGGCGATGCACATCTTTTTGAACAATCCAAAGCCGATCAAGAACAGGCCGGCATTCAGATCCGGAAATGACAACCGGTGAACCGTGCGAAACTGCGGCAGCATGTGCGCGGCACGCTCGATTGGGCCGGCAATCAGCTGCGGAAAGAAGCTCACATATTGAGCGTAAGTGAGGAAGTCGCGCTCGGCCTCGACCTTTCGGTAGTAGACGTCCAGGGTGTAACCGATCGACTGAAACGTGTAGAAGGAAATGCCGAGCGGCAGCGCGAGCCCCAGCGCGTAATCCGGGATGACATAGCCGAACAGTCCGGCCGCACCGATCACATTCGCGATGAAGAAATCCAGATACTTCACCGTTGCGAGAATGCCGAGATTGATGGTCAGCGCCAGGACCATCGCCGCCTTGCGGCCGCCATCGGTCCGGGAACGAGCCATCATCAGCGCGGTCGTGTAATCCACCGCCGTGGTCAGTGCGAGCAAGAGCCCGAAAGACGGACGCCAACTCATGTAAAACACGTAGCTTGCGATCAACAACACGATCGGCTGTGTTCGCTTCCGCAGGCCGAAGAAGATCGCAAGAAATGTCACGAAGAACGCCAGGAACTCGAACGAATTGAAGAGCATCAGTCGAATGCTCCGCTCGCCTTCAGCAGCCTGGCCAGCTCAGACGTATAAACCCTTGCACCGGTCGGATTCATGTGCTGGGGATCGGCAAAGAGTGTGGGCGGATAGACGAAATAGTCCGGCCCGAACACGCGGATGAGTGGCCGCTCGGACATGGCCGTCAGCCGGAACTGGTCGGACGAAGGGCACGGCGCCACCTCGCCTTCACGAAAAAGCCCCGGAACAAATCCCACCTGAAACCCGTGCTGGCGGGCCAGATGTTCGAGGCGATCACGCGCGCGGGATCTTTCGGAAATGAACCGCGGTTGGCTTCGCGCGGCATTGTCGGTCGGCAACGAGTAGTCGGCCGGCAGCCGGTCATCGGGATAATGGCTCTGCGACTTGATAAAGTACCATCCCCTATCGTCGATCATGGCCGACCGTTGTGCTTCGACGTCACGAACTGCTTCCGCAAGTCGCTCCTGATTCTGAAAGAGAAACAGCGCGGCATCGCGAGGCAACGTGCGGAACGGAAAAAGCGTACCGGCAAGCCGGTTGTCGTCGCGCAGCAGTGCTGCAGGCCCGTCGACTTCGGCCTTGTCATCCCATGGTATCGTCAGAAGCACGTGCGTCGGGGTGTTACCCGCGGCCAACGCGGCCTCCAGGATCGGAAGAAAGCGCACTTCCCCGGGCAGTGCCAGATTGTACGAACGAAAATGCGGGCCCATCTCGGCGTCGAGGTCGCGCGCCCGAAAGGCAGACAGGATCTTGCTGTGACCGAACACCATGATGCGATACCGGTCCTGCGGTTCGAACATTGGCATCTTCACCAGCGTGTCGAACTTCGCGTCTGCAATGACCACCGAGCCCGGCCTGAGGAAAGGAAGCAGGACGTAGGCCGCGGCCAGCGCAGCCCAGACGGCGCTGAAGACCAGGACAAATATCCCCGCACGTGCGATCCAGATCCTTGTCTGAGCTGTGCTCGAGCGATTGGCCGCATCGCGCTCTCCCGAGCCGCCAAGCGCCTCTGTCGCGTCAACTGCCGGCCGCGGCAGGTTCGACACGAGCGATAATCCTTCGGAAGCTGGGTGCCGGCGCGGCTTGGACATTTCCGAGACAACTCACGGGAGACCCTGCAGCAGGACGACGCCGGGCGGTCTTGCCATCTGAGGCGCAGCCGATATCAAAGAAACATTACAGTTTGACGATACCAGATACCGAACATCACATGGTCTCGATGTATTGCGGCAATGAATAACATTGGCTAGATAGGCGCGCCTTTGCTTGTGCAACGGGACGACCGCTTAAAGCGGGTATCGCGCAAATTCGGGGTAGAGCATGGCGATGGGGGCCACGACCTCCGTGGTGTCGGACGGGGCACAAGGATGCTGACCTCATCGCGCGTCGGGACATATCGTTCTGGTATGACGTTGCCGCCGTTTCCTCGGTATCGGCCCTGCCCGCCTCAGGCATTCCACCCTCATCAAGGTCGTGCTGGGTGCGACCATGAATCCGAGCGCCGAAACCTCAACACCCAGCTTCTCAACACGGACAGGTCTCATGCCGCCTTGCGCCCGCTTTGCGGGAAGCGCTCAACCCAGCCCCCTCTCATGCGGGCTTAACTTGATGGACCGTCCTGACGTCCCCGCACGACATTTCCTGGCCTGGAAACACTGAGTCATGTGCGCAATCAACGGCTCCTTTGCCTACGGCACCGACGCCCTCCCGGTCGAAAGGTCCGAACTTCTGCGCGTCCGCGATGCGATGACCGCACGCGGCCCCGACGCCGCCGGCCTCTGGTTGTCGGAGGACGCGCGCGTAGGATTCGCGCATCGGCGCCTCGCCATCATCGACCTGAGTGAAGGCGGCGCGCAACCGATGCGTGATCCCGACACCGGCAACTGGATCTGCTTCAACGGCGAGATATACAATCATCAGTCGTTGCGAGCGCGCTTGAACAGCCAGGGCATCACCACGCGCACGCAGTCCGACACCGAAGTCCTGCTCAAGCTCTATGCCCGGGAAGGTACCGGCATGTTCGCGGATCTGCGCGGCATGTATGCCTTTGCGCTCTGGGACGCTGGGCGACGGGAGTTGCTGCTGGCCCGCGACCCGTTCGGCATAAAGCCGCTTTATGTTGCGGACGACGGCCGCACGGTCCGCTTCGCGTCGCAGGTCAAGCCGCTTCTGCAAACGCCGATCGACCGCCGGCCCGAAGCGGCCGGCCACGCCGGCTTCCTGCTCTGGGGATCGGTGCCCGAACCCTACACGTTCTATCGCGGAATTCGCGCGTTGCCAGCCGGCCATTGGCAGCGCTTCGCAAACGGTTGTGCCACGCCAGCGGTATGCTTTGCCAATGTGCTCGATACGCTCCGCCAGCTGCCGTCGGCGGCCCAAGGCCACCGTGAGAACGCGCTCGATCAGATCGCCGCTGCGGTCAAGGACAGCGTCGCGGCTCACATGGTCGCGGACGTGCCGGTCGGGGTGTTCCTGTCGGCGGGCCTCGACTCCAC
>NZ_JAEMSD010000519.1:145-4681 GCF_016462955.1 Bradyrhizobium sp. | reverse complement strand
ACCCCTGGGCCCTGCGGAGCGGGCGGGCCGGTGCAACTGCGGCCGAGCATCCCTGGCCGGCAGTCCCAGCGGGGCAAAGCCCTGCGCAGGACGACGGGCTGGGATCGCGCAGGCGGCGGTTGAGCGCCAGCGTCGACGGCCCGCCCGATCTGCGAGCGGGCCTTCTCCCTTCCTCTCTCCTCGCTCTTTTCATGCGGCCGCGGCCAGCTCGCCGGCGCTTTCGCTGTCCTCTGCCAGCGCCTTCTTCACCTCAGCCAACTGCCGTCGCTTTTCGGCAAGCAAACCGGCGAAGGCGAAGTCCCCGCCGTCGCGCGACTCGTAGGAGGCAAGCCGTCGGCGGGCGTCGGCCAGGCGCTGGCGGTAGCGCTGCCGTTCGCCCTCGAAGTCGGCCAGCGCGTGTTCGAGACGGGCGATCGCGCCGATCGGCGTGACCGTCACGGGCAACTCGATCTCGTATTCGGCGCCCGTCCGCAGCAGCATCGTGGTGTAGCGAAAGCCGTCCCGGCCGACCCGCTCGCCGTTGTACGCGACGTCGAAGCCGCCGATCGACGCGATGACGGTCTCACCTTCCTGCTGAAGCTGGACCAACGTCAGGATCTCCTTCATCAGCGCGCGGCCGGCGAGCTTACGCTCGACGTGAGGATCTCCCGTCACCGCCATGGTGAAGGCGTCACCGGCGGTCGGGATACGACGCTCGATGTCCCGGCCGATCTCGCCGATGCGACGGATGGAGAGCTCGATGTCGCGTTCGGCATCGCGCATTTGCCGCCGCACCGCGTGCTGGTCGTCGATGTGCGCAGCCCGCAGCCGTTCGAGCCGCGCGATGTCGGCTTCGAGGCCAGCTTTCTGCATCAAGCGCGGGTCGCCCGACGCGATGGCCTTTGCCATGGCGAACTGGTTGGCCTGGCTCTCTCCCCTGTCCTCAAGCCGACGGATCGAGGTGTCGCCGGAAAGCGCGGCAGCGATGAAGCGGGCCTTGCGCTCGTTGTTCTGCCACATCTGCGCATCGAGGCTGCCTTCGGTCGCATAGGCGAAGATGTCGACTTCATCGTGCTGGTTGCCCTGCCGCACGATGCGGCCCTCGCGCTGCTCGATCTGCGACGGAAGCCAGGGCACGTCGAGGTGGTGCAATGCCTTCAGCCGAAGCTGCGCGTTGACGCCGGTGCCCATCGTATCGGAGGAGCCGATCAGGAACCGGACCTTGCCGGCACGCACGTCGCCGAACAGGCGCTGCTTTGCCTCCGACTTCTTGTAGTCCTGCATGAAGGCGATCTCGCCCGGTGGCACGCCGAGGCGGACCAGCTCGTCGCGGATCCAGCGGTAGGCGGAGAAACCGCGGCTCTTCTCGACGCTGATGGTGCCGAGATCGGAGAAGATCATCTGCGCGGCTCCGGGCAACTCGAAGGGTTTGCCATCCGTGCGCGTGTAGCTGCACTCGGCCGTCTCGTTCCAGATGCGGAAGGCGCTGCCGATAAGCAGGTTCAGCTTGTTGTCGGCCTCGTTGTCGCTATCCGGATCAACCAGACGGAGGTCGATTGCAGCGTGGCGGCCGTCGGTGATAACCGACAGCAGGATGTCGTCGCCGGGCTCCGGTGCGCGGTCGCGCTCCTCGATCGCCTTGATGCGCTCGCCGAGCAGGGTCTGGTAGCGCTTGAACGCCGGCGACGGCTTTGCGGTAAGGATCTGCCGTTTGCCGGTCGACACCGCCGGCACCTTCACGTACTGACGCAGATCCTCCGGCATTACCACGTCCGCGAAGGAGCGGAACATGGCGATGAGCTCGGGCACATTCACGAAGGTAGCGAAGCGCGTCACCGGCTTGTATTTGCCGGATGGCTGCAGCTCAAGTTCGGTCGTGACATCGCCGAATGTACTCGCCCAGGCGTCGAACTCGTGCAGCCCGCGCTCGAGGAGCGCCGCGTAGCCGAGATAGCGCTGTACCGAGAACATCTCGCCGAGCGTGTTGGTGATCGGCGTGCCGGAGGCGAGCACGAGCGCACGGCCTGGGTTCTTCGTCTCAATGAAGCGCGACTTGACGTAGAGGTCCCACGCGCGCTGGGAACCGTTCGGGTCGACGCCCTTCAGCGTCGACATGTTGGTCGCGAAGGAGAGTTTCCTGAACTCCTGCGCCTCATCGACGATGATCTGATCGACGCCGATCTCGGAGATCGTCAGCAGATCGTCCTTGCGGGTCGAAAGCGATTCCAGGCGCTCCTGCAAGCCCTCCTTCAATCGCTCGAGACGCTTGCGCGAGACGCGATCGTCGCTCTCGACCTTCGTCAGCAAGGTCTCGTAGAGTTCCAGCTCGTCCTGGATCATCTGCTGCTCGAAGGCTGAGGGCACCGCGATGAAGCGGAAGGCGCTGTGCGTGATGATGATCGCGTCCCAGGTGGCGGTCGCAGCCCGCGACAGGAAGCGGTGCCGCTTGTCCTTGGTGAAGTTGGTCTCGTCGGCGACGAGGATGCGGGCGTTAGGGTAGAGCGCGAGAAACTCGCGTGCGGCTTGCGCAAGGCAGTGCCCCGGAACGACCAGCATCGCCTTGGCGATCAGGCCGAGCCGGCGCTGCTCCATGACGGCGGCGGCCATCGTCATGGTCTTGCCGGCGCCCACCGCGTGCGCCAGGTAGGTCGAGCCGGCCGAGACGATTCGCCAAATGCCGCGCTTCTGGTGCCCGTAAAGAACGAAAGCGCCAGAGGCGCCCGGAAGCTTCAGGTGCGAGCCGTCGAATGCTCTCGGCGCAATGTTGTTGAACCGGTCGTTGTAGACGCGCGCAAGGCGGTCGGTACGATCAGGGTCGGACCAGATCCAGTGCTGGAACGCGTCCTTGATCTTTTGCAGCTTGGTCTTGGCAGCTTCGGTGTCGACGACATTGAGGACGCGGCGCTCACTGTCGCCATCCTTGACCGTGTCGAAGATCTGCGGGACGCGGCTGTTTAGCGCGTCGGCGAGAAGCTCGCCGGCGTGCCGGCGGTCGGTGCCCCACTCCGACGTGCCGGCCGCCGTCCAGCCAAGCTGACGTGCCTCCACGGTCCACGATGCGAGCTCCGGCATGTGGTGGATCCTGATCTCGGCGTCCATCGTCTCCTTGACGAAGGCGACCACGTCGGCGGCCGGAATCCACGGCGCGCCCAGACGCGCGGTGATGTCGGAGGGCTTAAGGTCGGCGGGCTGCACGCCTTGCAACGCCGTGACGTTGCGCTCGTAGGAGGGGTCGAGCGCGGCCGCCGCAGCAGCAGCCTTCAGCTTCTCGCGCACGTGTCCCGACAGGTACGAGTCCGCCGTCTGCCACGAGCCGTCCGCGGGGTCGCGGAAGACGGCGCTGCCGAGTTCGGCGACGACGTAGTCGCGGTCCCGGTGCAGCAGCTCGGCGATGTGCTCGATGTCGACGCGGCCGCGCTCATTGAGGACGACGGCGAGCGCGTCGGCCGCGCTGATGATTTCCGGGGCCGCCGGCGGCGCGATCACCCGCTCGGTGAAGATCGGCCCGGGCTTTGCGGTGTTGGTCTCGAGGTCATAGTCCTCGATCGAGGCGACCAGCCAGCAGTCGGGATCGTCGAGGAAGGGCTGAATGTTCGGCCGGCGGTGCGTCTCGCGCACCTCGCCGCTCTCCTCGTCCTCCGCGGTCGAGACCGTCGTGAAGTTGATCGGGCCGAAGTCCCGAACGAAGCTCGACCAAGCGATGCGCAGCCTGACCTGCGCGTCCCTCCAGGGCCGGTCGAGCTCCTGCGCCTTCAACACCTCGCGCACGGCGTCGCGGACCGGAATCAGCTTCCTGATGATGCGCATGTGCTTTTCCGGGATGCCGTCGGCGCTGCGGCCCTTGCGCGCTTTCACCGCGACCGGGTCGCCGTCGACGACCTGCATCAAGCCGTGGGCCTTGTCGAAGAAGTAGCTGCCCTCGCGCACATGGCGATCGGCAGACCAATCGACGTCCGATGGATCGCCGGCTTCTTCCAGGTCGGGATCAATCACCTCCGGCTCGCCGTCGTAGACGGCTCCCGGAAGGAGGTCGACCGAGGCTTTGAGCGTCGCTTCGAGATCCTCGTTCTCGCGCGGCAGGCACGTATAGGCCTCGCCGAAGGGACCGGACGCGAGCGCGTGCGCGCCGAGCACGGAATTCGGGCGCTGCGCGAACCATCGGTTCACGCGGATCGCGCTCTCGTCTTCCGCCGCCGGCCGCACCTCGTCGAGGTCGAGCCACGACAGGTCGCTTTCCGCGTCGCCGACCTTGCGCTTGCGGAAGAACAGGATGTCGACGACGACGTCGGTGCCGGCGCTGGCGCGGAAGCTGCCCTCGGGCAGACGAATGGCCGCGATCAGGTCGGCCGATTTCGCGATGTGCTCACGCGCCGAGGCGTCCGCCTTGTCCATCGTGCCGGTGCTCGTGACGAAGGCGGCGAGGGCGCCGGGCTTCAGGAGGTCGATTGCCCTGGCGATGAAATAGTCGTGCAGCCGAAGGCCCATCGACCTGTACGCGCGATCCGAGCGCACGGTCCGGTCCGAGAACGGCGGATTGCCCACGGCGAGGTCAAAGCT
>NZ_JAEMSD010000519.1:0-135 GCF_016462955.1 Bradyrhizobium sp. | reverse complement strand
GACGTGGGAGGTCTCGCGTAGCTCGTCCGGCATCAGCGCCGGAAACAGCCCGGTCCCGATGCCGGGCTCGAGTACGCGGCCGCCGCGCCAGCCGAGGCGCTGCAGGCCTGACCAGATCGCGCGGACAATGAACTC
>NZ_JAEMSD010000087.1:16710-17735 GCF_016462955.1 Bradyrhizobium sp. | reverse complement strand
GACATGAGCGATCTGGCTGCCGCGCGGGCGCGTTACGTCGAGTTGATCGCCAGGCGCGAGCGGATTTCCTCAAAGCGCCTGCTCGACGCGCTTGCCACCGTTCCGCGCGAGGATTTTCTCCCACGGGGACCCTGGCGGATCAAGGACGAGGCGGCGCGCAGCTACCGGCTGACGCCCGACGCCGATCCCGTTCGCCTCTACGACAATGTGCTGGTTGCCATCGACGCACGCCGCAAGCTCGACACCGGCCTGCCGAGCCTGTGGGCGCATTTCATCGACATTCTCGACGTCAAGCAGGGGGACCGCGTCGTCCAGGTCGGCTGCGGCCTCGGCTATTTCTCGGCGGTGCTGTCGATCATGGTCGGTGCAAAGGGCGGGGTCCGTGCGATCGAATTCGATCAGCGGCTCGCGGCCCAGGCGGCAAACTATTTGCGCGGCTACGGCAACGTCACAATCGTCCAAGGCGACGGATGCAAGGACGTGGGCGAGCCCGCCGACGTCATCATCGTGCACGCCGGCTTTTCCCACCCGCATCCGCTCTGGCTGCAATCGCTCCGTCCGCGCGGCCGTCTGCTGGTGCCGCTGACCCAGCGCGACCGCGAAGGCGCCGCCCTCAAGATTACGCGGAGGGCCAAGGGCTTCGAGGCAGAGGCAATCCAGCAGATCCGGATCTTCCCCGGCCGCGGCCGCGGTGTGACCGCCCTCGACGACCGCGTCGCCGACTGGTGGCAGCGCGCCTCCGCCCTGGCACCGATGCGCTTCCGCGCGCTGAAGCGGGGACTGCCGTCGGATGACTAATGCTTCATTCATTTTACCTTGATTGCGAATGGACGTATCCAACGTGCTTCGATGCCGCTATGACTGCGGCTCGACTGCCATCCGAGCGCGCCCATGCATTCCGTTGCCCTGCTGACTGCCAGCTACGCCAAGGATATCGAACGCTTTTCGCTGCTCGCCGAAAGCATCGATACCTGGCTGACGGGGTATACGCGGCATTATGTTCTCGTTAACGATGAGGACGTGCC
>NZ_JAEMSD010000087.1:1797-16700 GCF_016462955.1 Bradyrhizobium sp. | reverse complement strand
CGGCTGGCACATCCAGCAGATCCTGAAGATCGCCGGCGTCCTCAACGCGCCCGAGCAGCGCGTCTGTATCCTGGATTCGGACAATCTGTTCTTCCGCGAATTCGACGTCGGCCAATATGCCGGCGGCGAAAAGACACCGCTGTTCGTCACGCCGAAGGACATCGGCGCCGACCATCCCCTGCATCGGCTGTGGCTCCGCACGGTCGATCAGCTTCTGGGTATCCAGGAGCGATCGTTCCCGGCGGACGATTATGTCGGCAACGCGCTGGTCTGGGACAAGGACGCGGTGCGTGCGATGACGGACGCCATCAAGTCGGCGACCGGCTCGAACTGGGTGCTCGCGCTGTGCCGGAAGAAGAAGTTTTCCGAGTATCTGCTTTACGGAAACTTCGTCGCGAATTCGCCCGAACATCTGGCGAGACATCGGATCACCGAGGACAGCATCGCGGTCTCGCACTGGGACGACACGCCGCTCGACCGCCCCGCCATCGAAGCGATGATGCGCGCGGCCTCGCCCGGGCAGGTCGCGCTTTGCATTCAGTCCTATTCGTCGACGTCGATCGACGACATCCGGGACGTGTTCCGTCTCTCCTCGCGCGAACGTCTCAGTCCGGGCCTGGCTCCCGATCACATCGCGGACGAGTCCGCGTTCGAAGCGCCGAAGACGCGGTGATCTTCAAGCGTCCCTTGTGAATTTGCTGATGACGTCCATGAACGGCTTCGGCTTGAATTCGCCGTCGAGCGGCAGCGGACGGTTCGGCTGCTTGTCCTTGCGGGTGAAGGTGCCGTTGATCCAACTGTAGCGGTCAGAGATGCCCCAGGTCAGGATCGAGCGCACCGGGCCGCTGGCTGAGATCGCCGTCAGCAGGTCGTCCACGCGCTTGGCGACGATGGCGTCGCGCTCTGCCGCATTGCCCGCCAGCTTCTGGTCGTCGACGTCGAGTTCGGTGACGAGCACCTCGAGTCCCCAGGAGCGCAGCTCGGTCGCAAATTCGGCGAGCCCGTGCGTGTCGATCTCGAGCTCGGCGTGCAGATGCGATTGCAGCCCCACGGCATGGAGCGGGACGCCCTGGTCGAGCAGCTCCATGATCAGGTTGCGATAGGCCGCACGCTTGGCGATGAACGAGTCTTTCGCCGACTCGATGTCATATTCGTTGATGGCGAGCTTGACGAACGGATCGGCCGCAGCCGCCGTGCGGAATGCCAGCGGAATCCAGCCGTTGCCGAGATGCTGCGACCAGAACGTGTCGCGCCGGTCTTTCGGACTGCGGGGATTGTCCGGGATCGGCTCGTTGACGACGTCCCAGGACGTCAGCTTGTCCTTGTAATAGGAGACCACGGTGCCGATGTGGTCGCGATAGGCGCGCTCGACGCCCCTGGTGTCCTTGATCTGCTTCGTCCAGTCCGGAATGTCGTGATACCAGGCGAGCGCGTGGCCGCGCATGGTCAGGTCGTTGTCGCGCGCGAAGTCCAGGATCGCGTCGGCGCGCTCGAACGCGAATGTATGCGCGTTCGGCCGCAGCATCGGCCATTTCAGCTCGAGCACCGGCACGACCTGCGTGCAATAAGTGCTGATGGCCTCGCCGAGCCGCGGATCGGCTTGCAGGTCCCACAGCGTTGCGGCTGCGCCGTAGCCCGGGCGGCGTTGGGCGCGCTTCGAAGCCGGCACTGCGGACGCAGACGCGCTCGCCGCGAGCGCTGCGGCGCTGCCGAGCAGGAATTCGCGTCGGTCGAGCCTGGTCACGCGTGACGCTGCATCGCGGCTTCCGCGATCTCGTAGTAGTGCAGCGCGCCCTTCTCCAGCGTCAGGTTGTCCAGCACATAATCGCGCGGCGTGAAGCCGCCCGCGTCGACCTCAGACCAGAAGCGGCCCCAGCCGGCCGCGAAGCTGTCCGCATCGGTGAAGGTCATGCCGCAACGCGCGTCGAAATAGGGCACCGAGGACACGTTGCCCTCGTATCTCACCTTGTGCGGGAAATATTTCGGATCCTGCCAAGGCCCGCCGCGATCCCAGGCGAAGACCGGCACGCCGCTCGACAGCGCCTGCTGGCAGGCAATGCCCTGGCTCTCGTGCTCGCAGAGGAAGACCATGCTGCGGCAGCGCGCCAGCGCGGCTTTGTAATCCTCTTCCTTGTAATGGCCGTAGCGGATGATTTCGACGGTGCGGCCGCGGGCTTCGAGAAACTTCCGGATCGGTTCGATCAGCTCCGGCTGGTACCGGTCGTAGTCCCAGCGGATCTTGTCGTAGAGCAGCACGTCGATGGTCTTCTGTGCGCCCGGCGCCGGGACCCACAGATCCGTCTCGATGCCGACGGGCCAGGCGCCGACGTGGGGCCAGTGCGGACGGAACATGTCGGCATACCAGGCGCACGGCACCAGCACGCGCCTCACGTCGAGGTGCTCTAGAGTCTCCGGTGCGTCGATCGGATGGTCGTACATGGCGACGCCGAGCAGCAGCGGATTCTTCCACTTGAACCAGTCGAGCACGAACGGCCGGCCGATGATGCAGGCCAGTTCCTCGGGGTGCTTGCGGATGTGGCGATAGTCGTTGACGCGGTAACGGATGCCGAGCCGATCGAGGCCTGCGCACAGGTTGAGCAGGACGCGCCGTTGCCCGCTGATGAAGGACTTGCCCAGCAGCAACCGGCGCAGCAGCGGCCGGAGATGACGGTCGCCGGGAAACCAGCGGTCGTCCCGTTCTTCGAAGAAGAGGTTGAGGACCATCCTGTCGCGGTCTTTCGCGCCTGGATGTGCCGGAACCGAGGGAGCAGTGGCGTCTCCGCGCGGAAGCGAGGCCGATTTCGCCCGTGTTCGTTCGGCAACGTCCATGTCAGTCACATCAGTGCGTCGGAGGAGTCGGGCGACGTTTCGCTATCATACCTCTTTTCCGTGATCGTGCCGGTCACTTCAAGAACAGGGCAAATTTAACGCTAACGCGCGATAACCGCGCGCGCGCTCCATTGGCGATCCGATTTGCAGGCTTGTGCGGCTATCTTTGACCTATCCTCGGCAATGCCAGCGGCGAGGCCGATCGTCACACCCAATCGTCTTAACGACCCGTTAATCCTGATGGCCGCCCACGGTCCCGTGATCGCATGCTGAACCGCCATTTCTCGATCTATCTTGTCGCCTACATCCTGCCCGCGGCGGTGGGCTTCTTCGCCGTCACCGCCTATACGCGGCTCTTGAGCCCGGCGGAGTACGGCGTCTACGTCGTCGGCATCAGCCTTGCGGGCATCCTGGGCGCGATCTTCTTCGCCTGGATCAAGCTCTCGGTGTCGCGCTATCAGGCGATGTCCGCGGAGGTCGATTTCCGCGGCACGGCGATGGTCGCCTTCGCGCTCACGACCGCGGTGCTCTGCGCCACCACGCCGCTGGTTGTCCTGTTCCGCAGCGACGTCAGCGCCGAACTGCTGCTCGCCAGCATGTTCGTCGCGATCATGGCCAATGCGGTCGATGTCGGCCAGGAGTTCGAGCGCGCCAAGTTGCGCCCCTATCGCTTCGCGGCGATCTCGATCGTGCGCAGCGTGGCGAGCGTCGGTTTTGGGCTCCTCGGCATCTGGCTCGGCTGGGGCGGCATCGGCCTGCTCGCGGCGTTTGGCCTGGGTTCGCTGGCTGGCATCGTCCTGAATCTCGTCGGCGACCGCACGGGCATCGCACGCTTCCAGCGCAGCCAGTTCATGCAACTGGCGCGCTACGGCCTGCCGCTCACGCTGGCAGGATTGTCCGTCGCCGTCTACTCGGCCTGCGACCGGCTCATCGTCGCCTATCTGCTCGGCAAGGACGCCGCCGGCATCTTCGGCGTTGCCGCCGATCTGCCGCGCCAGTTCATGGTGATGATCGCCTCCAGCGTTGCCGCGGCGACCGTGCCGCTGGTGTTCCGGTCATTGTCCGAGAACCACGGCGAGACGACGCGGGAGCGGCTGACCGAAAGCCTCGAGCTTCTGCTCGTCGTCGTCGCACCCGTTGCGGTGTGGCTCGCTCTCGCGGCGGACCAGGTCGCCGGCACGCTCGTCGGCATCGACTTCCGGGCCGGCGTCTCGGCGTTGCTGCCGACTTTGGTGCTCGCCCGCTTCTTCGGCATCGCCAATCAATTTTACGTGCAGATCAGCTTCCAGCTCGCCGAGCGACCGTTCATGCTGGCCATGCAATCCTTTCTCACGTTGCTGGTCAGTGTGATTCTCATGTTCGCGCTGATTCCTGCCTACGGTCTTTACGGCGGCGCGCTGGCGACGCTCGCCACCGAGGCGATCGGCTTCCTCGTTGCCCTCGTCCTGATGCGCCGGGCCCACCCGGTCCCGTTCGAGCTCAATCGCATCGCCGGCGTTGCCGTGTCCGCAGCGGCGATGGCGGCCGCGATTCTGACGGCGCGATCGCAGGCCGGCGGTACCGGCTTCGTGTCGCTGGTCATCGTCAGCCTCGCCGGTGGCCTCGCCTATGCCGCCGCCGCCTGGCTGCTGAATGTCGCCAACGTGCGGACGCTGTCGCTGCGCTTCCTGCGAACGCTGAACCGCAGGGCTCTCGGCGTCTAGTCGCGCCGCGCTGGGCATCGCCGCAGCTGGCCGGACATTCTGCCGCAGCGATCGATGCCGGCTTCGGCCCTGCCTCGGCCGGAGGCCGCCTTCCGCCTGCACGAGCCGTCGTATATGAGAGAATTGTCGCCGGTCCGTGCCGAATCTCGCCACAGACGGAACTTAAAGGCGGCTGCGATATCTTAACGCAATGATTCCAATCTGGCATTTGAGCGGCACCAGCGGACTGGCAGTTCGACCGAGGATGGCATGAAAAACCGATCGACGACGACGCAATCCACCAAGACGGTGCGGCGTTGGGGCCTTGCCGGAATCATTGCGCTCGCCACCGTCGCCACATTGGCGCCAGCGGTCCCGGCGATGGCGGCCAAGCAGTCGCGCCAGACGGCCGAGGCGGTGGCGGCGCGTCAGGCCGGCGACCCGGTTATGGCGATCGTGTCGATCAAGAGCCAGCAGGTCACCTTCTACGATGCAGACGGCTGGATCGTCCGCGCACCGGTGTCGACCGGCACCACGGGTCGCGAGACCCCGGCGGGCGTTTTTGCCATCCTCGAGAAGAACCGGGAGCATCGCTCGAGTCTGTATGACGATGCCTGGATGCCGCATATGCAGCGCATCACCTGGAACGGGATCGCGCTGCACGGCGGACCGCTGCCCGGCTATGCCGCCTCGCACGGCTGCGTGCGGATGCCGTTCGGCTTTGCCGAGAATGTGTTCGACAAGACCTATATCGGGATGCGCGTGATCGTCTCGCCGCACGACACGGTCCCGACCGATATCTCTCATCCCTCGCTGTTCGTGCCGAAGCCCGAAGCCATCGCGGCGGTGCCGGGCCGTGCCGACAAGCTCTCCGCCGAGGAGGCGGAGGCCATCAGGGCGGCCGACGAGGCCAAGAAGGCTGCTTCCGCTGCCGCCAAGGAGGCTGCTTCGCTCCCTGCCACGCTGCGCAAGCTGGAACAGCAGAAGACCCGCGCGGATGCCGAGCTCGCCTTCGCCGACAAGACGCTCGCGAACGCCAGGACGGATCAGGCCCGCGCCAAGGCCGAGGAGCTGAAGCAGAAGGCGGCGGCCAAGGCGTCCGACGCGGCGACGCAGCTCGACGCCGCCAGGGCCGCGGCGCAGCCGAAGCGCGATGCAGTGGCCATCACCAAGGAAGCCGCCAAGGCGGCCGCGGCCAGGAAGGCCGACGCCGTCAAGGCGGCGACCGACGCAAAGCTCGCGGGCGAGCCGGTTTCGGTCTACATCAGCCGCGCGACGCAAAAGCTGTACGTGCGGCGGAACACGCACAAGCCGGCGCCCGACGGCGGCGGCGAGGTGTTCGACACCAGCATCGAGGTCCCCGTCACGATCCGCAACCCCGAGCAGCCGATCGGCACGCATATCTTCACGGCGATGGCGAAGACCGACACGGGCCTGCGCTGGAGCGTTGTCACGATCGAGAACGGCGACGAGGCCCGCAACGCGCTCGACCGCATCACCATCCCTCAGGACGTGTGGGATCGCATCGGGCCGACCGCCTTGCCGCGCTCCTCGATCGTCATCTCGGATGAGCCGCTGAGCAGCGAGACCAATTACCGGACCGAGTTCGTCGCGGTGCTGAGCAACGAGCCGCAGGGCGGCTTCATCACGCGCAAGCCGACCGCGCCCGCCATGGTCGCGAGCGACGATGGCTGGGACAATGGCGGCAACGGTTTCGGCTTCTTCTACCAGCGCGATCCCTACGTCCAGCAAGTCAATCCGCGGCGACGCAGCCAGTATCAGTACTACCAACCGGCGCAGCCGATGCAGCGGGGCTTCTGGTAAGGCGGCGCGGCGCGCTTCGCCACTGCGATTCGATCTCGGGCGCTCGAGTTTCGCTAAAGTGGCTACTGGCCCTGGGTTCGGCCGCCCACCTCGCGGATCGGACGCGTGCCGTCCCAGTTCAGCGCGGCCTGCCGGACCTTTTCGAAGAAGGGTCCCTTGGTGCCGCTGATGTCGGAGATCTCGATGATCGTGCCGGGATGAGCTTGCGTGTCGAAATAGGCGAAGCGCCCCTTGTCGCCGCCGATCTGGCCCTCATGGCCGATCCTGTAGCCGAGCCCGAGCGCTTTGTCATAGAGCGCCTGGTAGTCGTGGCTCCAGTACGACATGTGCTGGAGCCCTTCGTGCCCGGCCTCGAGGAATTCCCTGTAGAGCGAAGGCGCGTCGTTGCGCTGCTGGATCAGCTCGATCTGGAGATCGCCGGAATTGGCGAGCGCAATGCTCATCTCGACGGCGGAATCCCGGCCGCGATGGCGGAACCAATCGGTCTTGACCCGGTCCATGTAGTACCAGGGCCCGACCCCCATCACCTCGATCCAGTGCCTCATTGCGGCGTGGATGTCCCGCACAACATATCCGTTCTGGCGCACCGCGCCGAAGAAGCGGCTCATGCCCGCGCTCCTGTTCTCGACCTATTTCATTGCTTCGGTACCGGGACTGCGCACGAGCGCGGCCTCCATAGTTCGAGACGCCCGCTTTGCGGGCTCCTCACCATGAGGGTTTGATATCTCACCACGAGACGGGACCTCATCCTGAGGGCCCGCCGCAGGCGGGCGTCTCGAAGGATGGCCGCAAGCAAGCTGTCCGCCACTTACTCACTTGACCTCGATGCCCGCGTCCTTGGCCACCTGCTTCCAGGCCGCGATGTCGCGGGCATTGATGTCGCGCTGCTCCTCGCCGGGCACGAATTGGGGCGTGATCCCAAGGGCCAGCAGCTTCTGCTTCACCACCTCGTCGCCGAGCGCGTCCTTCAGCGCCGCCGACAGCTTCTGGGCGATCGGCGGGGCCATGCCGGCCGGCGCATACATCGCCCAGGACAGACTGCGGTCGAACGGCACGCCCTGTTCCTTGTAGCTGGCGACGTCAGGCAGGCTGGGCGAGCGCTCGCCGCAGGCGGCCAGCGCCTTGATCGAGCCCTCCTTGACCAGCGGCGTCGCGGTCGCGACGTCGAGCGTTGCCAGCGAGATGTGTCCTCCGAGCAGATCGCCGGCCAGCTTCGCAATGCCGTTGAAGGGCACGTGATCCATCTTGATGCCGGTCTGCTGCATCAGGATCTCCGCGCAGAATTGCCCGGTCGACCCGACACCCCAGCTGCCGTACTGGATCGCCTCGCCCTTCTTGGCCATCGCGACCAGGCCCTTGATGTCGTTGGCGGCGAAATTCTTGGTTGCGACCAGCATGATCGATGAGGTGCCGACGCGGCCGATGGTCGTGAAATCCTTGATCGGATCGTAGGACAGCTTTGGGTAAATGGCGGGCGCCAGCACATGCGTGGTCATGCCGCCGACCGTGATGGTGTAGCCGTCGTTCGCGGATGCTGCGACCATTTTCGTGCCGATCGTTCCCGCGGCGCCGGTGTGGTTCTCGATATAGATGCTCTGTCCGAGCGTCTTGCTCATGCCGTCGGCAAGCAGCCGGCCGACCACGTCACCGCCGCCGCCGGCCGCATAAGGCAGCAGCATCCTGATCTTGCGGGTGGGGTAGGCCGAGGGGTCCTCGGCGCGAGCCGGTAAGATCGCCGAGAGCAATGCGAGCAATGAGAGTGTGGCGGTGCGGAGCTTCATGATGGTCCCCCTAATCCTCGAAACGAAATCGATAGGCGTCGTCGTGTCGGATCACGCGGCCCACGGTCGGCGCCGGAAAATGGCCGGTGAGCAGATAGCTTGGCGTGTCCGCGAGTTCCTCCAGCAGAGCCATTCGGGTCGCGAGGGCCACGGCCGGATCGGCGTCGGCGGCGTTCGATAGCCACGGCGCGGCGCACTGGATCGGATGATGGATGACATCACCCGACATCACCGCGTGATCGTGGCCGCCGTTGAGATGGATCTGCAGGTTGCCGGCCGTGTGCCCCGGCGCCGGCGCGAAGCGCAGGGCCGCGTCGCGATCATCGAACAGGCGATGGTCGGTCTCGACCAGTTCGGCGAGGCCGGCCGCGACCACAGGCAGCACGGAATCCTCGAACGAGCCGTGGTTCACGGGGACCTTCGGCGCGGCGTTATGCGCGGCTTCGAAATGGCGGTATTCCTCCCGCCCCATCAGATAGCGCGCATTGGGGAAGGTCGGGACCCAGCGACCGTCGAGAAGACGCGTGTTCCAGCCGACGTGATCGACATGCAGATGCGTGCACATCACGAAGTCGACCTGCTCGGGGGTGATGCCCAGCGCCTGCAAGTTCTTGAGATACGGCTGATTCAGGTTGTTCCACGCCGGCACGCGCGGCCGGTTCTTGTGGTTGCCGCAGCAGGTGTCGACGATCGCGGTCCAGCGCGGCGTCCGCACCAGGTAGGAGTGATGGCTGAGGATGAAGCGGCCGGTCTCCGGCTCGATATAGCGGTGATCGAGCCAGCTCCGGTTCTCCGCGATCACCGCGTCGGTGACGTTGGCGAACAGCCAGGTCTTGTCGAAGGCAAGCGCGGCGATCTCGCTGACGAGATCTATCCGCATGCTGCCGATCCTGACCTGCCGCATGCTTCAGTTCTTCAGGAGATCGCCGAACGGCACCCAGCGCGCGCCGTCGAAACGGATCAGCTGAAGGCTCGTCATCGGCGTATGACGCTCGGGTGAATTGTTCACCGTCGTGCCGTTGATCAGCATCGGCAGCCGCACGTCCTTCATGGTCGTGGCCTGCTTCATGACGTTGGCGCGGGTGAGGTCGTTGCCCGAGGCCTTCAGCACAGTCACCAGCGTCTGCGCGATGGTGTAGCCATAGACGTTGAGCCAGTCGGCCTTGTTGGCCTCGGGCATGTACTTGTCCATGAAGGCCAGCCACTCCTTGTAACCGGCATCGTCCTTCAATGCCGGATCGGTCGCATCCTTCAGGTACTGGCTGGAGATGACGCCGGTGGAATTGTCCTTGCCCGCCGGCTCCAGCACGCCGCTGATCGAGGCCGAGACGTTGGAGATGATGGTGACCGGCT
This sequence comes from Bradyrhizobium sp., assembly GCF_016462955.1. Classification (GTDB taxonomy): domain Bacteria; phylum Pseudomonadota; class Alphaproteobacteria; order Rhizobiales; family Xanthobacteraceae; genus Bradyrhizobium. The sequence goes on along the minus strand of NZ_JAEMSD010000087.1, from coordinate 7,231 downwards.
TCCAGCCGATCTCCCCGATCTTGCGGATCGCCTGCGCCGCGAATTTCGGCGTAGCCGCCACGAGCACGACATCGGCGCCCGCCGTCTTCAATTGCAGGATCTGGGTGTCGATCGTCGGCGCCGAGGTCTCGTAGGCCGCGCGCGCGACGATGGCCTCGCCGCCGCCGAGCCCTTCCTCCAGCGCCTTCAGATAGTCCTTGCCGAGGTCGTCGTTCTGGTAGAGCACGCCGATCTTCGCATTGGCGTGGCTTGCCTTGATGTATCTGGCGTAAGCGATCGCCTCGTCGCGATAGGTCGGCTGCCAGCCGACGGTCCAGGGGAAGTTCTTCGGGTCATCCCACTTCGCTGCGCCCGAGCCGAGGAAGAGCTGCGGCACCTTGCGGTCGTTGAGATATTTGTGCACGGCGCTGTTGGTCGGCGTGCCGACGCCGCCGAAGATCAGCAGCACCTCCTCGCTCTCGACCAGGCGGCGCGTCTGCTCCACCGTCTTCGGGGGGCTGTAGGCATCGTCGGCGATGATCATCTGGATCCGCCGGCCGTTGACGCCGCCATCGTCGTTCACCTTGCGGAAATAGGCCTCGGCCGATTTGGCGATCTGCGCGAAGGCCGAGACCGGGCCGCTCAGCGGCGCGGTGGTGCCGATCTTGATCGTCTTGTCGTCGGCGCCGGGATCGTACTTGCTTTGGGCAGAGGCGGCGCCGGCTGTGAGCAGAGGCAATAGGATGCAGGCCGCAGCGAGGTCGAGGCGGGTCAAGCACGCCATGGATCATCTCCCCAAAATTGCTCTCCGCTTCTCGATGGAGCGGAGTTGAAACGCGATAACAGCGACCGAAGCGGACTTGCCGGCTCCGGCCCTTGCCGGCAGACTGGCAAACGAACGATCGTTCGTCCGGTTGACTAGCTAACGATCGTTCGTTAGTCAAGCGGTCATGGCTGTCCAAACCTCCAGCGCGGCGCAGGCCGCTGCGCCGACCACGCGAGAGCGGATTCTTTCCGAGGCGCTCAGTCTTTTCGCGCAGAGCGGCTATGGCGGCGCGTCCATGCGCGAACTCGCGCGCCGCGTCGGCATCCGCGAGAGCAGTCTCTACAATCACTTTCCCGGCAAGGCCGCCATCCTCGAGGCGATCGTGGCCGAGCACGGTCCGGCCAGCTCGGCGAGCCGGCTGGAGGAGCCGCGCTACAGGCAGCTGGCGCGGCAGCCCGCCGCGTTCTGCCGGCAGTTCGCGCTGGACCTCGTCGAGCAATGGTCCGACCCGCGCGAGCACCAGTTTCAGAAGGTCATCACCGCGGAACGCAACCGCGTGCCCGGCATCCGCGCAAAGTTCGCCGATCATTTCTACGCGCGCGAGCAGAGCCTGATGACGGATTATTTCCGCGGCTTCGCGCTCGCCGGCCTGATCTCGACGCCGGATCCGCGCGAGACCGCGCGCCTGTTCGCCGCCGGCCTGATCTACATCCGCCTCGAGCACTATGTGATGGGCGCGGCGCCATCGCCGCGACCGAAGGTCATCGAGGCGATCGATCGCTATCTCGCCTTCTTCCTGTCGCTGATCGCGGCAGGCCACAACGCCGACAACAAGAAACGAAAGCCCAAGGGAGAAATGCGTGGCAAGGCTGCCCCTGATTGATCCGGAGACGACGAGCGGCGACATCCGCGCCTCGTTCGACCGCATGCCGGTCAAGCTCAACATCTTCCGCATGATGGCCCATGCCGAGGCCAACATGATCCCGGCGATGCGGCTCGGCAATTCGATCCTGCACAAGCAGAAGCTATCGGCCGTCAACCGCGAGCTCCTGATACTCCAGGCCGCGCAGCTCGAGGGCGGCGCCTATGAATGGCGCCAGCACGTGCCGATCGCGCTCGGCGTCGGCTGCACGCAAGGACAGATCGATGCCGTCGAGCGCGCGGATTACGACGCGGATGCGCTGAGCGAGGCCGAGCGCGCGCTGCTGAAATTCGGACGCGAGGTGGTCGAGAACGTCCGCGTCGCAGAGGCGACCTTCGCGTCCGCTCGCGCGCATTTCAGCGACCAGGAGATCGTCGAATCCATCGTCGCGCTTGGCTTCTACATGATGATGGCGCGCCTCACCGAGGCCACCGAGACCGATCTCGATCCCGCCGCCGGCATGAAGGTCTATGACGGCGGCAAAAAACAGGACGGCTGAGATGGCGGACACCGAGAGCAAGCCGGACCGTTACGTCCGCCCGCCGAGCGCGGAATCGCTGGGCGAGGCGCAGGGCAGGGGGCGCATGAAGGGCCGCCGTATCCTTGTCGTCGGCGGCGGCCAGCGCGTCTTCGAGGCCGCCACCGACCCGATCGGCAACGGCCGCGCCATGAGCATTCTCTGCGCGCGAGAGGGGGCGAAGGTTGCCGTGGCCGATCTCAACCGCAGCTCTGCCGAACAGACGGTCAAGCGCATCACGGATGAAGGCGGCGAGAGCTTTGCCATCGCGGCGGACGTCACCTCCGAAGCGGACGTTCGGCGTATGATCGAGGAGGCGCATCGCGCGATGGGCGGACTGGACGGCATGGTGCTCAACATCGGCACCTTCGGCAAGGTCGGGCTCGACGCCGTCAGTCCCGAGGAATGGAACAGGATCTACGACGTCAACGTCCGCGGTCCCATGCTGTGCTGCCGCGCCGCGCTGCCGAAATTCGACGATGGCGGCGCCATCGTCTTCATCTCTTCGATCGCCGCGTTGAAGGCGGGCTCGCAGATGGCGGTGTACGATTCATCCAAGGCCGCGCTCGGCGGGTTGATGCGCAACATCGCGCATCTCGGATCGCGCCGCGGCATCCGCGCCAATCTGGTCTATCCCGGCCTTGTCGACACTCCGAACGGCCGCGAAGCCGGTGCCGGCCGCCCCAATCGCGGCAAGGGCCACATTCCGTTCGGCCGCCAGGCCACCGCCTGGGAGATCGCCTATGCCGTGCTGTTCTTCCTCTCGGACGAAAGCGTCTACATCACCGCGCAGACCCTCGCGGTCGATAGCGGCTTGAGCGGGATGTGAGGGTCGAACGACGTTAAACACGCACTGACGTCATCCTGAGGTGCTCACTTGGCGATGCATTTCGCATCGCAAGGTGAGCCTCGAAGGATGGGCCACGGGCGCTCGTAGCCCATCCTTCGAGGCGCGCAAGGGCGCGCACCTCAGGATGACGGCGTGCTCGTGGATCGATTGGATCGCGTCTTTAACTCGCGGCCGATCGCGCGCGGCAAATCAGATGATCGAGCGAGACGTTCCCGGGTCCGTACGCCATGATGCCGAGCGCCATCGCCGCCCAGGTGAGGTGGACCGGCCAGCCGTCGGGCACCGTTAGCTCGACGATCATGGTCATTCCCAAAAGCCCAAGCGCGGCGAACCGTGTGCCGAGTCCCAGCACCAGCAGGATCGGAAACATGATCTCGCCGCAGCCCGACAGGAACGCCATCACCGTCGGCACCGGGAAGTGATAGGGCCCGCCCGGCAGATGCAGCATGAATTCGTCGCTGAACAGCGTCACGGCCGTGTCGCTGAGTCTTAAGAACCCGTCCCATTTCAGCAGGCCCGAGCGCCAGAACGGCACGGCCAGCGCAAAGCGGAGCACGAGCTGGACCAGCGACGGCGTCGCAAGCGTCTGGATCAGACGATTGGCCTTGTCGATGAGCACGCCGGGGGACGGCAGGCCGCTGGCGGTCGTCATGTTTTGGTCCGTGATCACGATGGGTCTCCGTCAGCGATCGAAGTGAAGGCGCCGGCATCGACCAGCCCGGCAATGTTCGCGGCAATGTCGAATTCGTCCGAAGCTTGCAGCGCCAGCGCCGCGGCTTCGCCCAGCGGCCGTCCTGACAACAGATGCTCCGCAAACACCGCCCCGCCCGGCGGCAGGTGGCGCAACGCGACGTCGAATTCGGGGCGCGTGATCAGGGCGTCTTCCGGTCTAGAGGCATCGATGCGCGAGGCCTGTGCATTGTCGCGATTGGCCGCGAAGATCGTCACGGCCGCGTAGTCCGAGCGCAGGCAGCGCGCGGCCGGATGCGGAATGAACACCAGATCGGCCAAGCGATCGGGCGGCACCGCCGATAGCTGGGTCGGCGGCAGTGGCGCTGCGTCGGCGGCGTGATAGGCGTCCAGCCAGGCCCGCTCGATGCGCGCGACGTCGGACAGCCAAGGCATGGCCTGGGCATGTTCATATTGCGCGATGAACGCCGGGAAATCGCGACCGTACTCGAACAGCAACGGTGAGGCCGGCGGATTGCTGCGCACGTGGAAGCGCGCCATGGCGCGGAAGAACTCCGTGCCCGTGATGCGCTGCACCGCCGGATAGACCGCGGCGAGCGCATCGATCAGGCTGACCGTGACGTTGTTGCGGTAGACGTCGTAGCGTCGGCCGGCGGCCTTGCCGTTCGGGCCAGTCACGCCGTCGGGCGTGCTCCGCGCCGGATCGAGCAGCGCCGGCGCGAACGCAGCGGCGAAAGACAGGCCGGGTTCAGGCGGCATGACGGTCTCCCGCCGGCGCAGCGGACTGGTGACGATCGAGGATCGCCTGGGCCGCAGCGGCTTCCGCCTGCAGCACCGGCCAGTCCGGAATCTTGCTGTCCCATTCGATCAGCGTCGGCACGGCACCGCGGCGGCTGATGACGATCTCGTAGAGCTTCCAGACCGCGTCCACGACCGGGCCGTCATGGCTGTCGATCAGCAGCAGGTCACCTTCGTCGTCGGCCTGCTCGGCATGGCCGGCGAGATGAATCTCTTCGACCTGCGCCAGCGGAAAGTCCCGGAGATAGTCGAGCGCCGCGTAGCCGTGATTGGTTGCGGAGACGAATACGTTGTTGACGTCGAGCAGCAGGCCGCACCCGGTGCGCTCGGCGACGGCGCGGATGAAGTCGGTCTCGCGCATCGACGATTCGCGGAAGGCGACATAGGTCGATGGATTTTCCAGCAGCAGCGGCCGGCGGATCGCCTCCTGCACCTGGTCGATGTGATCGCAGACGCAAGCCAGCGTCGCTTCGGTATAGGGCAGCGGAAGAAGATCGTTGAAGAAGCTGGTCTCATGCGTCGACCAGGCCAGATGCTCGGAGACCAGCGCCGGCTGGTAGCGCGCGACCAGGGCGCGGAAGCGCGCCAGGTGCGCCTTGTCGAGCGGCCGCGGCCCGCCGATCGACATGCAGACGCCGTGCAGCGACAGCGGATGGTCGCGGCGGATCGCCTCCAGCGCGCGATGCGGCGGGCCGCCGGCGCCCATGTAGTTTTCGGCGTGGACCTCGAAGAAGCCACGCCGAGCTCCGCCATCGAGGATTGCCGGGAGGTGCTCGGGCTTGAAGCTCGTCCCGGCCACGCCGCCGATCGGCGGCGCGAAGCGGAGCGGCATCGCGGCTGGCGGGATGGAATTGATCACCGTGCTCATCGTGCTGCTCCCTTCGTGCGTCCTGCCGACCTCGCGTCGATTAC
>NZ_JAEMSD010000087.1:0-1787 GCF_016462955.1 Bradyrhizobium sp. | reverse complement strand
CCCTTCTTTCCGTTCGGCAGCTCGATGCTGGTGCAGGTGCCGCCCTGCACGAATTTCCAGGCGTTGCCTTGGAAGTCCACGGTCGAGGTGCCCTGGCAGGTCGTGCCCGGACCCGCCGCGCAATCGTTCTGGCCCTTCAATGCGACGCCGAAGCACTTTTCCTTCTTGGCGGCGGCAGCCGCCTCGCCCTCGGCCTTGGTCAGGGGGCCGGCGGCGGCAAGGGTCGCGAGCGCCGTCGACACTGCACCGGCGAGGACGAGGGAGGCGACGGTATTTTTGGCAGACATGGAATTCTCCTGTTTGAGATGACATCGCCTGGCAGGCGATACGCGCATGGTCTCCTTCGCTCCGCGCATCGCCGCGTTACCGGCAAGAGCGCTCACGAGTTCGTGAAGACCGGTTGGATCGGCGCAAAAGGGTGCGCCCGGCCACGGATTTTCGGGCAGGAGGCAGGCTCAATGCCAATGCCTACGCTCTATCGAGAGTTAGCCGCCGGGCATTGGCGCGGTGCGCGCGCTCCGGCCAGAGTAACGAACGCGCACCTCGTGGCGTAGGCCTCGTCAGTGATCCGCGTGACACGCAGGCGAAGGCAGCGATGAAGATTGATCCCGAACGACGGCTTCATGCGAACGCGAGGATGACGTTCAGCATCCGCCTGGCGGTGTCCGCGCTGGTACTGGCGGCGATCCTGCTGACGGCCGCGCTCTCCAGCCTGTTGTGGTGGCGCACGGCGGAGGCCACCAGCCGGCAGCTTGCCTCCACCATCAACGAGCAGATCGTCGCCGCGGTGCGCAAGGAAGTCGCGGCCATCGTCGACGAGGCGCGCGCCGCGCATACCGCGATCCGCACCCTGTTCTTGCAGAACGTGCTCGACACCCGCGAGGCCGACAAGCGCGAGTTCGTGTTTCTGTCTCAATTGCAGTCGCAGGCGACGATCTCCTGGGTCGCCTTCGGCTGGCCCGACGGCTCCTTCTTCGCCGCGCACAAGCTCGGCGATCGTCGCCTCGAGATGATGGAGATCTCGTTGACCGATCATGCCGGCGAGCGCCGCGTCGATGAATATGACGTGGTGCCCGGCGACATCGAATTCGCCAATCGCCGCTTCGAGCCGACCTCATTCCGCGTGGCCGATCAGGCCTGGTTCAAGGCCGGTCTCGCGTCGGACGAGCCGCAATGGTTCAGAGTCGCGGACCATGCGACCGGCGAGCGGCCGTCGATCGCCTACGCCGGCCCGATCGACGTCTATCAGGAGCGGCAGGGCGTGCTCGCGGTGATCATCGAATATACGCGGCTGGCGCGCTTCCTCTCGCAGCTCGAGGTCGGCCGCACCGGGACTGCCTTCATCATCGGCGATAGGGGCGAACTCATCGCTGCGCCGGACAAGGCGGCCGACGAACTCCACCCCGCGCGCGGGGATACCACGCTGCTGCCGCTCGCGCGCGCAGCGCTCGACAAGGCGGGCGAGACCGGCCGCAAGGAGGCCTGGCGCAGCCGTCTCACCTCGGGCGGCGCGGCTTACGAAGTTGCGCTGACGCCGCTGCCGTTTCCCGGCTGGTCGCTCGCCACGGTGATCCCGGAGGCCGAGTTTCTCGGGCCGGTCGAGACGACGCTGCAGCGCCTGATCCTCGGTCTTGCCATCGGCGCCGTGCTTGCGGCCCTCGTCTCGGCCATGCTGGCCCGGTCCGTCATCGCCGCGCCGCTGTCGCGCGTCGTCGGCGAGCTTCGCCATGTCGAGGCCTTCGCCCTGGAGCAGGTGCGCCGTCATCCGTCACGGCTCAAGGAGATCG
>NZ_JAEMSD010000086.1:1292-17824 GCF_016462955.1 Bradyrhizobium sp. | reverse complement strand
CACTCCTATCCCGGTTGCTCCCAGCATGCGCCCAATGAGCACATCCTGCTGCCATTGACGGAAGAGGCCTTGACGGTGATGGCCGGGCTGTTCTGGGATCTCGGCGCGTTGCCAAAGCCACTGCCGGGCCCGTTAACCTGAGCTTTGATCCAGCCAAAAGTAACATTCTAATCCGGCCCGATTTGTGCTTGCATTCGGGCCGCATCATCCGAAAGGGGAAGAAGAACGTGAAACATTTCCGCCACATCGGGCTCGCGCTCGCCGCGACCTTCGTCGTCAGCCAGGCCGGGGCCCAGGAGCTGACCGGCACGCTGAAGAACATTAAGGACACCGGCGCAATCACGCTCGGTTTCCGCGACTCCTCGATTCCGTTCTCCTATCTTGACGACAACCAGAAGCCCGTCGGCTTCGCGATGGACATCTGCTACAAGATCGTCGAGGCCGTGAAGAAGGAGCTCAAGCTCGACAAGCTCGAGGTCAAGCTCAACCCGGTGACCTCGGCAACCCGCATCCCGCTGATGGCCAATGGCACCATCGACCTCGAATGCGGCTCGACCACCAACAATGCCGAGCGCCAGAAGCAAGTCGCCTTCACCAACACCCACTTCCTGACCGCCAGCCGCTACGTCTTCAAGAAGTCGAGCGGCCTGAAGTCGATCGACGACCTCAAGGGCAAGACGGTGGTCTCGACCGCCGGCACCACCAACATCAAGCAGCTCACCGAAGCCAACGCTGCGAAGGGCCTCGGCGCCAACATCATCCCGGCCAAGGACCACGCCGAGGCCTTCCTGATGGTCGAGACCGACCGCGCGGTCGCCTTCGTCATGGACGACATCCTGCTGGCGAGCCTGGTCGCCGGCTCGAAGTCTCCGGGCGACTATGAGGTGTCCAAGGACGCGTTCTCCAAGCCCGAGCCCTACGGCATCATGCTGCGCAAGGACGACCCCGCCTTCAAGAAGGTCGTCGATGCGGCCACGGCTGCGCTCTACACGTCTGGCGAGGCCGAGAAGATCTACAGCAAGTGGTTCACCCAGAAGATCCCGCCGAAGGGGCTGAACCTCAACACGCCGATCTCGGCCGAGCTGAAGAACGAGTTCGCCAAGCCGACGGACTCGCCGAACCCGGACGACTACAAGTAAGATAAAACCTCGATCTTTCGATCGGAATCATGTCCGGCCACTCTTGACACCAGAGTGGCCGGACATTTGCATAGGCGCTCAAGACGTCCAATGACGGGCGCGTTCGCGCGGGGGACACGTGAACTACAACTGGAACTGGGGAATCTTTTTCCAGCCGAATCCGATGGGGACCGGCACCTATCTCGATATGCTGCTGTCGGGCTTGGCGCTGACCCTGAAGACGGCGGCGCTGGCCTGGATCATCGCGCTGATCACCGGCTCGCTCGTCGGCGTGATGCGCACGCTGCCGTCGAAGGGAGCGAACTGGTTCGGCTTCGCCTATGTCGAGTTCTTCCGCAACATGCCGCTGCTGGTGCAGCTCTTTCTCTGGTTCTTCGTGCTGCCGGAGCTGCTGCCAAAGGCGGCCGGCACCTGGCTGAAGCAATTGCCCAACGCGCCGTTCTGGACGGCGGCGATCGGCATCGGCTTCTTCATGTCCGCGCGTGTGGCCGTGCAGTTGCAGGCGGGCATCGGCTCGCTGCCGCGGGGGCAGAAGATGGCTGCGACTGCGCTCGGCCTCACCACCGTGCAGGGCTATCGCTACGTGCTGCTGCCGATGGCGTTCCGCATCATCCTGCCGCCGCTGACTTCCGAATTCCTCAACACCATCAAGAACACCGCGGTGGCCATCACGATCGGCCTGCTGGAGTTGACCGGGCAGGCGCGCTCGATGCAGGAATTCTCGTTCCAGGTGTTCGAGGCCTTCACCGCCGCGACCATCCTCTACCTCCTCGTCAATGCCGTCGTCGTGACCGGAATGCGCTTCCTCGAGCGCTGGGTCGCGATCCCCGGCTACATCACGGGGAAATAAGCGATGTTCAGCAATCTCGATTTTGACGTCATCCGCCGCGCGCTGCCCTACCTGTTCTTCGAGGGCATGACCTTCACGCTGACGCTGACGGGGCTCGCCGCCCTCGGCGGCCTCATCTTCGGCACGGCACTCGCGTTGATGCGGCTCTCCGGCTACAAGCTGCTCGGCCGCATCGCCGGCGTCTATGTCGACTTCATGCGCTCGCTGCCGCTGGTGCTGGTGATTTTCTGGTTCTACTTCCTGGTGCCCTATATCGGGCAGTGGGTGACCGGCGCCTCGCGCCCGATCAGCGTCGGCGCTTTCGCATCCTCGCTCATCACCTTCATCATGTTCGAGGCGGCATATTTCTCGGAGATCATGCGCGCCGGCATCCAGTCGATCTCGCGCGGACAGCCGGCCGCGGCGAGTGCGCTGGGGCTGACCTACGCCCAGACCATGCGCTACGTCGTGCTGCCGCAGGCCTTCCGCAACATGCTGCCGGTGCTGATCACGCAAACCATCGTGCTGTTTCAGGATACCTCGCTGGTCTACGTCCTCTCGATCACGGACTTCCTGGGCGCAGCCAGCAAGGTGGCGCAGCGCGACGGGCGCCTGGTCGAAATGTATCTGTTCGCAGCCGTGGTCTACTTCACCATCTCCTGTATCGCGTCCTACGGCGTCCGCCGCCTCCAGGCGCGCATCGCCATCATTCGCTAGGTGGAAATTGTATTTCAGCTATCGAAGCGAGCTCCTCTTCACCTCTCCCATAGGGAGAGGTCGGATCGCGTCAGCGATCCGGGTGAGGGGTTTTGCTCCAACGATAGACCTGTACCCCTCACCCGGCGCTCCGCGCCGACCTCTCCCAAGGGAGAGGTGAACCGAGCCAGCTGAGGCATTTGAGAAGCTCATGATCGAAATCAGCCACGTCAACAAATGGTACAGCCCGAGCTTCCAGGTGCTGACCGACTGCACCACCAATGTCACCAAGGGCGAGGTGGTCGTCGTCTGCGGCCCCTCGGGTTCGGGCAAGTCGACGCTGATCAAATGCGTCAATGCGCTGGAGCCGTTCCAGAGCGGGGACATCCTGGTCGACGGCATCAAGGTCAATGATCCCAAGACCAACCTCCCGAAGCTGCGTTCGCGGGTCGGCATGGTGTTCCAGCACTTCGAGCTGTTTCCTCACCTGAAGATCATCGACAATCTCTGCCTCGCGCAGGAGAAGGTGCTCGATCGCTCGCGCGACAAGGCGAAGGCGAAAGGCATGCAGCTGCTGGAGCGCGTCGGCCTCAAGGAACAGGCGCAAAAGTATCCCGCGAACCTGTCCGGCGGCCAACAGCAGCGCGTTGCGATCGCCCGTGCGCTCGCCATGGATCCGATCGTCATGCTGTTCGACGAGCCGACTTCGGCGCTTGATCCGGAAATGGTCAGCGAGGTGCTCGACGTCATGGTGGATCTCGCTCATGAGGGCATGACCATGATGGTTGTCACCCATGAGATGGGTTTTGCCCGCAAGGTCGCCAACCGCGTCATCTTCATGGACCGCGGCGAGATCGTCGAGGACGCGGCGAAGGAAGACTTCTTCGGCAAGCCCCGTAGCGACCGCGCGCAGAAGTTCTTGTCGAAGATTTTGTCGCATTAATTTACCGCCGTCATTCCGGGATGCGCCGAAGGCGCAGGCCCGGAATCCATCGGGCGGCAACGCCCGGGGTGGAATGGATTCCGGGCTCGTCGCTTCGCGCCGCCCCGGAATGACGGATAGAGGGGTGCTCGCCGCCCCCATTTCGCGTATAAGCGCGCCAAATTCCCCCTTCTTCCCAGGAGACCCGCCTTGGACTCGATCGCCTACGTCAACGGCTCATTCGTCCCGCTTTCGGAAGCGAAGATCTCGGTGCTCGATCGCGGCTTCCTGTTCGCCGACGGCATCTACGAGGTCTCGGCTGTGCTCGACGGCAAGCTGGTCGACAATGCCTCGCATCTGGCGCGGCTGGAGCGTTCGGTCGGCGAGATCAAGCTGAGGCTGCCCGAGACGGTCGAGCGCATCACCGAGATTCAGAAGGAACTGATCGCGCGCAACAAGCTCGTGAGCGGCCTCGTCTACCTTCAGGTCACGCGCGGCGCCGACAAGGGCCGCGACTTCCCGTTTCCCAAAGGCGACATCAAGCCGAGCCTGGTGATGTTCACGTCCGAGAAGGACATCATCAACGCCCCGATAGCCAGGACCGGCATCAGCGTCATCACCGTGCCCGACATCCGCTGGGAGCGCCGCGACATCAAGAGCGTGGCGCTGCTGGCGCAAGTGCTGGCCAAGCAAGCCGCCGCCGAAGCCGGCGCCGGCGAAGCGTGGATGCTGCAAGACGGCTATGTGACCGAAGGCGGCTCGTCCACGGCGTTCATCCTGACCAAGGACGATGTCATCGTCACCCGCAAGAATTCGAATGCGATCCTGCCGGGCTGCACCCGCAAGGCCGTGATCACGCTGGCCGAGGAGCGCCAGCTCCGCGTCGAGGAACGCTCTTTCACGGTGGCCGAGGCGCTCGCCGCCAAGGAGGCGTTCATCACCAGCGCATCCTCCTTCGTGCAGCCGGTGGTCGCCATCGACGGCAAGACGATCGGCGACGGCAAGCCCGGCCCCGTGGCAACGCGCTTGCGTGAGATCTACGTGGAGTTCGCCAAGGCGACGGCGGTATGAGCCGCGCACTCCACCTGTCGTAGGGTGGGCAAAGCGAAGCGTGCCCACGTTTTTTGAATTCGTGGAGAGATGGTGGGCACGGCGCAAGTGCGCCTTTGCCCACCCTACGCGACCATCGTGGTTAGCTCACGCCACCGACGCCTTTGCCTTCACCGGATGCACGGCGCGGAACGCGATCGCGATCCTGTTCCAGGCATTGATCGCGCCGATCAGCACGGTCAGGTTCACCGTCTCCTCCGGAGAGAACTGCGCGGGGACCTGCTCGTAGACATCGTCGGGCGCATGCGTCTCCGAGATCAGCGTCACCGCTTCGGTCCAGGCCAGTGCGGCGCGCTCGCGCTCGGTATAGAGCGGGGATTCGCGCCAGGCATCGAGCAGATAGATGCGCTGCTCGGTCTCGCCGCGCTTGCGCGCGTCCTCGGTGTGCATGTTGATGCAGAAGGCGCAGCCGTTGATCTGCGACGCCCGGATCTTGACGAGTTCGATCAGCGATTTTTCGAGGCCCGTCGACTGGATCTGTGCCTCCAGCGCCATCAGCGCTTTGATCGTATCGGGCGCGGCCTGATAGTAGTTCATGCGAGGCTTCATCGTCGTTCTCCCTTCTCGAGGTGGGGTCAGTGGGCGGCACCGGCCGAAGTCTGGCCGGGCTTCTTCAGGAACAGGACGGCCACCAGCGCCACGATCAGCGCCAAGCCGAGCAGATAGAAGGTGTCGCTGAACGCGAGGATATAGGCCTGCTTCTGCACGATGCGGCCGATCGCGACATAGGCGCGATGCACGGCGTCGGCGTGGTCGAGGACGCCGTGATTGACGAAATACTGCGTGAGTTGCTCCAGCCGCGTGCGCGTCGCCTGCTCGAACACCGACACCGACTGCATCAGCACGTTCGAGTGATATTGCTCGCGCTTGGTCAGCACGGTCTGAAGCAGCGCGATCCCGACGGCGCCACCGAGATTGCGCATCATGTTGAACAAGCCGGAGGCCGAGCCGGCATTCTCGGCCTCGATGCCTGCGGTGGCCACCGCCGACAGCGGCGCCATCACCAGCGCCTGGCCGATTGCACGGACCACGTTGGGCCACAGCAACTGATCCGCGGCATAGTCGGCCGTCATATAGATGTTCATGAAGTTCGAGGCCGCGAACAGCACGAAGCCGATGCCGATGATGATCCGTGCGTCGACGCGCTGCATCAGGCGCGGCACCAGCGGGATCAGCAGGAGCTGCGGCAGGCCGGTCCATGCCAACACCATGCCGATCTGTTCGGCATTGTAGCCCTGGATGCGGGCCAGGTATTGCGGCAGGATGAACACCGAGCCGTACAACGCGATCCCCAGCAGGAAGTTCGCGAGCATGCCGAAGCCGAAATTGCGTCGCACCAGCAGGCGCAGATTGAGCAGCGGCTTGTTCACGGTCAGTTCGATGACCAGGAACGCGATCAGTGCCACCGATGCGATCACGCTGAGCTTGACGATGAAGGGCGAGCCGAACCAGTCGTCCTTGTTGCCCTCCTCCAACACGGTCTGGAGCGCGGAGAGGCCGATCGCCATGGTGACGATGCCGATCCAGTCGCCCTCGCGCAGCAACGACAGCTTCATCGGCTTGGCCTCGAGCGCGTACCAGAGCATGCCGACCATGATCGCGCCGGGCACCAGATTGACGTAGAAGATGTACTGCCAGCCGAAATTCTCGGTGAGATAGCCGCCGATGGTCGGGCCGATCGCCGGCGCGAACGTTGCCGACAGGGCGAACAGCGCGAGGCCCATCGGCTGCTTGCTGCGCGGCAGCAAGGTGATGATGAGCGTGAAGGCCAGCGGGATCAGCACGCCGCCGGTGAAGCCTTGGATGGCGCGCAGCACGATCATCTGCGACAGGTCCTGCGCCAGCGCGCAGGCCGCGGACAGAGCCAGGAACAGGATCGCGTTGGTGAGCAGGTAGATCCGGATCGAGAACACCTGGGCCAGCCAGCCCGACAGCGGGATCACCACGATCTCGGCGACCAGATAGGACGTCGAGATCCAGCCGCCGTCGTCGATGCCGGCGCCGATCGCGCCCTGGATGTCGGCGAGGGAGGCGTTGACGATCTGGATGTTCAGCACCGCCATGAACGCGCCGAGCGTCGCGCCGATCACCGCGATCCAGGTCTTCGCGGATACCGAGGGGACAGTTGCCTCGCCGCGGGCGGGGTGCCCGGCAGCGGCGGCGGTTTCGCGCGTCGGCTGGAGCGTGCTCATGGCATCAGCCTCCGGTCGGACGCGTCGTCGTGCCGGCGATCTGCTTGGCGGTCCCGCGTTCGGCGAGCACCGTCTGCTTGGTGTCGACAGTCGGCACTGCGGACATCCCGGGCCGCAGGAGGCCGGTTAGGCGGTGATCATCGAGCACGATCTTCACAGGCACGCGCTGCACGATCTTGGTGAAGTTGCCGGTCGCATTGTCGGGCGGCAGCAGCGCAAATTCCAGTCCGCTGGCCGGCGCCAGGCTGTCGACATGGCCGCGCAGGGTGGTGTTGCGGAAGCTGTCGACGTGCAACTCGACCGGCTGGCCGGGGCGTACGTTCGTGAGCTGCGTCTCCTTGAAATTGGCGACGACATAGACGGCGTCGAGCGGCACCACCGCCATCAGCTGCGTGCCGGCTTGCACGTATTGGCCGACGCGCAGGCTGCGGGCGCCGACCGTGCCCTCGACCGGGGCAGTGATCTCGGTGTAGGACAGATTGAGCTCGGCCTGCTCCGCGACCGCGCGTGCGCGTTCGAGCTGTGCGGCAGCCTGGGCGCGCTGGGTGGTGAGAACCTCGATCTTGCGCTGCGCGGCCAGCAGGCCGAACTTGGCGTGCTGCAATTGCGCATTGCTGGCGCGCAGCGCGGCATCGGTCTGCTGCGCGCGCTGGACCGTGCCCGAACCTGTCTTCATGAGATCGTCGTAGCGGGCACGCTCCTCCTGCGCGAATTTCGCGTTGGCATCCGCGGCAGCGACATCGGCGGTGCTCTGCTCGATGATCGGCTGCTGCAGTTCGAGCTGTGCATCGAGGTTGCGCACGGAGGCTTGCGCGGCGGCGACCTCGGCTCGGGCCTGGTCGAGGGCGGCCTTGAAGTCGCGGTCGTCGATCTTGGCCAACACCTGGCCGGCCCGAACCCTCTCGTTGTCGCCGACCAGCACTTTTGCGATATAGCCGGAGACCTTCGGCGCGATGATCGTCGAGTCCGCCTTCACATAGGCGTCATCGGTGGATTCCAGATAGCGGCCGGTGGTGACGTAGTCGTAGCCGAAATGCCCGGCCGCGGCGATTCCGAGCGCCGACGCCAAGGCGAGGGCCACGCGCTGGATCGCTCGGCGGGATGGGCGAATGCTGATTTTCTCATTGGTTTCAGTAACATAAGCGTTCGACATGGCATCCTCGAATTCCCCGCGCGCCCCGCCTCGGCGTGACGCCTTCTTGATGGGATTAAGATGCGTCATCCCGGCAGATGTGATAATCCGCCACCTATTGGAAGGATTATCCATCAGAACTTGATAATCGCGGAGCTGCGAGATGGACCGTTTCACCAGCCTCACGGCCTTCGTCCGCGTGGTCGACAGCGGCGGCTTCTCGGCCGCGGCCCGCCGGCTCGACATGTCCACGACGATGGTGAGCAACCACGTTCAGGCGCTCGAAGATCGGCTGGGTGTGCGGCTGCTCAACCGCACCACGAGGAAGGTCAGCCTGACCGAGATCGGCAAAGCCTATTACGACCGCTCAACACAGATTCTCGCCGACCTCGAACAGGCCGACGACATCGCGAGCGAACTGCAGTCGGTGCCGCGTGGAACGCTGCGCATTCACGTCGCCACGCACATGGTGCCTCTGGTCGCGCCGGTCGTGGCGCGACTTCTATCGACCTATCCAGAGCTCAGAATCGACCTGCGCATGGGGGAGGCCGAGGTTGATCTGATCGAGGAAGGTTACGACGTCGCCCTGCGCATGACGCAACCGCCGGATTCGAGCCTGATCGTGCGGAGCCTCGCCACCTGGCGCCACGTCCTGTGCTGCTCGCATGACTATATCGAGAAGCACGGCCGGGTGCAGAAGCTCGACGAGCTCACCGGGCACAATTGTGGCCGGCACCTGAACTATCCGTTCGGCGACGAATGGCGCTTCCTCGATCGCAAGGGTACGCCGGCTTCCGTGCGCATTTCGGGCACCTTCGTCACCAACAGCGGCGAAGCGCTGCGCGAGGTCGCGCTGGCGGGGGCCGCCGTCTGCCTGATGGCGGGGTTTCTGATCCAGGACGACCTCGAAGCCGGCCGCCTGGTACGCCTCTTGCCGGAATATCGCACGATTGAGCTCTCGATGAACGCGGTCTATCCGCACCGTCATCACCTGTCGGCGAAGGTCAGAACCTTCATCGACCTGCTCGTGCACCACAGCGCCGAGCAGCAGAAGCTGATCAACCCGTATTCATGAGCGGCGCGGCGGCGGCAATCGACCGAACACGGCTTCGAGCGCCATGCCGATCGCGAGCAGGCGGCGATCGCTGCCGGCAGGACCGTCGAGCTCGAGCCCGATCGGCAGCCCGCTGCTGGCGCCGAGCGCGATCGGGATCTGGATGCCGGGAATGCCCGCATTGCTGCCCGGGTCGGTGTTCTGGATGAACAGCGCGAAATTCTCGGGGCTGCTGGAGTCCGGGTTGGAGGGGATGGCAACGCGCGGCGTCGTTGGAAATGCGATGGCGTCGAGCCTGTTGCGCGAAAAAATATCGCTGTAGAGCGCCTGAAGTGCGGGCCGCGCGGTCTTGATTGCGGCATCGTAGATTGGCTTGGCATCGACCAGCGTGCCGTCGGGACCCGGCAGCTTGCGCGGGATGACGAGGCCGTCATAGGTGCCCTTCACGTCGGGACTGGAGATCTCGTTCGCCAGCGCTTCGATGGTGAGGCCCGTCCCGGTATGCTTCAGATACGAGACCATGTCGTCATAGGCTTCATACAGTGCGACGGGAAAGCCGACGGGGCCGTTGAGCTCGGCGAGCTGCGGGATCTCGATCTCGACGATCCCGACCCCGTGGGTCTTCATCTGCGCGACGGCAGCCTGGAAAGCGGCTTCGGTGTCCGCATCGAGACGGGTCAACATCGTCTTCACGATGCCGACCCGAACCTGCTTCAGGTCGGCCGCCGCGACCGCATCGCCGCCCGCGATCACACGATCGAGCAGCTCGACGTCGGCTATGGTCGCGGCCATCGGCCCGGCTGTATCGCGCGTATGCGAGATCGGCGCGATGCCCTCTTGCGGATAGCGCCCGATCGTTGGTCTCAACGAGGTGCACCCGTTCAGCGCGGCAGGCACGCGCACCGATCCGCCGGTGTCGGTGCCGAGCCCGCCCGCGACGATCCGCGCGCCGATTGCGGCGCCCGTGCCGGACGACGAGCCGCCGGCGATCAGGGCCCTGTCATAGGCGTTGCGCACGCCGAACTCGGCACCGGTCTTGAACGCGGTGTTGTAGCCGGAGATGCCGAAGGCCAGTTCGTGCATGCTGGTCTTGCCGAGAATAATCGCTCCGGCATCGCGCAGCTTTGCCACAACTGGCGCATCGGCTTTTGGAACGTAGTTCTTGAGTGCGGGTGTGCCGGCGCTGCAGGGCAGTCCGGCCACCTCGATATTGTCCTTGATCACGACGGGCACGCCGCCGAGCGGCTTGCTCCTGTCTCCCTCTGCGTCGAACGCCGCGGCGGCTTTCAGGGCGCCGGTCTCGTCCAGCGTGACGAAGGCGTTGAGGTCGGCGTTGGCTTTGGCGCGGGCGAGAGCTTCCCTGGTGAGTGCGGTGCTCGTCACCTTGCCGGCGCCGAGATTGTCCGCGGCCTCGGTCAGTGTCAGCTGGTCGAAATCCATGATGCGTCACCCGATCGCGGGAGCGCCATCAGGGCCTCCCTCCAGGCTCAGAGGCTGAAGCTTCGCCGGCGCCGCGTCAACCGGTGGCGCGTACCCTTGCCGCCAACGGCGTGGGCAATTCGGCGAGTCGCCGCTCGACCTCCGCCTTCACCTTCGCGATCGCGGCGTCCTTGACCGGGCCATACCCGCGGATTTCCATGGGCGCCCCCGCGATCGCCACGAGATCCGGAAGGCGCGCCGTGCCGAGCTTGCCGAGCATCCGTCCGATCAGGCCCTCATACCAGGCGATCAGCTCGCGCTCGGCGCGGCGTTCCCTGGTGTAGCCGAAGGGATCGAAGGGCGTCGCGCGCAGCCCCTTCAAGCGCGCCAGCATGGCGAGGGGCACCTGGATCCACTGCCCGAAAGCGCGCTTGCGAGGACGTCCGCGTGCGTCGCGCCTTGCGGGCAGGAAGGGAGGCGCAAGGTGATATTGAACGCTGAAGCCATCCTCGAATTCGCGCTTCAGCTCGTCGAGGAAGCCGCTTTGCATGTGCAGACGCGCCACCTCGTACTCGTCCTTGTAGGCCATCAGCTTGAAAGACGCGCGCGCGACCGCCTCGGTCAGCGCCTCGCTGTTCAGCCCGGCTTCGGCATTCCGGACCTTTCCGACCATCGCCCGGTAGCGCGACGCATAGGCCTCGTTCTGATAGGCCGTCAGGAACGCGGCGCGCCGCGCGATGAGCTGTTCGAGCGTCTCGGCTTCGGGCACATCGTCCGCCTTCGGCACAGAGTCCGGATCGATCGCAGCGATTCGTCCCCAGGCGAAGGCCTGCTTGTTGCGTTCGACCGCGACGCCGTTGAGCTCGATCGCGCGCAGCAGCGCGGCAAGCGAAACAGGGACGAGGCCGCGCTGCCAGGCAAAGCCCAGCATGATGATGTTGGCATAGACGGCATCGCCGAGCAGGCGCTCGGCCAGCGCATTGGCATTGATCGTGTCGAGATTGTCATGGCCGATCACCTGGCTGATTGCGCGCAGGCGGGCCGGCGAAGCGAGATCGGCGTCGCGGAAGCGGACCACGTCGCCGGTCGGCATCTCCGCGGTGTTGACGGTTGTGCGCGTGCCGCGCCGATAGGTGCCAGAGGCCTTCGGCGAGGAACTGACGACGAGATCGCAGCCGATCAACGCATCGGCCGAGCCCTGGTCGACGCGGACTTGATGCAGCGCCTGCGGAGATGCAGCGAGCCGGATGTAGCTCAGCACCGGGCCGAATTTCTGCGCGAAGCCCGTGAAATCGAGCACCGAAACGCCGCGGCGTTCCAGATGCGCAGCCATGCCGATCAGCGCGCCGACGGTGATCACGCCGGTGCCGCCGACGCCGGTCACCAAGAGGTCATAGGGCCGGTCGAGCGTTGCCGGCGAAGGGAGGGGTAGGGCGGCGGCGCGACCGACCGCGTCGATCTCGCTCGCGCTCTTCTTCCGGCGGGTCGCTCCCTCGACCGTGACGAAGCTCGGGCAGAAGCCGTTGAGACAGGAAAAATCCTTGTTGCAAGCGGATAGATTGATCTGCCGCTTGCGGCCGAATGGCGTCTCCTTCGGCTCGACGCTGAGACAATTAGATTCGACCGAGCAGTCGCCGCAGCCTTCGCAGACGAGGTCGTTGATGGTGGCGAAGCGTTTTGGGTCGGCCATCTGCCCGCGCTTGCGCCGGCGCCGCTTCTCGGTGGCACAGGTCTGCTGATAGATCAGCACCGAGACGCCGGGAATCGCGCGCAGCTCGCGCTGCACGCTATCCATCTCCTCCCGCGGATGGATGGTGACGCCGGCCGGCAGGTCGACCGGGCTGAATTGTGCGGGATCGTCCGACACCAGCGCGATGCGCGCCACGCCCTCGGCGCGGACGCTGTGGGCGATGGCATGGACGCTGACGGGTCCATCGACCGGCTGGCCGCCGGTCATGGCGACCGCGTCGTTGAACAGGATCTTGTAGGTGATGTTGGCCTTGGCAGCGATCGCCTGCCGGATGGCCATCGAGCCGGAGTGATAATAGGTGCCTTCGCCGAGATTCTGGAAGATGTGCTTGTGGCCGGTGAATCTCGACGACGCCGCCCAGTTCACGCCTTCGCCGCCCATCTGGATCAGCGAGGAGGTCTCGCGGTCCATCCAGCTCGCCATGAAATGACAGCCGATGCCGGCCAATGCCTTGGATCCCTCCGGCACCTTGGTCGACGTGTTGTGCGGGCATCCCGAGCAGAAATACGGCGTGCGGGTCGTGCCGCTGACGTTGATCGTGCGCGCGGCCTCCGGCATCAAGGCGGCTGCACGTGCGGCGAGATCGAGGCCCGGAAACATCGGATCGAGCCGGCGTGCCAGCACGCCGGCAAGGGCGCGCGGCGACAATTCGCCGATCCAGGAGATCAGCCGTGCGCCGGTTTCGTCGTGCTTGCCGACCATGCGCTCGGGCTTGCTGCCGGGATAGTCGTAAAAATACTCCTTGAACTGGCTCTCGATGATGCCGCGCTTCTCCTCGACCACGAGGATCTCGCGCTTGCCCTTCACGAACGCCATGGCGTCATGCAGCGCCAGCGGCCAGACCATGCCGACCTTGTAGAGGTCGATGCCGATGCGGCGGCAGGCGGCCTCATCGAGGCCCAGCAGGCGAAGCGCTTCCATCAGATCGAGATGTGCCTTGCCCGTGGTGACGATGCCGTAGGTGGCACCGTGGATATCGTAGATGCGCCGGTCGATCGGATTGGCCTTGGCGAAGGCGTAGACCGCGTGCTTCTTCGCTTCCAGCCGTTCCTCGATCTGCGGGCCCGGCAGGTCCGGCCAGCGATAGTGCAGGCCGCCGGGCGGCGGCGTGAAGTCGGGCGCGCGGAAGGCACGCGGCGGGCGCAGCGCGACGGATGCGCCCGATTCCACGATCTCGGAGATCGCCTTGAAGCCGACCCACATGCCGGAGAAGCGGCTCAGCGCATAACCATATTCGCCGAATGCGAGGTATTCGCCGACATCGGCCGGATGCAGCGTCGGCATGAACCAGCTCATGAAGGCGACGTCGGACTGGTGCGGCATCGAGGATGACACGCAGCCATGGTCGTCGCCCGCGACCACCAGCACGCCGCCGTGCGGCGAGGAGCCGTAGGCGTTGCCGTGCTTGAGCGCATCGCCGGAGCGGTCGACGCCGGGGCCTTTGCCGTACCAGAGCCCGAACACGCCATCGACCTCGCGGTCGACTTGCGTCTCGACCTGCTGCGAGCCCAGCACGGCCGTCGCGGCGAGGTCCTCGTTCACGGCCGGAAGAAATTCGATGCGGTCCCGCTTCAGCCGCTCCTGGATGCGCCAGAGCTCGAGATCGATGCCGCCGAGCGGCGAGCCGCGATAGCCGGAGATGAAGCCTGCAGTAGTAAGTCCGGCGGCGCGGTCTCGCCGCGCCTGGTCGAGAGCGATGCGAACGATGGCCTGTGTGCCTGTGAGGAAGACGCGCCCCTCCTCGCGCTCGTAGCGGTCGGAGAGCTCGTAGGTGTCGAGTGACGGAATGGCGTCCATGACGGACCTCGCGCGGCATCCTGCCCGATGGCGGAAGGTTAAGCGCGGCGCGCTGGTAGGTCTTACCTATTTTCCCGTTTAATGGTGCCATTTCGGTAGAATTTTGCGTAGCATGACCAATTCCGGTGATCTATGCCGAGTTGGGAGCTGTCATGATCGAAAAACAGGACACGCGGATTCTCGCCTATCTCCAGAAGGACGGCCGGGCCACCAATCAACAGCTCGCGGACGAGGTCGGCATGTCCACCTCGGCCTGCTGGCGGCGGGTGCGGGCGCTGGAGGAGAGCGGCGTCATCCGGGGCTATGCGGCGCTGGTCGCGCGCGAGCAGGCGGGCTTTGCGATGTCGGCCATCCTCCACGTCTCGCTGGAGCGGCACGATGCGAAATTTGTCGACGAATTCGTGGCCAGGGTCACCAGCCGCCGCGAGGTGCTGGAGTGTTTTGCGACCACGGGCGATGCCGATTATCATTTGCGCGTCGTCGTGCAGGACATGGCGGCCTACAACCGCTTCCTCGACGAGTTCATGTTCCGCATCCCCGGCATCCGCCACGTCCGCAGCAACGTGGTGCTGAAGGAGATCAAGACCAGCGTGGCGCTGCCGTTTTGAGATGCGGAAAATCCTGTAGGATGGGCAAGGCGCAGCGTGCCCACCACCGCCATCGCGGAGAGATGGTGGGCACGGCGCGCGAAGTGCGCGCCTTTGCCCACCCTACGCTACTACGGCACCGCGATATCAACCTCTCGTAAACCAACACAGGGCTGCAAATCGGTCGACGGAGCATGTCTTTCGTCGGCCTCGCGGCGGTATTTCCGTCAGTTTTGTCACGCTCGTTCGCAGCTCGTTCACTTTGATCGATGGTTTGCGGCGCGCAATAACGACCATTTAGGCGATCGCCGTCCAAAGAGGTATCGGGAGAAATAGGCAGAAATGCCGGGGAGCTGAGATCGTGCCGACGACCCTCGCGCGCACCTTTGCGGCGTTGAGCGCCATCAATGAAGCGATCCTCTACGCGAGGTCGCCGGACGAGCTGTACCAGAAAGTCTGCGACGCCGGGTTCTCGAGCGCGGACTTTCTGGCCGTCGCCGTGTTCCTGGTCGAGCCGGACGGCCGGCGCTTGTGCTTCGCGGCCGGCTGTGGCGACGACATTGCGCGGCTGCGCTCCCTCGTGATCACGACGGAAGCCGGGACGCCCGAAGGGTCCGGCGTCGGTGGCGAGGCGTTTCGCGAACAGAAGCTGTGCGTCAGCAACGATTATCTGAACGATCCGCGCTCGCTGGCCTGGCGCGAGGGCGCCGCCCAGGCCCACATCGGTGCGGCCGCCGCGCTGCCGCTGCGCTGCAACGGCAAGAGCGTCGGCGTCTTGTATGTGACGCGCAGCGAAGCCAACTCGCTGAGCGAGCAGGTCGTCTCGCTGTTCGAGCGCATGTCCGCGAACATTTCTTACGCGCTGGACAATTTCGCGCGCGAGACCGCGCAGCAGGCCAGCGAAAGGGCGACACGGCGCCTCAACCGCATGTTCGGCGCCATCAGCGCCACCAACGAGGCCATCCTGCGCGCCAAGACCGAGCAGGAGCTGTACCAACTCGTGTGCGACGCCGCGGTCCACGGCGGCAAGTCGCTCGCGACCATCGTGCTGCTCCGCGAGCCGGGTTCGCACTGGCTGAAAGCCGTCGCCGCCACCGGGCAGAACCTCGAACTCGTCACCCAGGCCCGCTATTCGGTCGACCCGGAGAATCCGTACGGCAGGGGCATCTCCGGCGAGGTGTTCCGTACGCAGAAAGCCATCGTCGAGGACGATCTCGCCCGCCGCACCAAGGGTACGCCGTGGGAACAGGCCAACGTCAACACCGGCGTTGCCGCCTGCGTGATCGCGCCGCTGATCAGGTACGGCGCGAGCGTCGGCGTGCTGCAGTTCTTCATCAGCCGCTCCTGGGCCAAGGACGAGGAAATCGTCGCGCTGCTGCTGCGCATGGCGGAGAACGTCTCGTTCGCGATCCAGAATTTCGGTCGTGAGGCCGACAAGGCGCGTATCGCCGCCGAAGAAGAGCACCTGGCGCGCATGTATGCGGCGCTCAGCGCCACCAACGAGGCGATCCTGCGCGCGCGCTCGCGCGCCGAGCTCTTCGATCTCGTGTGCGAAGCCACTGCGAAGGGAGCCAAGTTCACCTCCGCCACCGTCGCGTTGGTCGATCGGCATGCCGAGCTGCTGCGCGTGGTCGCCAGCTATGGACCGAATGCCAACCAGGTCCGCAATTTCAAGTTCTCCACCTCCGACCGTGTGCCCGAGGGGCGCGGGCTGACAGGCACCGCCCTCCGCACGGGCCAGCCCGCCGTCAGCAACGACGTGCTCGCCGACGACCGCATGGCGCCGTGGCATGCCAGCGCCCGCCGCGCCGGCATCGCATCCTCCGCGGCATTGCCGCTGTTCAACGGCGACCGGGTCGAGGGCGTCTTTCTGTTCAATTCTCCGGAGTGCGGCACCTTCACGCC
>NZ_JAEMSD010000086.1:0-1282 GCF_016462955.1 Bradyrhizobium sp. | reverse complement strand
CGCCCGAGCTCGTCGAGTTGCTGCGCAAGCTTCAGGCCAACGTCGCCTTTGCGCTTGAAAGTTTCGACCGCGCCGACGAGAAGGCGCGGGCGGACAAGCAGCGCGATCGCCTGAGCGGGATGTTCGAGGCGCTGAGCGCGACCAACGAAGCCATCATGCGCGCCAAGACGCGCGAGGGCTTGTTCGAGGCTGCGTGCCAGGCCGCCGTACTCGGCGGTCTGTTCGCCTCGGCGACGATCGGCATCGTCGACGACGAGCGCGAGCTCGTTCGCGTCGTTGCGGTCAAAGGGCGCCTGCAGGACCGCATGATTGGACGGACCTGCAGCATTTCCGCCGGCAATCCCGAGGGAGATGGCATCATCGGCACCTCGCTACGGACGCGCCAGCCGAGTGTCATCAACGATTATCTGCACGATCCGCGCTCGGCACACTGGCACTCCAAGGCGGTGGAGGACGGGACCCGTGCTGCGGCGAGCTTCCCGCTTCTGAGGGCGGGGCGGGAGCCGGTCGGCGTTCTGCTGTTCCTGGCTCTGGAGGAGAATACGTTCACGCCCGATCTGGTCGCGCTGCTGGGGCGGCTGGCGGAGAACGTCTCTTTCGCGCTCGACAATTTCGAGCGGGCCGAGGAGAAGGCCCGCACGGAAGCGCAGAAGGAGCGGCTGACGCGTATGTTCGCGGCGCTCAGCGCGACCAACGAGGCGATCATGCGGGCGAAGTCGCGTGCCGAGCTGTTCGACCTGGTCTGCCTCGCGGCATCGAGCGGCGCCAAGTTCACGTCGACCACGATCGCGCTGGCAAGCGCCGACAGCGATCGGCTGGAAATCGTGGCGAGCGCAGGGCCGTCCGCCGACACCACCCGTAACGTTCGGCTCTCCATCGATCCGGAGCGGCCCGAAGGACGCGGAATGAGCGGCACGGCGTTCCGAACGCGGCAGCCCTGCATCAGCAATGACTATCTCAACGACGACCGCGTCCGCGCCTTCCACGCCATCGTGCGCAGTGACGGCGCGCGCTCGGGCGCAGCATTTCCGCTCGTCGCGCACGACCAGCCCGTCGGCGTCATGATCTACATGTCGACCGAGCCCGGCACCTTCACGCCCGAATACGTCGAGTTGCTGCAGCGCCTCGCCGACAACGTCTCGTTCGCCATGGAGAATTTCGATCGCGCCGACGCGAAGAACAAGGCCGACGAGCGCATCGAATACCTCGCCTCGCATGACAGCCTGACCGACCTGCCGAACCGCGAGACGTTCAACGCCCTGCTGCGCGAGGCGATCGACGC
>NZ_JAEMSD010000518.1:3174-4702 GCF_016462955.1 Bradyrhizobium sp. | reverse complement strand
CCCCCGCGGCAACCCCCTCGCCTGCGGCGAGCGCCTCACCCGCTCCTGCGGCATCGCCAGCGCCCGCCGCCAGCGCCTCGCCCAGCCCGCCTCCGGCGGCCGCCGCGACGCCCGCGCCGGTTCAGACCGCCGATCCCTTTGGCCTCGAGACCACGCTCGAGCCGAAAAAGGTCGTGATGGTCAAGGGCACTGCCAATTGGGACTCTGCCTTTGACACGCTGATCGACGCCTTCAAGGCGCTGAACACGCTGCTGGACAAGCAGGGCATCAAGCCCGCAGGCAATTCGATGATCGTCTACACCTCGACCGACGACACCGGCTTCACCTTCCTCGCCCAGATCCCGGTCGACCAGGACCCCAAGAACCTGCCCAAGGACATGAGCATCGGCAAATCGCCGGAAGGCAAGGCGCTGAAGTTCGTCCATCGCGGCTCCTACGACAACATGGACAACACCTATGAGGCGATCACCAACCACCTCGACGACAAGAGGCTGGAAGCCAAGGACACCTTCATCGAGGAATACCTCACCGATCCCCTGAAGACGGCCGAGGACAAGCTCGTGATCAACGTTTTCGTACCGCTGAAGTGAGACTGATGAAAAAGCCTGCTCTACTTGTCGTCCTCGCCGCCACGCTGCTCGCCGCGCCCGCGCGCGCTGAGGATTTTCCCTCCGCGATCTCGGTGAGCGGCGAAGCCTCGGTATCCGCGGCGCCCGATCTCGCACACATCGATGCCGGCGTGGCTTCAGACGCCAAGACCGCGAAGGAAGCCTCCGATGCCAACAATGCCGCGATGGGCAAGGTGCTTCTGGCGCTGAAGGGCGCGGGCATCGCCGAGAAGGATTACCAGACCTCGCGGCTGTCGCTGCAGCCGCAATACGGCCAGAACAAGTCCACCGGCGCATCCCCGGTAACAGGCTTCCGCGCCAGCAACCGCGTTACCGTGAAGATTCGCGACGTGACCAAGGTGGCCGGCATCATCGACACGCTGGTCGGCGCCGGCGCCAACGATATCGGCAATATCTCGTTCGAGGTGACGCAGGCCTCGAAGCTGCTGGATGATGCGCGCGAGCAGGCCTTGGCCGATGCGCGGCGCAAGGCGGAGATTTATGCTAGGGCTGCCGGCGTTACGCTGGGCGCGCCGCTCAGCATCACCGAGGGCGGCGGCCCGGTGCCGCTGTTCAAGGGCCGC
The DNA here is from genome assembly GCF_016462955.1 of Bradyrhizobium sp. Lineage (GTDB taxonomy): Bacteria > Pseudomonadota > Alphaproteobacteria > Rhizobiales > Xanthobacteraceae > Bradyrhizobium. Next base: position 3,510 of record NZ_JAEMSD010000518.1, on the reverse strand, counting down.
ATGGCAGCGCCAATGGCCGCAGCACCGCAGGCCGCGGTCGCGCCGGGCGAGGAGACGCTGACGGTGACGTTGAATGTGAGCTGGGCGATCAAGAAAGAGCAGTAGGTCGTAAGAGGCACACGGCGCACTCCAATTTCGCTGTCATCCCCTCGAAGGCGGGGATCCATAACCCCAGGGCGGCGTGTGGGGCACAGCTCCCACTCCGAGTCTTCGCCAAACATCTCCCTGTGGCTATGGGTCCCGGGCTCGCGACTTCGTCGCGCCCCGGGACGACGAGCTGTTGCTGTGGCGACTGTAGACCTAAATCTCCACCACCTGCCCCGGCTTCATCGCCAC
>NZ_JAEMSD010000518.1:0-3164 GCF_016462955.1 Bradyrhizobium sp. | reverse complement strand
AGCGCTTCCACCAGCGCCTTGGCCGGGGCGTCGATCGCCTCGTCGGTCAGCTGGAACGTGAAGTGATGGTGCCCGAGCGCTTGCTCGGCGCCGCAATCGGCCAGCGCCTTCACCGCGTCTTCCGGGTTCATGTGCTGGTCGCGCATGAACCAGCGCGGCTCGTAGGCGCCGATGGGCAGGATGGCGAGGCGCAGCTTGCCGTGCTTCTCGGCGACGCGACGGAAGTGCCGGCCATCGCCGTAGCCGGAATCGCAGACCACGTAGATCTTCCCGGCCGGCGTCTCCAGGACGAAGCTCGCCCACAGCGCCTTGTTGCGATCGAACAAGCCGCGCGCGGTCCAGTGCCTTGTCGGCACCAGATGCACCGCGACGCCTTCGCCGAGCTCGACCCGGTCGTGCCAGTCGAACGCTTCCACGTTGATCGCGGAATCCCAGCTGCGCATCGTGACGTCGTTGCCGAGCGGAGTGACCACGCGCGGGGCAAAATTCTTGGCGAGGCGCGACAATGTCGCGATGTCGAGATGGTCGTAGTGGCCGTGCGAGACCAGCACGACGTCGATCTTCGGCAGCTTCTCGAAGGCGATGCCGGGATCATTGTGCCGCTTCGGGCCGGCAAAGGCGACCGGCGAGACCCGCTCCGACCAGACCGGATCGATGAGGATGTTGAGGCCGGCGGTCTGGATCAGCCAGCTGGCGTGGCCGACAAAGGAGAGCCGCACCTTGTCGCCATCGACACGCGCCGGCGGGGTATCGGCGTGGGGGCTGGGCGCCCAATCCGGCCAGGCTGCGCGCTGGCGCTTGCCGCCGAACTGCCAGCGCAGCACCTCGCGCAGCGATTTCGGCGGCGATCCGTCCGGATCGAAGAAGGTCAGGCCGTCGAAGTGGTCGGAGACGGGGCCGTCATAGGTTTTCATGCTGGACATCCAGAGGGAGGGGACGCCGACCAGAGCGCCGGCTCCGGCAAGCAGTCCGAACAAGCGGCGGCGGGTGACCGGCACGGCGGGTTCTAGGGATGGTCGAGGTGGTAAGACATCACCGCCTATATGGGCAGGGCTGGCGGAAACGGAACCTGCGACAAAAGGGTCACGTTTTCAAAACCTTGCCTTACCAAGATCGGGCCGACACCCTAACTTTCCTTGACTTTTGGGCGGGAGCGGCGTTTAACCCCGCCACTTTCTCGGAAAGGCTTTCTTTTCGACCCGCCGACCGGCCCTCGAGGCCGGAGGTCAACGCCCGACAGCGCTGTGCGCCCTCGGGCGTGAAGGTGTTTGGAGAATTGCTTATCCCGGTAAGTGGTCATCCCCCGCGAAGGCGGGGGATCCAGTACTCCGAGACGGCTCGGCTGGAACCGAGAAGCCGCGGCGTACTGGATGCCCCGCCTTCGCGGGGCATGACGGTGGAGAATAACGGCGCGCCCCTCAACGGGGGACAGCAACAGGACAACGGCATTGTTCGACAATCTGTCGGAACGGCTTGGCGGCATTCTCGATCGTCTGACGGGGCGCGGCGCGCTGACCGAGAAGGACGTCGATGCCGCGATGCGCGAGGTGCGCCGCGCGCTGCTGGAGGCCGACGTCGCGCTCGAAGTGGTGCGCAGCTTCACCGAGCGCGTGCGCGAGCAGGCGATCGGCGCCACCGTCGTCAAGTCTGTGACCCCCGGCCAGATGGTGGTCAAGATCGTCCATGACGAGCTGGTCAACACGCTCGGCGCCGAAAGCCAGAGCATCGACGTCAATTCCGTGCCGCCGGTGCCGATCATGATGGTCGGCCTGCAAGGCTCCGGTAAAACGACCACCACCGCAAAGCTCGCCCGCCGCCTGGTCCAGCGCGACAAGCGCAAGGTGCTGATGGCTTCGCTCGACGTCTACCGCCCGGCGGCGATGGAGCAGCTGGCCGTGCTCGGCCGCGACCTCGACATTCCGACGCTGCCGATCGTCGCCGGCCAGCAGCCGCCGCAGATCGCCAAGCGCGCGCTGGAAGCCGGCAAGCTCGGCGGCTACGACGTCGTGCTGCTCGACACCGCCGGCCGCACCACGCTCGACGAAGAGATGATGGCGGAGGCGGCCGCGATCAAAGCCGCGGCCAATCCGCATGAGGTGCTGCTGGTGGCGGATTCGCTCACCGGCCAGGACGCCGTGAATCTGGCGCGCGCGTTCGACCAGCGCGTCGGCCTCACCGGCATCGTGCTGACGCGAGTGGACGGCGACGGCCGTGGCGGCGCCGCGCTCTCGATGCGCGCCGTCACCGGCAAGCCGATCAAGCTGATCGGCACCGGCGAAAAGACCGATGCGCTGGAAGACTTCCACCCCGATCGTATCGCCGGCCGCATCCTCGGCATGGGCGACGTGGTCTCGCTAGTCGAGCGCGCCGCCGCGAACATCGATGCCGAAAAGGCCGCGCGCACCGCCGAGCGCATGCGCAAGGGTCAGTTCGACCTCAACGACATGCGCGAGCAGCTGCTGCAGATGTCGAGCATGGGCGGCATCAGCGGGCTGATGGGCATGATGCCCGGCATCTCCAAGATGAAGAACCAGATCGCGGCCGCCGGCATCGACGACAAGATCCTGAAGCGCCAGGTCGCGATCATCGATTCCATGACGCGCGACGAGCGGCGTCATCCCGACCTGCTCAAGGCCAGCCGCAAGAAGCGCATCGCCGCGGGCTCCGGCCAGAGCGTCGAGCACGTCAACAAGCTGCTCAAGATGCACCGGAACATGGCCGACGTGATGAAGGCCATGGGCTCGGGCAAGCGCGGCCCGCTCGCCGGCATCGCGCAGGCCATGGGCTTTGGCGGCGGCATGAAGCCTCCCTCTCCGGAAGAGATGAAGGCGCTGCAGGAGAAGATGCAGAGCGGCGGCGGACAGGGCCTGCCCAATCTGCCGAAGGATCTGCCCGCCGGCTTGCGCCAGGGCCTTCCGAATCTGCCCGGACTGACCGGGCTGAGCGGCAAGCCGACGCTGCCCGGCCTCGGCGGTTTCCCGGGCAAGAAGAAATGAGGAATTCGTCGCACGGGATCGCATTGGTCTCGCGCGGCGCGGAAATACCAATCAACCGAACAAAGCGTACTTTGAAGGAGAACTGAATGTCCGTCGTTATCCGCCTCGCCCGTGCAGGCACCAAGAAGCGTCCGGTCTATCACGTCGTCGTCGCCGACTCGCGCTTTC
>NZ_JAEMSD010000085.1:10865-17848 GCF_016462955.1 Bradyrhizobium sp. | reverse complement strand
CCAGCGTGCCCTGCGGGTTGAATTCGAGTTCCAGCTCGCCGGCGAGGTATTGCTGGGCGAACAACTTGTTCTCGCCGACATAGGACGAGATCATCTTCTTGATCTGGCGGGTTTCAAGCAGGCGGCTGAGGCCGATACCGTCGACGCCGGCGTTGTTGGAGACCACCGTCAGGCCCTTGACACCCGACTCCCTGATCGCGTCCGACAGCTCCTCGGCAATGCCGCAGAGGCCGAAGCCCCCCGACATGATCATCATGTTGTCCTTCAGAATGCCTGACAGAGCCGACTTGGCGTCGGGATAGACCTTGTTCATGCAAATGACCTTCGACTGAACCTACGGCTAGCGGGCATCGCGCCTCATTGGCGGCGATTATTAGGCGAAATCCTCCAAAGCCGTCAATGATACGGGGTTCTCCAGCCCGCCCCTGGGTGATAGAAGCTGCCCAGGCTGGGGGCATAACTATGCGGCGGCCTTGAAAGCGACAAGAAAACCCATCAAGTTGCGGCACTTAACACCATAGCATCCGGGCATCGGCACGCAGGTTCGCGGCCCGCCCTTCCGGCTCCAACGACCGACCCGATCAGGACATGCCATTGACCATGGCCCAAGGAATGAAGCGCCTCGGGACGCCGATCGCGGCGCTGCTCGGCATCGTGCTGATCGCCCTGATCGCGACCTCGTGGCTCATCAACCGCGACGCGCTGCGCAAGGCCGTCGAAGCGCAGATCCGCGACGTCACCGGTCTCGAACTCAATGTGGCAGGCAGTATCGACATCTCCGTGCTGCCGGCGAGCTACATCTCCTTCCGTGACGTCGGCCTCAAGGGCGGCGGCACCAGCGCTCCCGCGCTCCAGGTCGACGTGCTCACGGCCAATTTGCGGCTGCTGCCGCTGCTGCTGCAGCGGTTCGAGATCTCCGACCTGACGCTGCTGCGGCCGCGCATCCATGTCAGCCTCAAGCCGGACGGCGAGAGCAACTGGACACCCTTCATCCAGACCATCGCGCGCACCATGAAGCCAGGGGCCGAGAACCAGGTTTCGTTCTCCGAGATCCGGATCCAGGACGGCGTGCTCGATTACGAGGACGCCGCCACCCATGCCACCGAGAAGTTCGAGGACATCGACCTGTCGCTGGCCTGGCCTTCGATCTCGCGCTCCTTTGCCGCTACCGGGCAGTTCGACTGGCGCGGCGAGCGCGTCGACGGCTCGATCAGCTTTTCCGATTTCGTCGCCGCCCTCTCCGGCGACCGCTCCGGCTTGAAGGCGCGGATTGCCAGTGCGCCGCTCAAGCTCGCCTTCGACGGCAGCGTCGCCAATCGCACCAGCCCGATGATGGAAGGGACCCTCACGATCGACAGCCCGTCCTTGCGCAACGCGCTGCGCTGGACCGGGCAGCCGCAGCCCGCCAGCGGCGGTTTCGGCCGCTTCGCATTGAAGGCGCGCGCCAACGTCGTCGGCCCCTCGATCGCTCTCACCAACGTCAATGTCGAGCTCGACGGCAACACCGCCGAGGGCGTGATGACCTACGCCAACAACGGCCGGCAGACCCTGCAGGCGACACTCGCAGCCGACGCGCTCGACTTCACGCCTTACATCTCGACGTTCCGCCTGCTCGCGAGCGGCGCGCGCGACTGGAACAGGCAGCTGTTCGATCTCAACGGGCTCTCGACCACCGACCTCGACATGCGCCTTTCGGCGGCCAAGCTGACGGTCGGGCCGACCAAGCTCGGCCGCACCGCGATCGGCGCCAATTTGCGCAACGGCACGCTGGCGCTCTCGGTCGGCGAGGCGCAGGTCTATGGCGGCATCGCCAAGGGTTCGTTCGGCATCGCCCGGTCCGATACCGTTGCCGATATCAAGGCGCAGTTCCAGTTCACCGACGTCGATCTCCAGGCCTGCGCCACCGAGCTGTTCGGCCTCAACAAGCTGTCCGGCCGCGGCAACATCAACGTCTCGCTGTTCGCCTCGGGCTCGAGCCCGTTCGGCCTCGTGCAGTCGCTGGACGGCAGCGCCACCGTCACCGGGCACGATGGCGCGATCTCCGGCTTCAATGCCGAGCAGCTCCTCAAGCGCCTGGAGCGGCGGCCGCTGTCAGGCGGCGGCAATTTCCGCAGCGGCTCGACGCCGTACAACAATCTCACCATCGCGGTGAAGTTCTCCGACGGGATCGCCACCGCAGAGGACATCCGCATTGAAGGGCCCGCGGCGAAGATCACATTGACCGGCACTGCCTCGGTGCCGACGCGTGAATACGACATGAAGGGCGTGGCGAGCCTCAACACGGCGTCCGGCTTCCAATTGCCATTCATGGTGCAGGGTCCCTGGGACGATCCCCTGATTTTCCCCGACCCCGAGAGCCTGATCCGGCAATCGCCTGCGGCGTCTCCCTTCCTCGATCTCCTGAAGCAGCGCATCACGGGCGGAAAACGCCCCGAGGGATCGCCGACGGCGGAGAATGCGAAAGAGGGCGCGAAGTCGAACTGACGATCGTGCGCCGTGGAGCGCGCGCGAATTGATCAGGGCGAATTGATGCGGCGATTGCATCGATGCGCGCGTTAATCATCGCCACATCGCGACACCCGACCTAGGTCTGACAACATGCTGCGTTGATTGCGCTACCATCCTGCGCTAGTGTTTCTTCGACCGGTTAAAACACCGGCCGTTTGAGGGAGAAAAACGTGAAATCCAAGGTTATTGGCGCAGTTTCATTGGCGGTCGCTGCGGTTGGGCTGTTTGCCGCCACCGCGCCCGCATTTGCGCAACAGAAGACGATCACGGTCTGGTGGGGCAAGGGCTTCTATCGGTCCGAAGACGACGCGCTGATCGAGACGATCAAGAAATTCGAAGCCAAGACCGGCATCAAGGTGGAACTGTCGCAATACGCGATCCAGGACATGATTCCGAAGACGGTCGCGGCGCTCGACGCCGGCACAGTTCCTGATGTCGCCTATTCCGATTCCTATGACGTGCAGGCGCAGGGCAAGTGGGCCTATGAGGGCAAGCTCGAGGACCTCACGGACATCATGGAGCCGATCAAGGGCCGGTTTGTCCAGAACACCCTGGATGCCTCGATCCTCTACAACGACGTCGCCAAGAAGAAGGCCTATTACGGCTTCCCGCTGAAGCAGCAGAGCATGCACGTCCAGATCTGGGGCGACATGCTGGAGAAGGCCGGCTTCAAGCAGAGCGACATCCCGAACGACTGGACGGGCTATTGGACGTTCTGGTGCGACAAGGTGCAGCCGGCGATCCGCAAGGCGACCGGACAGCGCGTCTACGCCGTCGGCCAGCCCATGGGCGTGGAATCCACCGACTCCTTCCAATCGTTCTACACTTTCATGGACGCCTATCACGTCAAGCTGGTCGACGACGACGGCAAGCTGCTGGTCGACGACCCCAAGGTCCGCGACGGCCTGATCAAGGCGTTGAAGGACTACACCGACACCTACATCAAGGGCTGCACACCGCCCTCCTCGACCACCTGGAAGGACCCGGACAACAACGTCGCCTTCCACAACAAGACGATCGTGATGACCCACAACTTCACGATCTCGATCGCGGCGAAATGGTACGAGGAGTCACAGAATCAGAACCTCACGCCGGAGCAGCGCGAGGCCGGCAAGAAGGCTTATGAGCAGGACATCATCACGGCGTCCTTCCCCAAGGCTCCGGATGGTTCGACCATCCGCTACCGCTCCGACGTCAAGACCGGGCTGATCTTCACCGCGGCCAAGAACAAGGCCGAGGGCAAGCAGTTCATCAGCTTCCTGCTCCAGGAAGAGAACATCCGTCCCTACATCGAGGGCGCGCTCGGCCGCTGGTTCCCGGTGACCAAGGAAAGCCAGGAAAGCCCGTTCTGGCAGGCTGACAAGCACCGCAAGGCCGTCTACACGCAGTTCAAGGGTGGCACCTCTCAGTTCGACTTTACCAGGAACTGGAAGTTCACGATCCTGAACAACGAAAACGTCTGGGCGAAGGCGATGAACCGCGTCGTCAGCGAGAAGGTTCCGGTCGAGAAGGCCGTCGACGAACTGATCGCCCGCATCAAGCAGGTCGCGGGTTAACTCATCCGTCCCTCTCCCCGCCTCGCGGGGAGAGGTGTTAGAACAACACCGGCCGCGTTTCGCGGCCGGCTTCTCTTTGAAGAGTCCGAAAAGAATGGCGATCACGCTCTCTGGCGATCAGGCAATGCCCGGCCCGCCCCTGTCGTCGCGGCTGACCCCGGCGCAGGTCTGGGGCATCGTGCTGCTCGCGCCCTATCTGCTCGTTTTCCTCGCTTTCGTCGTCTATCCCGTCTGCTACGGGCTGTGGCTGGCACGTGATCCCGCGAACTATGTCGCGCTCTACAATGACCCGATCTTCGCGCGCGCTGCCATCAACACGCTGATCTTCCTGGTCGTCGGCATCAACATCAAGATGATGATCGCGCTGTTCCTGTCCGGCTTCTTTGCGGTGCAGCGCACCTGGATCAAATGGCTCTCGGTGATCTTCATCCTGCCCTGGGCGGTGCCGTCGATCCCGACCATTTTGTCGGTGCGCTTCATGCTCAATCCCGAATGGGGCATGATCAACCACGCCATCTTCTCCCTGACCGGCGATGACGGGCCGAACTGGCTGAACGACCCGACCGTGGCGCTCTGCATGGCGATCGCCGTGCACATCTGGAAGTCGCTGCCGTTCTGGACGCTGATTTTGATCACCGGACGCCTTGCGATCTCGCACGATCTGTTCGAGGCCGCCGAGGTCGACGGCGCGAGCTGGTGGCAGAAATTCCGCTACATCACCTGGCCGTCGATGCAGACGCTCTACGTGACCTGCACGCTGCTCTCGATGATCTGGACGCTGGGGGATTTCAACAGCGTTTATCTGCTCACCGGTGGCGGGCCTGCCGACCTCACGCACGTGCTGGCAACGCTCGGCATCCGCTATCTCCGGCTCGACCAGCTCTCGCTCGCGATGGCGTCCATCGTCTGCGCGATGCCGTTCGTCCTGCCGCTCGTGTACTTCATGATGAAACGGTTGTCGCGATGAAGCTCCCCTCTCTCCGTGACGTCGCGACGGAAGCGCGGCTGCTGCTGATCGGCATCCCCGTCTTCCTGTGGACGATGATCCCGATCTATCACATGTTCCTGTTCGCGATCTCCCCGAAGGAGGACGCGTTCTCGGGCAAGCTGTGGCCGGACCATCCGACGCTGCACAACTTCGAGATCGTGTTCAAGCAGCAGCATTATTTCCTGCGCGACTTCTACATCCAGTTCTGGAATTCGACGGTGATCGCCGTCTCCGTCGGCGTGCTGACTCTGTTCATCGCGACCGCCGCGGCGTTCGCGATCTCGCGGCTGAAGGTGCCGGGCGGGCGCGCCGTGCTGAACCTCGCGCTCTTCACCTATTTCATTCCCGCCGCGTTCCTCGCCGTGCCGATGTACCGCACCATGGGCAATTACGGCCTGCTCAACAATCACTGGTCGCTGATCCTGGCGATGGTGACGATCGCCTCGCCTTACGCGATCTGGGTGCTGAAGCAGGCCTCCGACAAGCTGCCGGTCGAGCTGGACGAAGCCGCGGTGATGGACGGCGCCACGACGCTGCAGATCTTCCGCCTGGTCTATCTGCCGCTGATGATGCCCTCGCTGGTCGCGATCGGCACCTATGCGGTGCTGCTGGCCTGGAACGAATATCTCTACGCGTTCCTGCTGCTCTCCAACGACCGCGAGATCACCCTCCCCGTCGCGCTCGGCAACTTCCTCGCCGCCGACGATTCACCGTGGGAGCTGCTGATGACCACCGGCTTCATCTACGCGCTGCCGCCGGCCGCGGTCTATTACGCCTTCCGCCGCTATATGGTGGGCGGGCTCACGGCAGGTGCGGTGAAGTCGTAGCCGTCCCCTTCGTCATTGCGAGCGAAGCGAAGCAATCCAGACCACTAATGCGGATGGACCCTGGATTGCTTCGTCGCAAGAGCTCCTCGCAATGACGGCGGGCCTCACAACGGCGCCGCGCTCTCGCCCTGCGAACTCGACAGTTTCGAGGCGAGCGAGGCGATGACGATGACGACTGCGATCACGGCGATCACCAGCGTGCAGATCGCGTTGATCTCCGGCTTCACGCCGAGCCTGACCTCCGAATAGATCCGGATCGGCAGCGTCGCCGAGCCGGGCCCCGTGGTGAAGCTCGCGATCACGAGATCGTCCAGCGACAGCGTGAAGGCCAGCATCCAGCCTGCGACGATCGCGGGGGCGATCAGCGGCAGCGTCACCGCAACAAAGGCCCGGACAGGATTGCAGCCGAGGTCCATCGCCGCCTCCTCAAGCGAGCGATCGAGTGAGCCGAGCCGGGACTGCACCACCACGGCGACGAAGCACATCGTCAGCGTGGTGTGGGCGATCGTCACCGTCCAGAAGCCGCGTTCGGCATTCAGCGCGACGAACAGCAGCAGCAGCGACAATCCGGTGATCACCTCCGGCATCACCAGCGGCGCATAGAGCATGCCGGAGAACAGCGTGCGGCCGCGGAAACGTTCGCCGCGCGACAGCGCGATCGCCGCGAGCGTTCCGAGCAGCGTGGCGATGGTCGCGGAGGCGACCGAGACCCGCAGGCTCATCCAGGCCGCCTCGATCATGGCGCGATCGTTGAAGAACTCGCGATACCAGCGCAGCGACCAGCCGCCCCATACCGTCACCAGGCGCGAGTCGTTGAAGGAATAGATGACGAGGATGAGGATCGGCAGATAGAGGAACGCCAGCCCCAGGGCCAGCGAGGCGATGTTGAAGCGGGAGAGACGAGAGGCCTTGCGCATCGCCGCTACCTTCCCCGTTCCAGCTGCCGCTTCTGCAGCCGCTCGTACAGCAGCAGCGGCACCAGCAGCACGACCAGCAGCACGATTGCGGCGGCAGAGGCGACCGGCCAGTCCTTGTTGGTGAAGAACTCGAGCCAGAGGGTCTGGCCGATCATCAACGCGTTGGAGCCGGCCAGCAGGTCTGGAA
>NZ_JAEMSD010000085.1:8745-10855 GCF_016462955.1 Bradyrhizobium sp. | reverse complement strand
CCGACGATCGGGATGAAGCACAAGAGCACGCCGGCGCCGACGCCGGGCAGCGACAGCGGGAAGGTGACGAGCCAGAACACCTGCCAGGGCGGCGCACCGAGGTCAGAGGCCGCCTCCTCCAGCACCGGCTCCATCTTGGCGAGCGTCGCGTAGAGCGGCAGGATCATGAACGGCAGGTAGGAATAGACGATGCCGATATACATCGCGGTGTCGGTGGAGAGCCACACCACGGGCTGGCTGACCAGGTGCAGCGCCAGCAGGATCCGGTTGAGCAGGCCGTCGTGCTGGAGGATGTTGATCCAGGCATAGATGCGGATCAGGAACGAGGTCCAGAACGGCACGATCACCAGCACCATCGCCACGGCCTGCCAGCGCCTCGGCAGCCGCGCCATGCCATAGGCGATGGGATAACCGATCAGCAGCAGCAGCGCAGTCGCGGTCACGGCGACGGTCAGGCTGCGCACATAGGCGAACACATAGAGGTCGTCCGAGACCAGCAGCTTGAAATTGTCGATCGAGAGCGCTGCGAACGCGGCCCTGAGCGCGCCCCAGCCAGCTGCCAGGTCGAACACCGGCTCGTAGGGCGGCTGCGCGATCGCCGTCTGCGACAGGCTGATCTTCAGCACGAAGGCGAACGGCACCAGGAAGAACAGCACCATCCAGACGTAAGGCGCGATCGCGGCGAAGCGCGCCGGCCTTGCGAAGATGCGGCGGGAGCTCATGATTGCAGCACCATGCAATCGTCGGGCGTGAACCAGGCGACGACATGCTGGTTCAGGCTGTAGGCATCGACGTCGAGGCGCGCGCTGTTGGCGACGGACGCCCGTATCATTCCGCCGGTGTCGAGCTTCACCTTGTAGGTGGTGGTGCCGCCGAGATAGCAGATATCCGCGATCACACCATCGAGCCGGTTGATCGCGCTCTCGCGGCCGGCCTCGCTGACCGGGCCGCGGCGCGACAGCTTCACCTTCTCGGGGCGGATCGCAACCGCCAGTTTTCCGGTGCCGACGGCTTCGCGCGGCTCGGCCACCACCAGCGCCCCCGCATCACGCGTGCCGATCACCAGACGATGGCCATCGCGCAATTTGGACTCACCGTCGAAAAGGTTGATGTCGCCGACGAACTCCGCGATCCAGCGCGAGCGCGGCGCCTCGTAGAGCTCGCGCGGGCTCGCGACCTGGGCGAGCTTTCCCGCCTTCATCACGCCGATCCGGCTCGCCATCGTCATCGCCTCCTCCTGGTCGTGGGTGACGATGATGAAGGTCATGCCGAGCCGCCGCTGCAGCTCCATCAGCTCGCCTTGCGTGCTCTCGCGCAGCTTCTTGTCGAGCGCGGCGAACGGCTCGTCGAGCAGCAGGAGCTGCGGCCTGCGCGCCAGGGCGCGGGCAAGCGCCACGCGCTGGCGCTGGCCGCCGGAGAGCTGGTCGGGCTTGCGCTTCTCCAATCCCTCGAGCTTGACCAGCGCCACCATCTCGGCCACGCGCGTGGCGATGTCGGCGCGCTTCATTCGAGCGCGCTTCAGGCCGAAGGCGATGTTGTCGCGCACCGACAGATGCGGGAACAGCGCGTAACTCTGGAACATCATGTTGATCGGACGCTCGTGCGGCAGGGCCTGCGCGATATCCTTGCCGCCGAGCAGGATGCGCCCCTGGTCCGGTGCCTCGAAGCCGGCAAGCATGCGCAAAAGGGTGGTCTTGCCGCAGCCGCTGGGCCCCAGCAGCGCGAAGAACTCGCCGGCCTTGATGTCGAGCGAGACGCCGTCCACGGCGCGGAACGTGCCGAAGGTCTTGGCGACGCCCTCGATGCGCAATAGCGGCTGACCCGCGGCAGAAAGTGCATCTCCGCCAGCCGTTTCAACCGCAACGTTCGTTCCGGGCAATTCTTCCGCCATGGTCCCCGCCAACCCCGATAACGCCGCACGCTAGCGGCCGATCGTCTTTAGCTCAACCGGTTCGGGACGCATGAGGCCGTCGAATGGGAGCGCAGCAGCCCCATCACTAGAGCCATTTCCGTTCCGATGACATCGGACGGTGGCTCTTGTTTCATGTTCTGACGCGTTTTGCTGACGCGAACCGGTGTCCACTTCGCTCGAAGCGCTCTAACCGGTCTT
>NZ_JAEMSD010000085.1:3055-8735 GCF_016462955.1 Bradyrhizobium sp. | reverse complement strand
CCGAGGACGAGCTGTCGATGTCGGTCAGCTACACGACGCGGCCGATCAGGCCGGCATATTTCCCGATCGGCAGCGGCTTGCCGAGCAGATAGCCCTGCACGCCGTCGCAGCCCTCCCTGGCGAGGAAGGCGAGCTGGTCCACCGTCTCGACGCCTTCGGCGACGATCGACATTTCGAGGCCGTGACCGAGATCGATCACGGCGCGCACGATCGCCGCCGATTGCGGGTTGCGGCCGAGATTGATGATGAAGGCGCGGTCGATCTTGATCTTGTCGAACGGGAAAGCCTGGAGATAGCTCAGCGAGGAGTAGCCGCTGCCGAAATCGTCCATCGAGATGCGCACGCCGAGCGCCTTCAGGCGGCGCAGCAGCGCGAGACCGCGGTCGAAGTCCTCGATCAGCACGCCTTCGGTGATTTCGAGCTCGAGCCGGTCGGGTGCAAGGCCGGTCTCGAGCAGGATCGAATGGACGAGGCCGACCACGTCGCCGTGCATGAACTGCGCCGGCGACAGGTTGACCGCGACCTGGAGCGGCTTCGGCCAGGACGCCGCCTCGCGGCAGGCCTCGCGCAGGATCCACTCGCCCATTTCGACTATGAGACCGCTTTCCTCGGCGATCGGGATGAATTCGGCCGGCGAAACCTGGCCGCGCACCGGATGCTGCCAGCGCGCCAGCGCCTCGAAGCCGATGATCTCGCTCTCGGCGACGCTGTGGCGCGCGGCCCCCTGCGGCTGGAAGGCGAGCGAGAGCTCGCCGTTCTTGACCGCAACGGAGAGGTCCTGGTGCAGCACGCGGCGATCGCGGATCTGCCGGTCCATCTCCGGCTGGTAGAGGCTGATCGTGCCGCGCGACTTCTGCTTGGCGCGGAACAGCGCAGCGCCGGCATTGGCGAGCAGCGAGGCGCCATCGGTGCCATTTTGCGGAAACACCGACATGCCGGTGGTGATGCCGGCGCGGACCGGCCGGCCGTCGATCTGGAAATCCTTCGCGACGGCTTCGCCAATCTGCCGCGCCAGTGCGAGACCCGCGTCGGGCTGCTTGCCATCGATGATCAGGCCAAACTCGTCGCCCGACAGGCGCGCGACCACGCCCCCGCGCGCGGAATCCAGGAGCCGCTGGGCCACCTCGATCAGGTACTTGTCGCCGAGCGCATGGCCGAAGACGTCATTGACCTCCTTGAGGCCGTCGAGGTCGACGCAGAGGACGGCGAACTCCTCGCCCGTGCCTTCGCAGGCCTCGATCATCTGGGTCAGCGCCTGAAGGAACGCGGCCCGGTTCGGCAGATCGGTGAGGCCATCGTGATAGGCCATATGCGCCATGCGCAACTCGGTCTGCCGCCGATCGGTGACGTCCTCGTGGGTCTTGATCAGATATTGCGGCTCGCCGGCATCGCCGAGCACGGTGGCGCGGCGGGTCAGGAACAGGCGCAGGCCGTCCTTGGTGGAGATCGGATGCTCCTCGGTGATCATCCCGCGTTTCCTGATCGCCGCCTCGTCGCGCGCGATGATCAGCTTGGCCTCTTTGGCATTGAAGATGTCGGAGGCGGTCAGGCCGGTGGCTTCCTCGCGCTTGCGGTTGAGGATCGTTTCTGCGCTGCGGTTGGCGAGCAGATAGCGGCCGTCCTTGACCTGTTCCACGATCAACGCAACGGGAATGTTGTCGACCACGCGCTCCAGGAACTTCTTGGTGCTTTCCAGCTCCTGCGACAGCGAACGGCGGTCGGTGACGTCCTCGAACACCAGCAACAGGAATCCAGGCCTGTTGCCTTCGTTGCGCACCGCGATCCGGATCGAGGCGACCATGCGACGTTCCCCGCCCCGCTCGACCTCGAATTCGTTGCGGAACTGCCCATCCGGGGAATTGAGCGCCGCCCGGTCGGCCGTCTCGATGCTGTCCGCCGAGATCGGCGCGAACAGTTCGCGTGCATTCTTGCCGACGACATGGTCCCGTGAAAAACCCCAGAACCGTTCATAGGCAGTATTGGCGAAGATGTAGCGGCCGTCCTCCAGGCTTTTCGCCGCGACACAAGCCGGGACGTTGTCCAGCACGCTTTCAAGGAATTGCTTGGTGGACGCGAGCTGTTGCGACAGCCTGCGCTGCTCGCTGACGTCGAGATGGGTCGCCACCGAGCCGCCGTTCGGGAGCACGAAATACTTCACCAGGATGGCCCGCCCGTCCGGCAGCTCGGTGATCAGGCCGTTGCTGCTTGCAGCCTTCTCGTAGAACTCGTCGTCGGTGACGCCAAGGACGCCGCGCTCGCGGCGCAGCCTCAGGATGTCGTAGCCGGTCATGTTCGGCCGGATATCCGACCGCGTTAGGCCATAGATCTCGAGATAGCGGTCGTTGCAGAAGATGATGCGGCGCTGCGCGTCCGTCATCACCACGCCCTGGTTGAGATTGTTCATGGCGGACGAGATGAAGGCGTTGCGCCGCAACTGCGAACGCTTGGATCGGCGCAGCCAGGAATGGATCCACAGCACGATCGCCGCGAGAAACGAGCAGAGGACGATGCCGGCGATCAGGGTTTCCCAGATCACGCCGGGATCGAGCCGGGCGAGATCGCCCGGAACGGCAAGGCTGTCCGATGCCGCGAAGGCACGCGCAGGCGCAACCGCACCGGCCAGGCACAGCAAGGCCTGCACAGCGATCGGAAGCGTGCTGCCCACGTGCCAGTTCTTCTTAGCCATCAGCCACCCGCGATTCAACGTCGGATTGTCTGGCCTGGCGGGGTTGGATCGGGTAAACGCCTGTTGGCACAACAGAAATATGTGACGTGAAATACGGCAATTGCCCTGACATGATAAACGCCCTCTTAATGGAAAACGCTGCCGCGCGGCCGTTCCCCGGCCCGGTGCCCCCGCCCCTCCCAGCGGACGACCTGCACAACCATGGATAGGGTCGACGGCGTCGTCATCGGAGCCGGCGTGGTCGGTCTTGCGGTGGCTCGAAAGCTCGCGCAGGCCGGGCGCGAGGTGATCGTGCTCGAGGAAGCCGAGGCCATCGGCACCGTGACCTCCTCGCGCAACAGCGAGGTGATCCATGCCGGCATCTACTATCGCGCCGGGAGCTGGATGGCGCGCATGTGCGTGGCCGGCAAGCACGCGCTCTACCGCTACTGCGCCGAGCGCGGCATCCCGCACAAGAATTGCGGCAAGCTGATCGTCGCGACCAGCCCGAAAGAGACCGAGAAGCTGCAATCGATCAAGGCGCATGCCGAAGCAAACGGCGTGCTCGACATGCAGCTGCTCTCGGGGGAGGCCGCACGCGCGCTGGAGCCGGCGCTCGCCTGTGACGCCGCGCTGCTGTCGCCGTCGACGGGCATCATCGACAGCCACGCCTACATGCTCTCGCTGCGCGGCGAAGCTGAGGACGCCGGCGCCGCCTTCGCGTTTCACACTCCGCTGATCCGCGCCAAAGCGGCGAACAGCATGATCGAAATCGATGCCGGCGGCGAGTCACCGATGACGTTGCAATGCAGGCTCTTCGTCAACGCCGCGGGGCTGTCGGCGACGCATGTGGCGCGCAACATCGACGGCATGCCGCTGGACAGAATTCCGCCGGCCTATCTCGCCAAGGGAAACTATTTCAGCTGCAACGCCAAAGCGCCGTTCTCGCGCCTGATCTATCCGGTGCCGGAGCCCGGCGGACTGGGGGTGCACCTGACGCTGGACATGGCAGGGCAGGCGCGCTTCGGGCCTGACGTCGAATGGATCGAGACGATCGACTACGAGGTCGATCCGTCGCGCGCCGAGCGTTTCTATCCCGCAATCCGTAAATACTGGCCGACGCTGCCCGACGGCGCACTGATGCCGAGCTATTCAGGCATCCGCCCGAAGATCGTGCCACCGGCGGTGGCCACCCAGGATTTTCTGATGCAAGGCCCGCAAGATCACGGCGTCGCAGGGCTGATCAATCTGTTCGGCATCGAATCGCCGGGACTGACGTCCTCGCTGGCGATCGCCGACCACGTCGCCGAGCTCGCGAACATCTAGAACGCTTCGCGCAACGTGGATGAGGCTTCTCTCCGAGAGGACGCGCCCGAGCAGGAACGCTCGCCGCGCAAGCATCCTGCGCAGGTGCGCACCTTGCGGCAGGGATGAGCGCGAACGCTCTCATCCCTGCGTGAAGGACGTGATCAACTCGACGCTGTTACGGGGGGTTACTAGTGGAGCGTGTCGCTGTGCTTCAGACGCTCGATCTGGTCCTTGACCATCAACTTCCGGCGCTTCAACTCAACAATTTGCAGGTCGTCTGTTGAAAGGTGCACGAGAGCTTCGTGCAATTCGTTTTCCAGAAGTTTGTGCTTCCGTTCCAATTCAACGAGATGTGCCTGAATTGTCATTCGAAACCTCCTCGGTAGGGTTGAACCTTTAGGATTCGATCCGGACGGCCAAGTCTACATCACCGATTCGTCCTGTCGATGGGTATCCGTCGTCGCAGCGTCATTTTTGAAACTTCATATGTAACGAAGCGTGACTAAAGGGGAACCACGCGGAAAAATCCATGGTATCAAGTGTCTGCGCAGCGCCGCGGCCCCAGCACAAAATATGTTGCGGGAGATCGGCGGGCGAGCGCCGCAGATCGCTTGCGATCACGCGGCGCAAGGACGATAATTTCCACAGGGCGTCCACAGCCCAGATCTCACGCCTATCGGTTTTCGGCCACCGCAGACATGACCAATGAAGATGAGCGTGAGCTCGAAGCCGAGCTCACCCGGTTGCAGCAGGAACACCGAGACCTCGATGCGGCGATCGATGCGTTGCATCAATCGCCTGCCCCCGACTTGTTGCGGTTACAGCGGCTGAAGAAACGCAAGCTGTTGTTGCGCGACCGCATCGCGTTCATCGAAGACCAGATAACGCCCGACATCATCGCCTGATCCACAGCCTGATTAGAGGGACCCGCCAGTTGGAATCCGCTTGACTCCAAAAGAACAAAATAAGAACATTCTAGCTGCCCCAACGCCCCACGCCCGAGGACACGCATATGTCGGCAGCCGCCTTTCTCGACCACAGCCACTATGAGCAGGCCTGCGATCAGGCCATCGCGATGTGCGACGGCAACCTGCGCAGCACCATCAAGGCCCTGATCATGGCCAACGAATATCTGGAAGCCGAGCTGGAGGAATTGCAGGCGGCGGTCTCTGCCGGCTGCATTCCCGAGACCTCACGCAGCAAGATGCGGAGCAAGAGCAGCGCCGCCTGAGTTTCAAATATCGGAGCAACGCCATGTCGGATGTGACCTATTACGTTGCAATGCCTTTCTTGATCGACAGCAACGGCTCACCCGTCGCGGGGGCCGCCGAAGAATGCCAGAGCTCAACGGCCGCGTTGCGGCGCGCCGAGCTTCTGGCACATGGTGCCGGCCACATCGGCGCAGTCGCCTTCAGCCGCAGCGGCGATCCCATGACGGGCGAGTTTGGCGACGCCACTTTGCTGCGCAAATTCGGCAACGTGCCGGACGATCTGGCCACGCTGTAAGTTCAGCTGCTGACCAGCCTGATCCGCGGCTCGTGCCGACGCTGCGCCTTGCGCACATACATCGCGGCGTCCGCCTCCTCCAGGACGCGCCCGGCATCGGACTGCGGACCGAGCAAGGCGACGCCCGCGGAGGCGCCCGCCGTCACCGATTGCCCGCGAAAAACGAAGGGGAGTTCGTCGATCGCCTGCTCGAAGGCCGCC
>NZ_JAEMSD010000085.1:889-3045 GCF_016462955.1 Bradyrhizobium sp. | reverse complement strand
GGCATCGGTCTCGCTCAGATTCCAGAGCAGCAGCGCGAACTCGTCACCGCCAAGCCGGCCGACGACGTCCGAGGCGCGCACCTGGCGCCTCAACGTGGCGACAATCGCCTTCAGCACTTCGTCGCCGGCGACATGACCGAAGGAATCGTTGATCGGCTTCAACCGATCGACGTCGAGAACGATCAGCGCCCCGCTGGCGCGGTAGCGTTTCATATAGGCGATGGCACGCGCCAGCTCGCGCTCGAAACCGCGCCGGTTCGGAATCTCGAGCAGGAAATCGGTGTCGGCGGCCGCCTCGAGTTCCGAGATCCGCAGCCGGGCCGCCTTCAGCTTGCGCCTGAGATCGCGGATGATCGCCTTGCTGTCGTCGGCAGCTGGCGCCCTGCGCGAGGCCGGCTTGGCGGGGCGTTTCGGAGCGGCTCGGGATCGGCCGGCGCTGGTTTTGCCACCCTTCTTGGCCTTCGCAGCACTTGCCCTTTTTGGTTTCTTCATGGGCATCCTGCTCAATGAAGGCTTGCGGGGATTCACCAAGACAGGATAGTGGATTCCCTTCTCCTTGCCACCGCCTTGCGAGCCGCCGGCCGGAACCGTTAATCTGGCCTATCTTTCTGTTTTTCTGGGCACAATTGACCTCATGACCGCGCCGATCGCCATCATCATGGGAAGCCAGTCGGACTGGGACACGATGCGCCATGCCGCCGACACGCTCGAAGCGCTGGGCGTCGCCGCCGACACGCGCATCGTTTCGGCCCACCGAACCCCCGACCGCCTGTTTACCTTCGCCAGGGGCGCCAAGGCGGCGGGTTACAAGGTGATCATCGCCGGCGCCGGCGGCGCGGCACATCTGCCCGGCATGGCGGCGGCGCTGACGGAGCTCCCGGTTTTCGGCGTCCCCGTCGAATCCAAGACACTCAAGGGCCTCGATTCGCTCTATTCGATCGTGCAGATGCCTGCAGGCATCCCGGTCGGTACCCTTGCCATCGGCAAGGCCGGCGCGATCAATGCCGCATTGCTGGCGGCCGCCGTGCTGGCGCTCTCCGACCCCGCTCTGTCGGATCGCCTCGCCGCCTGGCGCAAGGCGCAAACGGACGCGGTTGCCGAGCGCCCGGAGGACAAGGCGTGACGGACACCAGGCATGTGAAGCTGAAGCCCGGCGACACCATCGGAATCCTCGGCGGCGGACAATTGGGCCGGATGCTGGCCATGGCCGCGGCGCGGCTCGGCCTTCGCTGCCAGGTGTTTTCGCCCGATCCGGATTCGCCCGCGTTTGACGTCGTGCTGAACGCGACCTGTGCCGAATACGCCGACGTCGAGGCGCTCGAGCTGTTCGCCGGCGACGTCGACGTCATCACCTACGAATTCGAGAACGTGCCGGCAGCGGCCGCGATGGTGCTGGATGCGCGCCGCCCGGTGCTGCCCAACCGCAAGATCCTCGAGACCACCCAGGACCGCCTCGCTGAGAAGGATTTCGTGACGCGGCTCGGGATCGGCACGGCCGCCTACGCCGACGTCACTTCGGTAGCTTCGTTGCGCGAGGCGATCGTCAGGATCGGCCTTCCCGCCGTGCTCAAGACCCGCCGCTTCGGTTATGACGGCAAGGGTCAGGCGATCATCCGCGAGGGCGACGACATCGCCAAGGTGTGGACCAGCCTCGCCACCAAAGCGGCGATCCTGGAGGCTTTCGTGCCGTACGAGCGCGAGATCTCGGTGATCGCCGCACGCGCCGCCACGGGCCAGGTCGAGTGCTTCGACGTCACCGAGAACGAGCACCGCGACCACATTCTGAAGATCTCGCGCGCGCCCGCGCCGATTCCGGATGCGCTCGCCGAGGAAGCGCGCAATATCGCAGGCAAGATCGCAGGCGCGCTCGACTATGTCGGCGTGCTCGCCGTCGAGATGTTCGTGCTCGCCAATGGCACCGGACCGAAGGTGCTGGTCAACGAGATCGCTCCGCGCGTGCACAATTCCGGGCATTGGACGCTCGATGGCGCCTCGGTCTCGCAGTTCGAGCAGCACATCCGCGCCATCGCCGGCTGGCCGCTCGGCAAGCCCGTGCGTCATGGCGAAATCGTCACCATGACCAACCTGATCGGGGACGAGATCAACGATTACGAGAAGTGGCTGAGCGTGCCGGGCGCGACAGTGCACATCTATGG
>NZ_JAEMSD010000085.1:0-879 GCF_016462955.1 Bradyrhizobium sp. | reverse complement strand
CATCTATGGCAAGGGCGCGCCGCGCCCCGGCCGAAAGATGGGGCACGTCACCGAAGTGCACCCCACCGCTGGCAAGTAACGGGACCGCGGCTTCGCGCTGCGATCCCGCTTTGCGATCACGCCGTCTTTGCGCCTGCGACGACGCCCGTGGGCTCTTCGCTGAGCCAGCGATAGACCACTCCACCGAGCGCGCCGCCGATCAGCGGTGCAACCCAGAACAGCCAGAGCTGCGACAGCGCCCAGCCGCCGACGAACAGCGCCGGACCGGTGCTGCGCGCCGGGTTCACCGAGGTGTTGGTGACGGGAATGCTGACGAGATGGATCATCACCAGCGCAAGCCCGATCGCGAGCGGCGCAAAACCCGCCGGCGCTCGGCCATGCGTGACCCCCATGATGATGAACAGGAACATCATGGTCATCACCACCTCGGTGAGGAAGCCGACCATCATGCTGTACTGACCGGGCGAATGCGCACCATATCCGTTGGACGCAAAGCCCTTGCTGACGTCGAAACCGGGCGCCCCGCTGGCAATGACATAGAGCAGCAATGCGGCGACGATCGCACCCACCACCTGGGCAATCACATAGGGTAGGATCTGGCCCGTCGGAAAGCGGCCGCCGGCGGCGAGACCGACCGTGACGGCCGGGTTGAGATGGCAGCCCGAGATGTGGCCGATGGCATAGGCCATGGTGACCACGCTCAACCCGAAGGCGAGGGAGACGCCGACGAGGCCGATGCCGACCTCGGGAAAGCCGGCCGCGATCACTGCGCTTCCGCAGCCCGCGAATGTCAGCCAGAAGGTACCGATCGCCTCGGCAGCGTATTTTTTCATGTCCATTGTAGTCCCCTCATTGCAAGACCCCGGAACAAGCTCCGGT
>NZ_JAEMSD010000004.1:19744-54961 GCF_016462955.1 Bradyrhizobium sp. | reverse complement strand
ATCCTGATGTTTCTGGGGTCGTGGCGGTCGACGCTCGTGGTCCTGATCTCGATCCCGCTTGCGATGTTGTCCTCGCTCATCGTTCTGCATTTCCTGGGCGAGACCCTCAACACGATGACGCTGGGCGGGCTGGCGCTCGCGGTGGGCATCCTGGTCGACGATTCGACGGTGACGATCGAGAACACCCATCGGCTCTGGACCGAAGAGGGCATGCCGCTGTCGGAGGCGACCCTGCACGGTGCGGCCGAGATCGCCGTTCCGACACTGGTCTCGACGCTCGCCATCAGTTGTGTGTTCACCTCGGTCGTATTTCTCGAAGGACCGGCCAAATACCTCTTCACGCCGCTCGGCCTCGCGGTGGTGTTTGCCATGCTGGCCTCCTACGCTCTGTCGCGGACGCTCACGCCGATCACAATCGGTCTGCTGCTGAAGAGCGAGCGCCGTCATGGTGCGGGCGAAAGCCCGTCCGGCGTGTTCTCGCGCGCTTCGGCGGCGTTCGAGCGCGGCTTCGAGCGCGTGCGCGACGGTTATTCTGCGCTTTTGACGACGGTGCTCCGGCGTCGGAGCATCGTGCCGGCCGTCGCCGCCCTGGTGTTGGCGCTCGGAGCGGTGATGTTTGTCTATGTGGGCAGGGACTTCTACCCCCTGATCGACGGTGGCCAGATCCAGCTGCATGTTCGTGCGCCTGCCGGGACCCGCATCGAGCGCACCGAGGCGATCTTCCAGGCGGTCGAGGACAAGATCCGCGAAGTCATTCCGGATCGCGATCGCGGGCTGATCGTCGACAATATCGGGCTGCCTGCGCGTCCGTACAATCTGGCGTTCACCGACGGTTCGACGATCGGTGTGAACGACGGCACGATCCTCATATCGCTCAAGGACGGCCACAGGCCGACCGCGGACTACGTCAAGAAGCTGCGCCAGGTTCTGCCGGCGGCATTCCCGGAGGACGTCTTCTATTTCCAGTCCGCGGATATCGTCACCCAGATCCTGAATTTTGGCCTGCCGGCGCAGATCGATGTTCGTACCGTCGGTTACGGCACCAACAATCTGTCGGTGGCGAAGGAGCTGCAGAAGAGCCTGGCGGCAATTCCCGGGATCGTCGATGCCCATCTCCAGCAGGAGGTCGACGCTCCCGCATTCTACGCCGACATCGACCGCACGAGGGCCGCGCAGCTGGGACTCAATGCCAGCACGGTGGCGACCAACATCAATGTCAGCCTCAGTTCGTCTGCCCAGGTCTCGCCGAATTTCTGGACCGACCCGACGTCGGGGATCCCCTATTACCTGGCCGTTCAGACGCCGGAGTACCGGGCCAACTCACTCAACGCGCTGGAGAACACCCCGGTGTCGGCTTCGATGGCTGCAAGCGGGCAGACGGTCCCGGGCCTGCTCAGCAACGTCGCGACCTTCAAACGGGGATCTGTGCCGACCAATTTGAACCAGGCCAACGTCCAGCCGGTGTTCGACGTCTATGCGAGCGTGCAAGGGCGCGATCTCGGCAGCGTCTCGGCCGATATCGACAAGGTCACGTCGACGTTTCAGAAGCAGTTGCAGCCGGGAAACTCGATCCAGGTCCTCGGACAGATTCAGAGCATGCATCAATCGTTCCGCGACCTCGGGATCGGGCTGCTGTTTGCCGCCATCCTTGTCTATCTCCTGATGGTCGTGAACTACCAGAACTTCGGCGACCCGTTCGTCGTCGTCTTGGCGCTGCCAGCGACCCTTTGCGGCATCGTGACGATGCTGTTCATCACGGGAACGACCCTGAACGTGCCTTCGCTGATGGGCGCGATCATGGCGGTCGGGGTCGCGTCGGCAAACTCGATCCTGCTCGTGACCTTTGCGCGCGACGCGCAATTGAACGGGCACACCGCGTTCGAGGCCGCATTGAGTGCGGGCCGCACCCGAATGCGTCCTGTGCTCATGACGGCCGCAGCCATGATCGTCGGCATGATCCCGATGGCGATCGGAGGCCCGGGCGAGGAGCAGAACGCAGCTCTCGCGCGCGCCGTCATTGGCGGGCTGCTGTTCGCGACGCCGACCACATTGCTGATCGTGCCCTATCTCTTCGCCTGGCTGCGCAAGGGCAATGACGGCAAGCCACACCACGGCGTATTCGAGGAGCAACCGGAATGAGCGATGTTCGCGCGCGGATCAACAGCGACGGCATGAACGAGCGGCCTGACGCGGACACCTGCCGCATCGTGGATATGCCGGGCAAGGAGGTGCGGCCGCGCCGCCGCTCCGGCGGCGCCTGGTTCGGCGGCGCCGTGCTCGTGCTCCTGGCAGGCGGTCTCGGCGTCGGCGGCTGGCGGCACTATCAGGCTGCGCACGATCTGGCAGCGTCGGTCGAGCAATCCAGGACCGCCGTTCCCGAGGTTCGGGTGGCGACCGTTCGCGCCGGCGGCGACCTCATCAAGGTCACCCTGCCGGCGACGACAACGGCATTCGAGGCGGCGAACATCTTCGCGCGGGCCAGCGGCTACATCGAGAAGCGCTACGTGGATATCGGCGATCGCGTGAAGAAGGGCGATCTTCTCGCTGAGATAACCGCGCCCGAGCTCGACCAGCAGATCGCGCAGGCGCAGGCGACGCTGGCACAGAACCAGGCCGCCTTGCAGCAGGCCGAGGCGAGCCGGGAGCTTGCCGAAACCACCAATTCGCGGGATAGCAACCTCGTCAAGCAGGGCTGGTTGACGGCCCAGCAGGGCGACAACGATCGGCTCACCCTGCGCGCGCAACAGGCAGCGGTGGGCGTCGCCCAGTCGAACATCGCGGCGCAGCAGGCGCAGATCCGCGTTCTTCAGCAGGAAAAAGCCTATCAACGCGTGGTCGCCCCGTTCGACGGCGTGATCACGCAGCGGAACGTCGACAATGGCAGCCTCGTTCAGGCCGGCTCGACCTTCATGTTCACGCTGATGCATTCAGACGTCATCAGAACCCAGGTCTTCGTCCCGCAGGACGAGGCCTTCGGCGTCACGCCGGGCATCGATGCCGAGGTTCGCGTCCCGGAAATTCCGGGCCGGACATTTCCGGGGAAAGTCACCCGTATCGCAACGGCGTTGCAACCGGTCAGCCGGACGCTGCTGACCGAGATCGACGTCCCCAATCCGGACGGCGCCCTGAATCCCGGCATCTATTGCACGGTCGAGCTATCGATCCCGCGCAAGACTCCGTCGACGTCGGTTCCAGCCGATGCGCTGATCTTCGATCAGAATGGCCTTCACGTCGCGGTCGTGCGCAACGGCACCGTTCATATGCAAAAGGTCTCGATCGCAAGGGATTTCGGCACGTCGATCGAAGTGCGCGACGGTGTTCGGCCCGGCGATCAAGTCGTGCTCAATCCGGCGGTCGATCTGATCGAAGGCAGTCGGGTCTCGATCCGCAGCGATGAGCCTAGCCAGGGGACGCAAACATGATCCGCACGGCGTGCGCGGCATTTGCAGCCCTGCTGCTGGGGGTCTTGTCTTGCCAGGCCCAGGTCACGACCACCGGCAGCACGGCGATGAGCCTGCCGACCGTACCGGGCGCGGTCGTCACCTCACCGCTCGATAGCCCAGGTCCGTTTTCTGCAACGACCCTGCCGGGGGCGCCTGACACCACGCTGGCGCCCGTTCCGCTCGCGATGGATCCGACGACGCCAGGCACGGTCGTTGTCTGTGCCCCGCCAGCGACGACTTCGACGCCGGTGCCGGCGACACCGACCGTAACGACTCCCGGCCTGTCGACACCGGGCAGCATGGCTCCGCTCATTCCGGCCCAAGGGCAGACCGGAGGACAGATCGGAAGCTCGATCGGGACGCTTGCCGCGGCCGCACCATTAGGGACGGGATCGGCGACAGCTTGCAGCTCAACGCCGGGCGGGTCGGTGACCACAGCCACGAGCTTGCCGCTCTCGATTCCGCAAGTGCCGGCCGGACCGGCTCCTGGAAGTATCCCGGTCGCCATAGGCGACGACGTCGGCACCGGCATCGATCCGAACGCCGTCGTGCCGAGTCCCAACAGCTCGGCCTGTGCGGAAGGAATGACGATGAACGTGGGGGTACCTGCAACCGTGCTGCCGGCCAACGCGTCAGGCGCGGCGCCGACGCCCGGAGTTTCGCCGGTCCTGCCGTCGGGGTGCTGAGACGGCAGCTTGTTGCCTCATTGAGCCCCGCGGCCATCTCGAGATGGCGCGTCGGCCATGTTCATGCGAGAGCCGGAACTGCAGTCCATTTTTCGTTGTTGCCTTGAGCGATGCATGCGGCCCGAACACCGCGGAGTGCGCCGCCTCACGCGGCCGCACTCCGTTCGGGGTGAAGACGATCAGCCGTATCTGACAGGCTGCATCTTGCTTGCTCCTTCGGCCCGTTACCCGTGCCGGTGAGGGGTGCGAACCTCACCCATACCAAACACGGGCGCAGCGCCACCGGCGCGCTCGAGGCCCATTCGTCCTGCCGGCGTCAACGCGCCACCATTCAGGACATCCCGGTTGGGATACATCGAGGCAAAAGTTGCTGGCTCCTGATCGGCGAAGGACCATGCGGCAGAGGCTGCCGACAACGTTGCCGTCGAGATCAGCGCCGTAGCGATCAAGATCTTGAGTGCATTCATAGCGATTCTCCATTGCTTTCTTTGCGGAGATTCGCTTGGCGAGGTCGCTGCTCGGCCGGTGGCGTTTCCAAAATCGTCTTCTGTGCAGAGTATGTAGGCTGCTCGATCGGCAAAGCACGCGCATAGGCATCACCATTGCGCGACAATGACCGAGTGCAGCACAAATGCCCCCTTCTGTCTGAGAAGCCAGTGGTGCGACAAGTAAGTCATTGATTGTTCTGAACCCGGGGCTGACTCTTAATCAGCAGGTCCCAGGTTCGAGCCCTGGTGCGCCCACAACCCTCAAGGGATTGGCCCGCAAGGGCCTTTTTAGTTTGCGCGATTCGAACAAACGGGGTCTCGTGCGACGCTCTTAGTGCTCGCACGCCATGCGACGAGTCGGATGATTGGGAGCGTTGTTGCCGGGCGCGGGCGATCCTAGCTAGATGGCAAGCCCTGCGCCTTCACAGGTTGCCCAGTGACGAAGCGCTCGGCTCGTTGAAGGAATGAGTCGAAACACAGAATGCGAGATTGGCCGCGCGCTGCGCTACCTTGGGCCGGAGCCCATGCTCCGTTGAAGCGCCAGCCATGAGACCTACCGGTCTCTGTTCAGCCCTTCATGCCTTCCTTGCGCACCTGCAATTCAAGCCTGCCGATGCCAGAATCGGCGCGAGCCGCATTCCCGGGGCGGTAGTGCTTCACGATGGTCTGCGCGCTTCAGTATGAATGCCCAGTGTTGTCGTAAATCGTCAGCAAGTCGCAGCCAGCTTGATCGAGAAGTATGACGCAGGTATCGCGTAGATCCTGGTCGTGCTTTTGGTCGAGTTCGCCGGCCATTTACAAACATCAGCGTAGGGCAGGGCTTCAGGCGCCATGCCGTCTGATCGCTATTGCTACCGCGTGCGGTCTGCGCATCCAGCCATTCCGCCAATGCGCTCTTGCGCTGATCGACCGCTAGATCGCGCTGCGCCTTATTCTCCTCGTTGAGAGGAAAGGGAGCGCATAGCCATTCGACATCTTTAATCAGTTCGACGTTCGGTCGCTCTGCGCGTACAATTGCCTGTCGCGCGCTGTCGGACGCTAGCGCACGCGGCTACGCAGCTGCTGCACTGAATCAGCGCGGTCTGATCCGCTTCTTCAGCTCTGCAAACTGCTTTTTCAGGCGCGGCACTGCAAAGTCGGTGAAGGCTCGCACCTTTGGCACCGAGAGCCGGCCTTGCGGGCAAATCAGATGCGCAGGCATCTGCGGATCTTCTTCATCAGCAAGTACGATCTCGAGGTCGCCGCGTGCGAGGGGCTCTGCCACCTGGTACGAGTACATCCGTGCCACGCCACGTCCGGCGACCGCGGAGGCGACTGCCGCATAGGTACTGTTGACGATCAGGCGCGGAGTGAATTGGACGGTGCGCGGCGCTGACGAGCCGGCCTGCGGCGCGAACGTCCAGGAATTGGGCAGATGCGCCATGGCGACGATCTGGTGCTTGGCGAGGTCGCCGGGCTCGGCAATGCGCGGATGCTGCTTCAGATAGCGCGGAGCCGCCACGACGACACGGCTGATCTCGCCGACCCGCATGGCGGTCATCGCCGAATCCGCCAAAGGACCGATGCGAAGCGCGACGTCGACGCCCTCCTCGATCAGATTGACCGCGCGATCGAACAGCAGGAGCTTCGCCGACACGGTGGGATAGGCGTCAAGGAACGCATCGAGGATGGGGCGCAGGACCATCTCGCCCGACACGACGGGAGCCGTGATCGTGAGAAGGCCGCGCGGCGCCGCGCGCGCTCCAATTGCGATGTCCTCGGCCTCCTCGAGCTCGGCGAGGACGCGGCGGCAAACCTCGACATAGCGCTCGCCCTCCTCGCTCAGCTTGATGGATCGCGTGGTCCGGTGCAGCAGCTCGGCGCCGACACGCTCCTCCAGGAAAGCAATTGCGCGGCTCACCGCGGCCGGAGAGCGGCCGAGTTTGCGCCCCGCCGCAGCCAAGCTTCCCTCGTCCACCGCAAGGACGAACACCTTCATCGCATCCAGTCGATCCATGCCGTCCCGCCGCATTATCAGGTTCCGGCTGCAGGCTAGGCGTTCAGCCTCACCTCGACAACCGCCGCAAGACGTCGGCGCCGCATTCGTTCGCCTGGCGAAAGAGTGTCTGCCGGGCTGCGGATATTCGCAAGGAAGCCGGCGCACCGTACGTGAAGAGCCAAGCCAGCCAGTGCTGGCGGAGCTTCCAAACCAGCAACAGGAGCCTCTCATGGGTATCGAGCAGAAGGTCGCCATCATCACCGGTGCGTCGCAGGGGATTGGCGCCGCCCTGGTCCAGGGTTTTCGCAATCGCAACTACCGCGTCGTCGCGACGGCGCGCTCCGTCAAGCCATCGAACGATGATGAAATCCTCGCCGTTGCCGGCGACATCGCCGACCGGGCCACCGCCGAGCGCGCGGTCTCGCAGGCGATCGCCCGCTTCGGTCGGGTCGACACGCTGGTCAACAACGCCGGCATCTTCGTCGCAAAGCCGTTCACGCAATACACGGCCGAGGACTATGCGGCGGTGATGGGAACGAACACCGCGGGCTTCTTCAACATCACGCAACTCGCGATTGCTGAGATGGAAAAGCAGGGGTCGGGTCATATTGTCCAGATCACCACGACCCTGGTCGATCAGGCCAATTCGAACGTGCCGTCGGTATTGGCTTCGCTGAGCAAAGGCGGGCTGAATGCCGCGACCCGGTCGCTTGCGATCGAGTATGCCAAGCGCGGCATCCGAGTGAACGCGGTGTCGCCTGGGATCATCAAGTCGCCGATGCATCCGGTCGCGACGCATGCTCAGCTCGACGCGCTGCACCCGGTCGGCCACATGGGCGAGATGTCCGACATCGTCGATGCGGTCCTCTATCTAGAGGGTGCTTCCTTTGTCACCGGCGAGATCCTGCATGTCGACGGCGGCCAGAGCGCCGGCCACTGAACGCGGAGCGGGACCATGCCAATCGTCACCATTCAAGTGACCCGCGAGGGAACGACGCCGGGAGCGGCGTCGCTCACGGCGGAGGAAAAAGCTGCGTTGATCAAGGGATCGAGCGAGCTCCTGCGCGACGTGCTCGGCAAGCCGCTCGACTCCACCTTCGTGGTGATCGAGGAGGTCGACACCGACAATTGGGGCTGGGGCGGCCTGCCCGTGCCGGAATTCCGCCGCCGCCGCACCTCTCAAACGGACTGATCCGCTCGCGTTTCGCGCGCAGGAGGATGACATGACCGACGCAGATACGAAGCAGCACAGCAAGTCCCGGCTGCCCCCGCGACCGGAATTGGACTTGCGATCAACCTGGCGATACGCCGTGGCGGGCCTGTCTGCATCGCTGGTCGGCCTCGGGCTCGCCCGTTTTTCCTACACGCCGCTGATCCCGGCGTTGATTGCGGCGAAATGGTTCAGCGCGTCGGATGTCGTCTATCTCGGCGCGGCGAACCTGGCCGGTTATCTCGCTGGCGCGCTCGCGGCACGAGCTCTCGCGACCCGGGTCGGTGCGGTCCGCACGCTGCGGGCGATGATGCTGCTTGCCACGCTCTCCTTCATTGCGAGCGCAACACCGCTGTCGTTCATGTGGTTTTTCGCTTGGCGCTTCCTGTCCGGCCTTGCCGGCGGCATCATCATGGTGCTGGCGGCTTCGGTCATTCTGCCACACGTCTCGGCGGCACGGCGCGGAGCCGTCGGCGGCGTGATTTTCGCCGGCGTCGGCCTGGGAGTCGCCGCGTCCGGCACTCTCGTGCCGTTGCTGCTGCAACAGGGATTGCAGCAGAGCTGGTACGGACTTGGCATGCTCTCGGCGCTCCTCACGCTCGCGAGCTGGTGGAACTGGCCGGCCGAAGCCGAGCCTGCTGCTACGCCGTCGCATCGAGCGAAGCACCATCGTGGCTCGCTGGCTGCCCGCGCGCTCCTGCTCCAGTACGGCCTCAATGCGGTAGCCCTGGTGCCGCACATGGTCTTCATCGTCGATTTCGTAGCGCGTGGCCTTGGCCAGGGCATCGCCGCGGGGGCCCGCTACTGGGTGCTCTACGGCCTGGGCGCAGTCGTCGGGCCACTCGTCACCGGCCACCTGGGCGACCGGTCTGGATTCGGTCCGGCTTTGCGCGCGGCGTTCCTGGTCGAGACCGCGGCCGTGCTGCTGCCCACTGTCAGCACGGCGCCGGCGTCACTGATCGTCTCGAGCGTGGTGGTCGGCGCCTTCACGCCCGGGATCGTGCCCCTGGTCCTTGGACGGGTGCATGAACTGGTGCCGCACTCGCTTGAGCAACAGCGAGCGATGTGGGGCCACGCCACGACCAGCTTTGCCCTGTTCCAGGCGGCTGCTGCTTACGGATTTTCGGGGATCTTCGCACAGGCCGGAAGTGACTATTCGGTCCTTTTTGGACTCGGCGGCGCCGCTCTGATGCTCGCACTGGTGATCGATCTTGGCGTCTCGCTTGCGACCCGCGAACGGTAGCCACTGGAACTCGGCCCGGAATAAGGAAATGCCGAGCTTCATGGCAGCTCCCGAGACGAGCCCGTGCATCGGGTTCGTCGTGGCAATCCTCGCACATCGAGCCGCCTCGCGGAAGCTAACGAACCATAACAACGCATAACGAGCAAACGGCGGCCGCCCGTAGCAATGTGTTCGCAGGACAGCGGCAATCCAATGCCGAATGTACGGCGAGGATCTGCCCCGTGCGGATCCGCGAAAGGCTTCGGCTCGAACGTGCCGATGACATGCAACACATTGGGAGATCAAGAGATGAACAACCAGATCGTCGATTCCAGCTTCACCGCAATCATCAATGCGCCGATCGATCGGATCGATATCCCCAATTGGTGCTTCAATCTGTCCGAGCGCGAATATCAGGGCTGTTCGCCTGCGCATATCGCCGCGGGCTTCACGACCACGCCCGATGGCAAGCGCATGTCGATCAATGTCGAGATCATCGGCGGCAGCCTCATGGTTCAGCATTACGTGGAAACGCTCGGCCGCAAAGATCACCTGATCCTCGACTCCACATCCGACGTCTTCACGCCGAACGGGCGGACCACTATTCACGTGACCTGGGAGCTGAGCGTCAAGGAAATCGAACCGGGAAAATGCGAGTTCACCAACAGGGTCAAAACGCATGCCACGGACGAGTTCATGACATTCATCGGCAAGCAGGGCATTCCGTTCGAGCTGTTCCGGGCGCAGCGCCAGCCCTTCTCGATCGCTCACAACCAGAGCGAAACGCCGCTGTTTGCCGCCAGCATCGAGCGCGCAGCGCTGCAGAACAACCGGTAGCCCGAAAGGAGAGTTCGATGACACAACTGTCCTATGAGAAGGAAATCACTGCCCTGCTGGTGGTCGATCCCTACAACGACTTCATCTCGGAGGGAGGCAAGATCTGGCCCCGGATCAAGGCCGTGGCCGAAAGCAACGACTGCGTTCCGCACATGATCCAAGTGCTACAGACCGCTCGGGACGCCGGCATTCGTGTTTGTTATGCCATGCATCACCGTTACCGGCCCGGTGATTATGCTTCCTGGAAATACATCGCGCCGATTCAAAGGAGAGCCTGGAATAACAAGAGCTTCGAATTCGGCACCTGGGGTGGAGAGTTTCGCGCAGAATTCGTGCCGGCGCCCGGAGAGATCGTGGCAGACGAACATTGGTGTTCCAGCGGCTTCGCGAATACCGACCTCGATCTGCAGCTCAAGCGGCATGGCATCCAGCGGCTGATCGTCATAGGGCTGGTCGCTCACACATGTATAGAGGCGACCGTGCGCTTTGCTGCCGAGCTCGGATACGACGTGACGGTCGTCAAGGACGCAGTTGCCGATTATTCCGACGACATGATGCGGGCCGCGCTGGAGATCAACATGCCGAACTACGCCAGCGCGATCGTGACCACGCAGGAAATCGTCGAGGCGTTGTCGGCAATGAATTCCGCAGCGTCAGCCGCGTGACCTTCTCGTCGGCATGTCCCCCGTTCTGAATCGTCGTTCCTGACTGGAAGGGAAAACTCAATGGCTCGACAGATCACCATCGACAAGCTGTCTTCCGGTCTTTGGACGGCGACGTTCAATAACCCGCCCATCAATCTGATTGATCCCGACACGATCGGCGAACTGCAGGACCTGCTTGCGGAGCTCGAAAGCGATGCAGAGATCAAGGTCGTGGTGTTCCGAAGTGCGGACCCGGATTTCTTCCTCGCGCATTGGGATGTGCTCGCGGACAAGCGCAAAGTCGCCGCCATGCCGCCGGGTCCCACGGGCATGCATCCCTGGATCGACCTGCTCGTTCGGCTGTCACGTGCGCCGGTTGCCTCCATCGCGGAGATTCGCGGGCGCGCCCGCGGGGCCGGGAGCGAGTTCGTGCTGGCCTGCGACATGCGCTTCGCCAGCCGCGAGCGCGCAATTCTCGGGCAATTTGAGGTGGGCCTCGGTGCGGTGCCGGGCGGCAATCCCATGGCGAGGTTGGCTGGTCTGATGGGCCGTGGGCGTGGGTTGGAGGTGATCTTGGGCGCGGACGACTTCTCGGCGGAGCTCGCCGAACGCTATGGTTATGTCAACAGAGCCTTGCCGGACGGGGAGCTTTCTACCTTTGTTGAATCCTTTGCGCGTCGTCTTGCCTCGTTCGAGAAACACGCGATCGTAGGTGCCAAGGCCTTGATGGATGAGGTCACTTTGCCGGCAGATGCGGTCTTCCCCCCTTCGTTATCGGCTTTTTTTACATCGGTGGCTCACCCTGGCACCCGGAAACGCGCGGCATCTCTCCTCGAACGAGGGCTACAGCGCCGATCCGAAACCGAGATGCGGCTCGGCCAGGCTGTGGTTGATGCGAGGTCCTCGGAACGTGGTTGATCTTCCGATCGATCGACCGAAGACAGCTGGCCTTCCCATGCGCGGCAATGCCCTCCTTGATTTCGATGGGCTATCGCATGGGCTGGTGGGCGCCGTTCGGTCGAACGCCGACACGTGTCGGCCTTGAGCGTCGCCATAGGCGCTGATTGAGCTCAAGATAGGCAGCTCAAAGCCGGAAGCCGACTCGCGCGGATCCGTTGTGTTTCGGTCCGGCCCTGCCTATACTCTGGCTCACCGAAATCGCAGTCGAGGTTACGCAGTGCCGCGCGCTCGCCGTATCCTTGGCGACAAGGCGCGCACCCGGAATGAACTCTTCCAAGAGCAGCACACAACCGGAAGCAGCGACCGGCTCCCCTCACAGCAACACCGGGGCAGGCCGGGATTTCGATCCGGTCACGTTCGGCCCGTTTTCTCTTCGATCACGAATCCTCGAAAAGGACGGGTTGCCAGTCAAGCTTGGCAGCCGAGCAACTGACATCCTGCGCCTGCTTGTGGATCGCGCCGGCGAAGTCGTGCCGAAGAATGACATCCTCGCATATGTGTGGGCTGGCCTCGCAGTAGAAGAGATCAGCCTGCGCGTGCACGTTGCCGAACTCCGGAAAGCCCTGGGCGATGGGAAGGACGGAGCCCGCTATATCACCAATATTCCGAGCCGAGGGTATTGCTTCGTCGCGCCCGTGAGACGGGGCGAACGCAATTCGGCGCCGGCGGAGATCCCGCAGAACCACGCCGGTGCGATGGACCCGTCTTCCGCACTCCCATATCGCCTCGACCGAATGGTCGGACGAGAGGACGTCCTGGCCGAGCTCTCGGCACGTCTGCTGAGCGAGCGCTTCGTCACTCTGAGGGGACCGGGCGGCATTGGCAAGACAACCGTTGCCGTCGCGATCGCGCATAAGATGTGGGAGGAGTTCGGCGGCAAGATCCACTTTCTCGATCTTGGCCCCTTGAAGGATACGACGCTCGTTGCCTCCACGGTGGCCGCTGCTCTGGGCCTCGTCGTTCATCACGCCAACCCAACCGAAAGCATCGTCAGTTTTCTTCGCAATCGTCGGCTGCTTCTCGTGCTCGATAGCTGCGAACATGTGATCGACGACGTTGCCCGTCTGGCAGAGACGATTCACCGCGAGGCGTCCGGCATCACCATTCTTGCGACCAGTCGCGAGTCGCTATTGGTGCAGGGAGAACACATTTACGAACTCGTTCCGCTACCAAGCCCTCCGCAGGGCTCTGGGCTCAACGCCGGTGAGGTGCTGAGCTATCCGGCCGCGCGTCTTTTCGCCGAACGTGCAGCTGCCGCCGGCCACCGCTTGGAGATCACCGACCAGGATGCGCAGGTTCTTGCAGATATTTGCAGCAAGCTTGACGGCATTGCGCTGGCGATCGAACTCGCTGCCGCACGCGTTGGCGTTTACGGCTTGCTGGAGATAGCAAATTTGCTCGATGGCCGGCTCAAGCTCGAGTGGCGTGGACGACGCACGGCGCCGCCGCGGCAACAGACGCTCGGCGCCACGCTTGACTGGAGTTTCGGTCTGATTGGCGAGGCCGAGAGGCTGGTCCTTCAGCGTCTCGCCGTCTTTGCCGGGCCCTTCACGCTGCAGGATGCGATTGCCGTGGTGGTGGAAGAGGGGGAGCCTGTCGAAGGTGCGGTCGACGCACTGGAGCAACTGGTAGCCAAGTCGCTGTTGTCGACGCAACCGGGCCGCTTGACGCGAAGCTTCCGCCTGCTCGACGCCACCCGCGCCTATGCGCTTCACAAGCTCGGTGAGAGCGGCCAAGCCCAGGACGCAGCGCGGCGTCACGCCGAACATATTCACCGCTCCCTCGAAGCGGGCATGGTCGATTCTGGCTCTGCAGATCGGATGTTGCCTGCGCTCGGCCGCGGCGGCCTGTTGGCGGACGCCCGCGCCGCGCTTCAATGGAGCTACGCTCACGATGACGGTGACGAGCTTCGTGTTCCGCTCGCAGGCAGTTGTGCACGTCTGTTCGTCGAGCTCAACCTGCTCAATGAGGCGCGCTTATGGTCTGAGCGCGCGCTTTCCGTTCTGGACGACCGCCACCGCGGCGGCAAGTGGGAGCTGGAGCTTCAGGCCACGCTCGGTCATGCCTTCATGTTCACGGAACGCAACAGCGAGCGAGCCGAGGCCGCACTTCGACGCGGACTCGAGATCGCGGCCGCGATCGGAGACGAAGCCAACACATTCAGGCTGTTGGCGCGGCTGAACATGTTCTATCGCCGGACCGGCGACTATCGGCATCTGCTGCCGGTGGCACTTGAGGCCGAGCGCGTCGCTCGTCTGATCGGTGATGCGGCGGGTATCGCCGGCGCAAAGGCCCTCATCGGGGTATCCCATCATCTCGTCGGCAACCAGGCCGAGGCGCAGCTTCATCTCGACGAAGGCGTACGCAACGACGCGGCCCTACGCGAGGCGCAACCCGGCCATTTCGCCTATTCCAGAACACCGCAGATACCGCTTGCTCGCGTGTTATGGCTGCGCGGCTTTCCAGATCGAGCCGTGGAATGTGCTCGTCCACTGACGGGTACCGGCGCGCCTCGGGATGTCGTCATGCACTGTATTGCGCTCTGCTGGTCCGC
Source organism: Bradyrhizobium sp. (assembly GCF_016462955.1). Classification (GTDB taxonomy): domain Bacteria; phylum Pseudomonadota; class Alphaproteobacteria; order Rhizobiales; family Xanthobacteraceae; genus Bradyrhizobium. Next base: position 40,939 of record NZ_JAEMSD010000004.1, on the reverse strand, counting down.
CTCGCTGTACGGGTGGATCGGAGACTGGACCGCGGTCGAGGCGATGGCCGGTCGGCTCGAGACGCATGCCGGCCTGCATGGGCTCGCGCCCTACCAGGCGGTCGCGGCCGGTTTCCGGGCGCAGACGATGATCGCCGGCGGGGATTTGCGCGGCGGTGTCGAGTTGCTGAGAATCGCACTTCCGCGCCTGCATGCTGATCGCTACGAGCTCTACGCGTCCGCATTCGTTGCGGACCTGTCTTGGGGATTGGCCGAACTCGGGCAACCGTCCGATGGACTTGGAATACTGAACGAAGCGATCGCGCGCATCGAGCTTGCTGGCGGCGCCTTCGACATGCCGGAGCTCTTGCGCGTGCGGGCGGAACTGGAGCTGCGCAATGAGGATCTTCATGCCGCAGAATCAAGTCTCCGGTCGTCGGCTGCGTTGGCTGACCAGCAGGGCGCGCTCTCCTGGCGATTGCGGACTGATATGTCGATGGCGCGTCTGAGGCGTGAGCAGAGAACGCGAAGTCACCTGGAGGAGCTTGCCGCGACTTATGCGAAGTTCTCGGAAGGGTTTGAGACGGCTGATCTAAAGGCCGCTCGGCTCATGCTCGATTCGTCGCTCGCCTGACCGGTTCAGGGTCAGTCGAACCGCAAATCCCAGAGATCGATGGATATCATCAGCGTATCGAGCATCGGCGCCAGGGTCGTCTCGTCACGCAGATAGGTGCGCCGTCTCGTGGGGATCTTGATGCCGTCGACGTCGACGGGGTTGGACACGTACTCAGCGACGGGAAAATTCCCTGCTATTTCGACTCGATAATCATGGCGGCGAATGAGCAGGTCGGGACCGAAGTAGAAGTCCTGCTCGATGCTGTGGCTTGCGATCGCCGGCGAGAAGGTCGCCCGCAGCCCCCGCCACACCTCACTTCCCTCAAGGCATGGCTCGATCTCGTGGACTTCCGAAGGTTTCTCGGAAAGCAGGAACGGCGTGGTGAGGCAGGTCCAGAGGGCGCAGCTTTCAAAGTAGATTCGGTGCAGCGGATCCCAATGCGTCCGCATGTCGTGCCGCGCGAATGAGGTGCGCGGGTCTTTTCGCTCGGCGACGACACGTTCGTCGGCGGAAACGATGGCGACCCGCTCGGGGCTGAACTCGCTGTGTTGGCCGCTTCTTCCAAACGGCTCAATGAGAGCCTGGCCACGACGAAGGTCAATCCGCACGGTTCGCTGCAGATGATCCTGTTCAACGCCTTTCAGGGCCCAAACGTCGCCGCCCATCGCGAAAGTGGCGGTGAGGCGCTCGCGGGCATTCCATCGGTTCAGGCCCCCATGAGCCTCAATCGCATTCGCCAGCAGCGCAATCATCCGTCGATTTTCCTTCGTGAGAACTGCCCTTACAGGTATGCCCAAATGCGGATGATCGCTCGTTAAGCGTTGTTAAGTGGCGCTGCATAACCGAAGAAAACGCCGTAAAAACACGGATCTCTCATCCAAGCAGCAGAGGTGCCGTCCAGCCGAACCTCGGATCGGCTAGACGGTCGCGCTTCGGTCAGACGTCGGCGGTAACGTCCATGATGGCAGCGGCAAATGCCTTGGGCGCTTCTTGCGGCAGGTTATGGCCCACGCCCCCCTTGATCGTGCGGTGCGAATACTTGCCGGAGAACATCTTCGCGTAGGCGGACGGGTCAGGGTGTGGCGCGCCGTTGGCGTCGCCTTCAAGGGTAATGGTCGGAACACCAATGACGGGAGCCCGTGAAAGCAGCGTCTCATAGCCATCATACTTCGCTTCGCCTTCGGCAAGGCCAAGACGCCAGCGGTAGTTATGGATCACGATCGCAACGTGGTCCGGATTATCGAATGCCGCGGCACTGCGCTCGAAAGTGGCTTCGTCGAAGTGCCATTGCGGCGACGCGAGCTGCCAGATCAATTTCGAAAAATCCCGACGATATTTCTCGTAGCCCTCGCGACCACGCTCGGTCGCGAAGTAGAACTGATACCACCATTGAAGCTCTGCCTTGGGCGGCAATGGCATCTTGCCGGCTTGCTGGCTGCCGATGAGATAACCGCTCACCGAGACCATCGCCTTGCAGCGCTCCGGCCACAGCGCCGCGATGATGTTGGCAGTCCGCGCGCCCCAGTCAAAGCCGGCGATCGTGGCCTTGTCGATTCTGAGCGCATCCATCACAGCGATGATGTCGGCAGCGATCGCCGATGGCTGCCCGTTCCGCATCGTCCCATCGGACAGGAACCGCGTGGTGCCGTAGCCACGCAAATAGGGCACGATCACGCGGTAGCCCGAGGCGGCGAGAATTGGCGCGACATCGACGAAGCTGTAGATGTCGTACGGCCAGCCGTGCAGCAGGATCACGGCTGGACCGTCGACCGGTCCTGCTTCGGCATAGCCGACATTGAGAAGGCCGGCATCGACCTGCTTGAGCGACGGGAACGAAGTGTTGCCTCCTGTCTTGGCGGCGGCAGCAGGCTTGGCCAGGCCTCGGCCCGGCGAAAGCTGCGCTGCAGCGAGAATCGTGGCGGCGCCTGCGAAGAATCGGCGGCGTTCGTGGTCAACATCGTCTGACATGAATGACTCCTATCGTGGTTCCGTTGTGTGCAGACGCGGCGTGGATTACGCCGCTGGTGGTCAGCCCTTTTGCCCTTCGAGCCGTGCAAGAAAGTCGCGGACCAAGGTGGCAATCTCGTCGGTCGCTTCATCCAGTGCGAAGTGGCCGGCTTCCAGGATGTGGACTTCCGCAGTCGGGACATCGTCGCGATAGGCGCTCGCGCCGGCAACCGTGAAGGAGGGATCGTACTTGCCCCACGTCACCAGGATCGGAGGTTGCGTCCTGCGCAGCCAATCCTGCCATTGCGGGTAGGACGCGACATTGGTTCGGTAGTCCAGGAACAACCTCGTCTGGATCTCAGGCTGTCCGGGACGCGTGAGAAAGGCGTATTCATCGAGCCAAGCGTCCGGATCGTAGCGCTCGGGATGTGGGCTCGAGCCGAGGTGGCGCTGACGCGTCGCCTCGAGAGACGTGAAGTTCGCCTTGAGCGCCTCGAGTTCATGCGCGGGATTGGCCCAGTATTTGCGACGTGCTTCCCAGAGCGGGCTCAAACCCTGCTCGTGTGCAACAGCGTTCTGGATGATCATAGCGCGCACACGTTCCGGATGGTCCAGTGCCATGCGGAAGCCCACCGGACCACCATAGTCCTGCATCAGGAGAACGTAGCTGGTGAGACCGAGCCTGGTCGTGAGTTCGCCGATCACGCCGGAGATGTTGTCGAAGGTGTAGGTGAAATCGGAAGGCGATGGCGCGCTGCTGTTGCCGAAGCCGGGATAATCGGGCGCGATCAGATGGTATCGGTCCGCAAGCAGGGGCAACAACGGTTCCCACATCCGCGAGGAGGAAGGGAAGCCGTGCAGCAGGAGCACGGTCGGCGCGTCTGGCGGGCCGGCTTCGCGATAGAAGACCTTGAGGCCGCCTATATCGACCGTGTGATAGCTTATCGTACGGCGGCTCGACCGCAGATCGTGGGCCGAAGCCTGCACGGTCGCGCAAGCCAGGGCCGCTGAGAGGGCGAGGGTCGCTGGAATGCTCATGTCATCGCTCCGATGTCGCGAGCGCAATCTGCACCCGAAGCGGCCTGTTAGCTCGTTAAGTATTGTTAGGCGTTGAGAGCGAGACCCGGAACCCAGCCTTTTTGCTATAACGTGAGCAGCTTATCGCGCCGCCGCGACAATTCGTCAGCACGGTCGAGGTCGCCGCAGGAGAGTCCGATTTGGATTGCGTCCGCGCCGATCATAACAGAATCTCGCAACGTCTAACGAGCCAAACCCACGCTGCGCAGCCAGTATGAGGCTCACGCCAGTTCCAACCAACGGGGAGGCTATCATGTCCGCCATCGGCTCCATTCCGAACGGCAGTACCGTTCGATCTCAGTTTGCTTCCGGCCTTGAGGATCAATCGCGAGATTGGGAGCTCGTGCTGCAGGAATCCCATCACCGCATGAAGAACACGCTGACACTGCTGGGCGCCTCGGTCCGCCGCGACTTCACCCGCGCCGGCAGCCGGGACGTTTCGGGAGCGGTGGATCGGTTCGAGCGGCGAATCTGCGCCTTTGGCAGGCTCTACCAACTGCTTTCTAACCGCGACGAGCCGTCCGTGTCCGTCGCGACCTTCTTTGAGAACCTTTGCGAAGCACTTTCGGCAGCGGTCTTGGAGCCCGCCGGAGTCCGCTGCGAGGCTTTGGTCGAAGGCGGCGTTCTGCCGGCGTCACAATGTCATCGGCTTGCGCTGATGATTACCGAACTGGTCACGAATGCGGCGAAACACGCCTTCCCGAACAAGAATGAGGCGTTCATCCGGATCGAGATCGTCCCCCGAGATGGCGCATGGATCTGCACGGTGGCCGACAACGGCATTGGTGCGACAGGTCAGCTCCGGGGCACCGGCAGCCGTATCCTGGAAGGGCTTGCGCGCAGCATTCACGCTCGCCTGAACGGCGAAGCGGGGGAGGGCGGCACTCGGATCTCCATCGAAATGCCGGCTACCGCCTGAAGATAGACGGCTCTCACGCTGCGCCACAACACTAAGAGCAAACTGATAGTGCAACAGCGGGTTCGGCTTTCGGCCCGCCTTACATCGGGAGTTCGACATGGCAAAACTTGAAATTGATCGCGAGGCAGAGAAAAGGACCCCGGCATCGCATAGCGCTGATCTGAAGCTCGAAGTCGTCGTAATTCCGGTGTCCGACGTTGACCGCTCCAAGGCGTTCTACGAGCGTCTCGGCTGGCGACTGGATGCCGATTTCGCCTCCGGCGATGGATGGCGCGTGGTCCAGTTCACACCGCCGGGCTCTGCCTGCTCGGTGATCTTCGGCCGCAATGTCACGTCAGCACCGCCGGGCTCGACACGCGGTCTGTATCTGATCGTCTCCGAACTCGAGACCGCAAGGAATGAGCTGATCGAGCGCGGGATTGCTGTCAGCGAGGCTTTTCATGGCGGCGGCGATGTCCATATTGGCGCCGATGACCCCTATCTCTTCGGCAGCGTCCGGATCGGCGGCGTCGATCCGCAGCGCGGCAGCTACAGCTCGTTCGCCTCCTTCAGCGATCCTGACGGAAATGGCTGGTTCTTGCAGGAGGTAACCACGCGACTGCCCGGTCGCATCGAGAGCAACGGAGCGACATTTGCCTCGACGGCCGACCTGGCTGCGGCATTGCGTCGTGCAGCGGCGGCGCATGGCGAGCACGAGAAACGCACTGGCTTGCGCGACGAGAACTGGCCCGACTGGTACGCCGAGTACATCGCGCACGAGCAGGCCGGCCAGTCACTGCCATCATAGAAAAGGCGAGAGCATCTCCTGCCCACGGCGCACGGCGGCTCACTGTCGTGCGCCGTTTCGCGTTGCATCGCCTGAAGCAATGTCGCCGCTCGTCCTGATCGCGCACCCTCGCAAAGGCTAACGAGGTCTAACAACCGATAACTCGCCAAGCAACAGGGGCTGGGTCAATCTCCATGCACGACGCAACGATGGCCCGATATCGAGATCGGCCATCGCCACCGACCATAGCAAGGGAGATCCGCAATGACCACGCAGGCACGCGCCGACATCTTCAACCCCGATCGCCGTCAACTGTTGGGCCAGGCCGCGATGGGAGCCGTTGCCGCCGGTGTATCGAGCCTGCTGCCGCTGCATCCGGCGAAGGCTGCCGCGAGCGAGGAGATCCATCCGTTCCGCGTCAACGTGCCCAAGGAGGACCTGCTCGACCTGCGCCGTCGCCTGGCAGCAACGCGCTGGCCGGATCGCGAGATCGTCACGGACCAGTCGCAAGGTGTGCAGCTGAGAACAGTGCAGCAACTCGTGCGCTATTGGCAGAGCGATTACGACTGGCGCAAGATCGAAGCGCGGTTGAACGCCCTGCCGCAATTCGTCACCGAGATCGACGGCGTCGACATCCATTTCATTCACGTCCGCTCGCGGCACGAAAACGCGCTGCCGATGATCGTCACGCATGGATGGCCCGGCTCGATTATCGAGCAGATCAAGATCATCGATCCGCTCACCGATCCGACTGCGCACGGCGGGCACGCCAGGGACGCATTCGATCTGGTCATTCCCTCGCTGCCCGGTCACGGCTTCTCCGGCAAGCCGACCACGCTCGGCTGGGATCCGCAGCGTATCGCGCGCGCCTGGATCGTGCTGATGAAGCGTCTCGGTTACACCCGCTACGTGGCGCAAGGCGGTGATTGGGGCAATGCGGTCACCGAACAGATGGCGCTGATCGCGCCGCCGGAGCTGCTCGGCATCCACACCAACATGCCCGCCACCGTCCCCGACGATATCGCCAAGGCACTTCAGCCGGGCGGAACGCGACCGGCGAACCTCTCGGCGGAGGAGCGCATCGCCTACGATCAGCTCGACGATTTCTACAAGCACGGCCTCGGCTATGCGATCGAGATGTCCAACCGGCCGCAGACGCTTTACGGCTTGGTCGACTCGCCCGCGGGCCTCGCGTCCTGGATACTCGACCATGATGCGCGTAGCGCCGCGATGATCGCGCGCGTCTTCGACGGCAAGACGGAAGGCCTGTCGCGGAACGATGTGATCGACAACATCACGCTCTACTGGCTCACCAACACCGCGGTCTCGTCGGCGCGGCTCTATTGGGAGAACAAGCTGGTGTTCTTCGCGCCAAAGCACGTGCAGATTCCCGTCGCCGTCAGCGTCTTTCCCGACGAGATCTATGCAGCGCCGCGCAGCTGGGCCGAGAAAGCCTATCCGAGGCTGATGCACTACAACCGTCTCGACAAGGGCGGTCACTTCGCAGCCTGGGAGCAGCCCGCATTGTTCACGGCGGAGATTCGCACCGCATTCCGCCCACTGCGCCAGTCAATCTGAAACGGCATAGATCAGGAGTGAGACCATGAACCGTCCCGAACGTGGATTTGCGACCGACGAGATCCGCCTTGAACGCCGGCTGCCGACCTACTGGCGTGTCACCTTCGACATGCCGCCCGTCAATATCTTCGGCCCCAGGCATCTTCCGCTGCTCAGCGACATTGTCACCGCGATTGAGACCGATCCGCAAGTGAAGGTGGTGGTGTTCGACAGCGCCGTCAAAGGATTCTTCATCACGCATTACGATTTCCTCGCACCGCTGGAGGAATCGCTTGCCGTTCCGCCCGGACCGACGGGTCTGCCGTCGCTGCCCGACACCCTGGTGCGGCTCAGCCGCGCGCCTGTCGTCTCCATCGCTTCGATCCGCGGCCGCGCAACAGGTGTCGGCAGCGAGCTCGCGCTCGCCTGCGACATGCGCTTTGCCAGCCGCGAGAAGGCGATCCTGTCGCAATGGGAGGTCGGCGCGGGCCTCGTGCCGGGCGGAGGACCGATGGCGCGATTGCCACGCCTGATGGGCCGTGGCCGCGCGCTCGAGGTTCTACTGAGCGCCGACGACGTCCACGGTGATCTGGCCGAACGATATGGCTATGTGAACCGATCCTTGCCGGATGCCGAGCTCGACGGCTTCGTTGAGGCGCTCGCGATGCGTATCGCGACGTTCGACAAGGACGCCATCGCCGAGACAAAGCGCCTCGTCGATATTGCGAGCCTGCCGCCCGATGTCGAGATCAAGCCCGAGTGGGACGCGTTCCTGGCCTCGCTCGCACGCCCCGCAGCTCAGAGCCGCATCAAGGCGCTCATGGGGCGCGGCTTTCACCGCCCCGGCGACGTCGAGACTCGACTCGGTTTCCACGTCGGCCAGCTGGGCGGATGAATCAACGGTCCCGCGCGCGACCGCATGTCGTGCCCGTTTTGCCAGAATACAAGGAGGATCACATGAGCTTCACGATCGATGTAAACGGAATCCCTCGCAGCGTCGACGTCGATGGCGACACCCCGTTGCTCTGGGTGTTGCGCGACGTGCTCGGCATGACCGGCACGAAATTCGGCTGCGGCATGGCATTGTGCGGAGCGTGCACGGTCCATCTCGACGGCGCGGCGGTCCGCTCCTGTATCACCACTGTCGATAGCATCGGCGAGGGCAAGGTCACCACGATTGAAGCGATCGGCGGGACGCCGGCAGGCGCGAAGATGCAGAAAGCCTGGCTCGAGCACGAAGTGCCGCAATGTGGCTATTGCCAGTCCGGCCAGATCATGTCGGCCTCGGCGCTGCTCGCGGACAAGCCTCACCCGACCGACGCGGATATCGATGATGCCATGAGCGGCAACATCTGCCGCTGTGGGACGTATGTCCGCATTCGCGAGGCGATCAAGCTTGCCGCCGGATCGCAAGTGAAGGAGCGTTGATCATGACATCGAATCCCACGGCGTCTCACGCCTCTGCCACGCTGTCCCGTCGCAACTTTTTGGTGAAGACGGCCCTGGCCGGCGGTGGCCTGGTGTTGAGCTTGAGCTTGCCCTTCGGCGAGAGCAAAAGCTCCTCCGCCGCGACGTTTGAGCCGAACGCCTTTATCCGGATCGGCCCTGACGGTGAGGTGGTCCTGACCATGCCGTATGTCGAAATGGGGCAAGGCACCTACACCTCCATTCCGATGCTGATTGCCGAAGAGTTGGAGGTCGGCCTCGACCAGGTCCGGCTCGAACATGCGCCGCCCAACGAAAAGCTCTATGCCAACCCGCTGCTGGGTGTGCAGGCGACCGGCAATTCGAACGCGATCCGTGGCGCCTGGAAGCCGTTGCGGGAAGCCGGCGCAACCGCGCGGATCATGCTGATCGAAGCAGCCGCGCGGCGCTGGGGCGTCGATGCAGGACACTGCCGCGCCGAGGCAGGCGAGGTTCTCCATGCGCCGAGCGGGCGCCGCCTCAAATATGGTGAGCTCGCCGCCGACGCTGCGACGATCGCTCCGCCCGCCAAAGTGGTTCTCAAGAATGCGGATGAGTTCAAGTTGATCGGCACGCCGGTGCGTCGGCTGGACGTCTCGGGCAAGGTGAACGGTTCCGCCCTCTACGGAATTGACGTGCGGCTACCCGGGCTGAAGATCGCGACATTGGCTCAATCGCCGGTGTTCGGCGGCAGACTGAAGAAGGTGGATGACAGTGCGGCGATGGCCATCAAAGGCGTGCGCCAGATCGTCCGGCTCGATGATGCGGTTGCCGTCGTTGCGGATCACATGGGCGCGGCCAAGAAGGGTCTGGCGGCGCTCAAGATCGAGTGGGAGGACGGGCCCCATGCCGGTCTCACCACGCAGGACATCGCCCGCGAGCTTGAGGACGCCACTCTGAAGTCCGGTCCCGTTGCGCAAAACATCGGCGACGCTGCGAAGGCGTTGGCCGGCGCCTCGACCCGGGTCCAGGCGAGCTATCACCTGCCATTTCTGGCACACGCAACGATGGAGCCGATGAACTGCACGGTCCACTTCCGCGGCCACGAGTGCGAGATCTGGGTCGGCACGCAGGCGATCGCAAGAGTCCAGGCGATGGCAGCGAAGGCAGCCGGCCTGCCGCCCGACAAGGTCACCGTTCACAATCATCTGATCGGCGGAGGCTTTGGGCGCCGCCTCGAGGCCGATGGCGCGGTACGTGCCGTCGAGATCGCCAAGCAAGTCGATGGTCCCGTGAAGGTCGTGTGGACGCGCGAAGAGGACATCCAACACGACATGTACCGTCCCTATTGGGTCGACCGCATCGAGGCCGGTCTCGACGAGAGCGGTAGACCCGTGGCATGGACCAACCGCTTCGCCGGCTCCTCCGTGATCGCGCGGTGGCTTCCGCCCGCATTCAGGAATGGGCTCGATCCCGACACGACGGAAGGCGCGATCGACCTCGTCTATTCGCTTCCGAACGTCCATGTCGAATATGTTCGCGTCGAACCGCCGGGCATTAAGACGGCTTTCTGGCGCAGCGTCGGTCCCTCGCACAACGTATTCGTCACCGAAAGCTTCATCGATGAATTGGCAGCGGCGGCGAGGCAGGATGCGGTCGCCTATCGCCGTGCGTTACTAGACCACAACCCGCGTGCGAAGGCTGTGCTCGATCTTGCCGCGGAAAAGGCGGGATGGGGCACACCATTGCCCCCGGGACGAGGCCGGGGCGTCGCCCTGCAAAATGTGTTCGGAAGCCATCTCGCGCAGGTTGCCGAGGTCGAGGTTGCCAAGGACGGATCGGTGCGAGTGCACCGCGTCGTGTGCGCCATGGACTGCGGCATCGTGGTCAATCCCGACACAGTGCAGGCGCAGATCCAGAGCGGCGTCATGTTCGGCGTCACCGCGGCCCTTTACGGTGAGATTACGTTAAAGAGCGGTCGCGTCGAACAGACTAATTTCGATACCTATCAGATGCTGCGCATCGACCAGGCGCCGGCCATCGAGGTCTACCTCGTAAAGTCGACGGAGCCTCCCGGTGGAATGGGTGAGGCCGGAACCTCGGGCATCGTACCGGCCGTGGCGAACGCGATTTTTGCAGCCACTGGCAGGCGATTGCGCAACATGCCGATCGACCCCGACGCGCTCAAGACCTGACTGCCTCAAGCACATCTCGGCAAAGGAGACCAAATGCATCAGCCTGATGAAGACAGATTTCGGGCTGTCCTGCCCGAGGATATCGCGTGGAAGCCGTTTCCAGCCTTTCCGCCGGGCGCGCGGCTGGCTGTCATGGTCGGCCATCCGGCTGAACCTGGTCCCTACGTGGTCCGAGTGAAAGTGCCCGGCGGCACGAAGTTGATGCCGCACAAGCATCCGGAGGATCGGATCTACACGGTGATGTCCGGCGTCTTCTACATAGGGCTCGGCGAGACCTTCGACGGCGGCAAGGTGAAGGCCTATCCGCCGGGCACCGTCCTCGTGCTGCCCGGTGAGACCTGGCATTTCCATTGGGCAAAGTCCGGCGAATACGTCACGCAGGTGTCCGCGATCGGCCCGCTCGGCCTCGAATATCGCGACAATCATGATGATCCGCGCCTCGCCGGCCTAACTGGAAACGGGCGTCGAGATCACCAATAGCGGCAGCGATGGCTCTCTCGCTGGGGCGCGCCAACGGTCGTCGAGAATATGAATACGACAAATCGCCAGCGTGCTTGGAGACGATATCCCTGTCGAGTTGGAATTTTGCAGCTGGCTCGGGAGTTGTCTCGCGATTGTATCACGCGCCTGTACCACAGGAGTGTCTACGTGCGCGTGGTCCAACATGTCTTCAGTCGTGGCGCGGTTTACCGGTGGCGTGGCGGCTCCTCACGAAAGCCGGGGAAGAGGACGCGTGCCGATTGCGATCAGCGTGAGAACGCAGGGACCTTTCCAAGGCGCGCACCGGCTCACGTTGCCGCGACATGCCAGAGCGCAGGAGAAGGACAAGTAGATGCCGAGCAGTATCACCGGGATCGATATGAGGCATGTCGGCTGCGGCGCGTGGCTTGACTGATGAAGACATCGAGGGTGTCGCAATGTACTACAACGCACTCAGATAAATGGGCGAGGAGGCTGTCGGCCGATCTTGCGGTGAAGGGGAGGGGTCAGTTCTTGGGCAAAGCGTATGCGATCACCGCATCGCCCCGCTTAGTCCCGAGCGAACCGTGCCCGCCCGCGACGACCAGGACGAACTGACGTCCATCGGCGCCGAGGTAGGTCATCGGCGTAGCTTGCCCTCCAGCCGGCAGCCGGCCCTCCCAGATCTGCTCGCCCGTGCTCACGTCGTAGGCACGCAGATAATAGTCGAGCGTGCCCGAAAGGAAGGCGATGCCTCCAGCCGTGAGGATAGGCCCCCCGAGGTTTGGCACGCCCATTTTGAACGGGATTGGAAGCGGCATGAGATCCCTGACCGTGCCGTTCTTGTGCTGCCAGAGCACGTTCCCGGTGGTGAGGTCCGCAGCGCCCACATATCCCCACGGCGGAGCCTGGCAGGGCAATCCGAGCGGCGAAGTGAAGGCCGACAGCTTCACTGCGAACGGAGCGCCGAAGTTCTCATTCAGCGCCGGAAGGCTATTGTCAGGTCTGTTGCTGCCCTGGACATACATCGTCCGATCGTCGACGCGCGGCACGAGTTGAGACACGAACGCAAGCGAGGCGGGCGTTACGAACGCGATCTGTCGCTGCGGGTCGACGGCAATGCCGCCCCAATTGAATACCCCGAAGTTGCCGGGATGAATCAGCGATCCATCGGTGGACGGAGGCGTGAAGCGTCCGTCGTATCGCAGGCGGCGAAACTGGATACGGCAGGCGAGCTGATCGAACAGCGTCGCCCCCCACATGCTGGCACCGTTGAGCGGTGCCGGATTGAATGACAACGCGGACACCGGCTGCGTTGGCGCCGTGTGATCTCCCTTGGCCGCACCTTGCGGCGCGCGCGTTTCCGTGACCGGGAGCACCGGGCTTCCGTTCCGCCGATCCAGCACAAAGATTTCGCCCTGCTTTGTCGGCTGGACCAAGGCCGGAACGGTCTGTCCCTTGATCGTCAGGTCGATCAGCGTAGGCTGCGAGGGGACGTCGTAATCCCAGAGGTCGTGGTGCACCGTTTGGAACGCCCAGCGCACCTTGCCCGTGGCGACTTCCAGAGCGACGACCGAAGAGGAGAATCGCTCGACGCTTTCGCTTCGGTTGCCGCCCCATTGATCGGGCGGCTGATTGCCGAGCGGCACGTAGACGAGCCCGAGCGCTTCATCGACGCTCATGATCGACCAGCTGTTGGGCGAATTGGCCGTGTAGGTCTGACCTGGCGGAAGCGGCGTCGTCCGGTCGGGGTTGCCGGAATCCCAGGCCCAAACCAGATCGCCCGTCAGAATGTCAAAGCCACGAATCACACCGGATTGCTCCTTGGTGGAGACGTTGTCGAGCACCGTGCCGCCTACGATCACCAGGCCGCCTGCGACAACCACCGGCGAGGTGGAGTAGTAGGCGCCGGGCCGCACATTCGGCATGTTGGCCCATAGATTGATCTGGCCGGTGCCCCTGCCAAAGTCGCGGCACACCGCTCCACTGTTCGGATCGAGCGCGATCAATCGGCCATCCGCCGTGGGCATGAACAGCTTCGCCGTGCAGTTCGCGGTCGGCACGCCGTCCGCCGCGGCAATCGGCATGTCGGGGACCGGCTTGTTGGTAGCCGCCTCCGGAGCAGCTGCGGTATCGACAGCATTCCTGGCGGGAGTCTGGTTCGCATCGAAAGCGCCGGGATAGTAGGACAGCCCGCGGCAGGTGAGATGCTGAAGGGCGAGCTTGTCGAGAATCTTCGGGTCATAGCGCCAGATCTCCGTTCCGGTAGTCGCGTCCAAGGCAATGACCGACTGATGCGGCGTGCAGAGATAAAGCCGATCGCCGATCTTCAGAGGCGTTACTTCAAACGTCGTCTCTTCGGGATCGCCGGGTCGCCCTCGCATGTCGCCGGTATGATAGGTCCAGGCCACTTGGAGTTTCCCGGCGTTCTGCGGCGTGATCTGATCGAGTGGCGAATAGCGCTGGCCACGTCCGGCGCGCCCGTAGGCGTGCCACTCACCTGGCGGCACATCCTGCGCTGCTACAGCCGCCGGGTCCGGCGTTGCTTTGGAGACGGAAGTCGTCTTTGCCACCAAGCGATGCGGATCAGTCGTCCAAGACGCGGCAGCCACCAGGAGCGCCGCGCATAGCACGATCGACAGTGCCAATCCGCCGCCACGCCATGCGGATCCCTGACGAAGTCGAGACGATGCGGAGCCCCTCCGGGCCAAGCTACCAGCAATCCAGGGGGTCAACAGGATTGCGCCGATGACGAAGATGATGCTGCCGCGCGCGGCCAGCGGCCACCAGTCCAGGCCGACCTCCCACAGCGACCAAACCAGGGTGCCCGCGGTAACGAAGCAGAAGACCCACAACGCCCGTTCGTCGCGGCGAAACAGGAGGATCGAGCTTGCCAGAAACGCGAGGCCAGACAGGGCGTAGTACCAGGATCCGCCAAGGGCGATCAGCCAGAGACCCCCGGCCATCAAGGCGACGCCCATCGCGAGGAGCACAACCGCAAGCGTCATGAGAATGACGTTTCGAAGCACCATACTTGCCACCTTTAAGCCCGGAGAGCGCTCGCTAAGCGCAGCACTGCCATCAAGAAGCGCGGTGCGCTGCTGCCCGAACAGGCCGGACAGTCACGCGACGGCGCACATTCACGCGACGGCAACGTGGGCGTCGTCGGGACGTTCCTTGGCTCCCCTCGTTCCTGCGCAACGCTCATCGGCCGGACGGCAGGGCCCGGGTGTATGGCGAAAGCTGCTGATGCGGCAGTCGGGCCTGCCGGCACCGGCTCCGCCAGCCGCCCTGAATGACGGATGAGGCAAGACGTGGAAGAGTGCGCGTCTGCCTCTGGCGGTCGGCTGCCGCAATCCCGGATACGCGCATCTTGAATTCGAGAATGAACTAGCTGGATAGCAGCCCTGAAATGAACGCTGCGGCGCCAAGGGCAATGACCGACAGAACGATCGGAGGATACAGAACCAGCGCTGCCTCAAAGCGCAAGAACCTCGGGTGTTCGCCAGCACGATTTGGACGTCCAATGAGGACCAGGGTGGCTGCGGCCGCAAGCATCACGGCTCCAATCAAGATGTTCACGCTCGCCTTCCCTCTCTTTGAGCGCGCAGGCGCCCGAGTTGGAGCGTGCGATCATCCGTTCGCCCTGGAAAGGTCGGCCAGTACGCTAACGTACTTACTTTTTCGATCATCTTATCCCGACAGATGCGATCGGGTCGGCTTCAGTCAATGCGAGTTCTGGCGGCCATGCCGAGAACCCGCTCGCGGGTACGGCTTCTCGAAGCATCGAGCAGCATCGCTCCCGCCCAGCGATAGACGTTGTGCTCTTTCACTTGCTGTCGCATCAGGTTCATGCGCTCGGCCCGCTCCTCCAGCGGCATCAAGAGCGCCAGTTCGATCGCCGATGCCATCTCTTCGATGTCGTATGGATTGACGATGAGGGCCTCGGAGAGCTCTCGTGACGCTCCGGTAAAGCTCGACAGGACGAGCACGCCGGCGCCGTCTTCCCGCGAGCTCACGAACTCCTTTGCGACCAGGTTCATTCCGTCGTGCAGGCTGCTGACGACGCAGACATCGGCTGCCCTGAACAGCCGGAACACGTCCGAGGGCTCGTAGTGCTGAACGATCAGATGGATCACGCGCTGACGACCCTGATGCCGTTCGTTTATTTCCGCGGCCAACGCCTCTGCTTCCGCCTGCAATCTCGAATAGGAGCTCAGCTTGCTGCGGGTCGGAGCCGCGACCTGGATGAATGCGAGCCGGTCCGTCCAGGCTGGATTCCGCGACAAGAGCGCGTCGATGGCGCGCATGCGGTCGAGAATGCCTTTGGTATAGTCGAAGCGCTCGACGCCCACGATCAGCCGCGTGCCCTCCGCCAAACCGAATTGCGCGATGACGTCGGACCGGCATTGAACCGCAGCCGGCAGCTTCTCCAGCTCCCTCGGCGGCCATTCGATCGAAATCGGATAGGCGCGTATCCTGGCCTCGTGTCCCCCGACACTGACCGCCTGCACCTCGCGGTCGATCCTGCTCTCCAGAAAGCGGTCGACACCTTCGATGAAGTTGTTGCAGTGAAACTGGGTGTGAAAGCCAACAATCGTGCTGCCGAGTATTCCTTCGATTATCTCCTCCTTCCACGGGCAGATGCTGAAGGTTTCCGCATTCGGCCATGGGATATGCCAGAACGTGATGATCGTTGCCTTCGGCAGGCGCTCACGGATCATCTTCGGAACGAGGGCAAAATGATAGTCTTGGACCAGCACGACGGGATCTTCGGTGCGTGCTTCGGCGACGACTGCGTCCGCAAAGCGCTGATTGATCTGCCGATACAGCTGCCAATCACGCAGCCTGAACGTAGGACGCACGAAAACGATGTGGCACAGCGGCCAGAGACCTTCGTTGGCGAAACCGTAATAGTACCCGTCCTGTTCTTCTTCGGAGATCCATATCCGCCGAAGCGTGTACGCCGGAGCTGCCTCGGGCACGCGAATTCTGTCGTGTTGATCGACCGTCTCACGGTCGGCGCTGCCGCTGCCATGCGCAATCCACGTGCCGCCGCAGGCGCGGATGATCGGCTCCAGCGCGGAGACCAGGCCGCTTGCCGGCCTCTGCACCACGACCTTTCCTCCCGAAGCGTTGTGGATGTATGGCTCACGATTGGCCACGACGATCACTTCGGCCCCCGGTAGTGCCCCATGCAACACTTGCTGCAAGGACTGCGGCGTCCACTCGATCTGACTTGTAAACGGAATGTGCTCGGCATCGCGCAGCAGCTTGTGGATCTCGCGATCGATCGACGAACCACTCAGCTTGGGTCCGACCCTCTGAGCACCGCGACGAACCTCGTCGACCGCCCGCCGCAAGGCGTTCATCCACCCCCTCATCATGATCACGGCGAAGATGATGGTGCCGACGGTCAAGACAAGCACCACTCCGGCGAGTGCCGCGAGGAGATACGCCAATACCTGGCTCGATCTGGCCGCTGCAAAGCTGAGGTCGGTCAGTATGACGAGATAGGAACGCCCACGACTGCTCGCGACAGGAAAGGCCGCGACAAGAACTCGCCGTCCCCCGCTCGTAATGGTCGCGAAGCTGTCGTTCTCGGATCTGGCGAACTTTTCGCACGAGAAGTCCGCCGGCATTTCGGGTGTCGGCGCGACCAACGATCCGCCCGTATCACAAAATCCGACCGCGAGAATCTTCTGGTCGAGCGCCACCCTCTTGAAGAGGTCGGAGAGCCGGGTCCAGGCACGTTCTTCCACGTCAACGCTGAGTAGCGGCTGGATGGCGTTGAAAACCAACTTCGACCTGGCCTCGACATCGCTTCGCGACCATTGCTGCACAATCCCTCCCGTGAACGGAGAGATGCCAAACGCCACGAGTGCCGCTACCGCGAGGCCGAACATGCCGTAACGGAGGAACTGCTTGTACGATATCGGCATCACGCCGCCGCCACCACTTGGTCGGTAGGGGAGTCCCGTCGGCGCGCCGAGCAGCGCGGCTCAAGCCCTGAACGGAATCGTGCCACTAGTGTTGCGCGAGCAGATTGTGCGTCCGGTGAGTGACTGCCATCAGCTGGGACTGATGGGTTGCTGCCTCTCCGGCGCAACGCTGCCGCGCTCGCTATTGCAGGCCAAGCAGATCGTGCGTGCCACCTGCGCTCCCCGGATTGCCAATCGTTCATGCCGATGCGGCGTCTTCTCTTCACAAGACAAGCAGTATGCCTGCGGAACCACAATGAGCGCCGTTCGTTTCGGTTTTCTGATCATGAGAGCCCCCGCGAACACTATCCTTTTCAGGACGCCGGTGGGCAAGCGGCAGCGGGCAGGATCGGCCATCTTTGGTACGAAACTGTACCGGATTTCCTTGCGCGGCCGAGCTGCCATCGATCCTGCCGGGCAAGCCTGCTCCCTACCGGGTATCATGAAGCAGCGACTTGGCAGAGCCGGGTACGGCGGCAAGCGGCCCCCGGGGATCACGCCATCGGGGGCCGGCCAGCATCAGGGGCACCGATGCCGCATTCCGTCGTAGCCGAGATACGTTCCCGAAGCAGGGTCATACGACCGATATCGCTGCGAGCAATATGCATTGGCATCCGCCTGTGCCCGGCTATTGGCGATCGCGCCTCCGATCATCGCGCCGGCAGCGAGACCACCCAGCGCCGCGGCACCGGAGCCATAGTGATGCCCGCGCCATCCACCGTGTCGATGACCCCTGTGGCCATGCCAATTTCGATACTGCACCTGCTGAATTTGAGTGTCCTGCTTGATGGACGCGGGCGACATCGGAGCGGCAAGCGCAGGCGTGCATGCGACCGACATCAATGCCGTCATGGCGAACATGGGCTTCATGGATAACATGGGAAAGATTCCTCTTCTGTTTGCACGATGTGCCAACGAGGAGACGTGTGCTGCGTTCCGAGAATGGGCTGCACAAGCGCGATCGAAAAGCTGTACGCTATTGCACCAAAGGAAGAACGCGTGGATCGCATCTGCAGAACGCGGCTTCACTTCCGCATGCTGGGCAGCGCGTTTTTCCCGGCAATTGAAGGGGCGATCAGGCTGAATGTGACCAGCCGCGGAATGAAGTAGACGGGCTCGCTTGCACTCGTCGTCTGCGCGACCGCCATCAGGAAGCGCGCAACGGTATCGATTGCGAATGCTGCGGCAAAGAACAGGAAAAGAACGTCGCTCGTTTTGCGCCAGAATTTCAGGAAATAGATGCTTGCCATGAGTGATGCGAACGCCGTCGCACCTTCGAGAACAGGAGCGAGATGGTCCATTTACTCGGCCTCCCAAATCATTCCGAGCAGCAGGACCGCCATGGCGAACAAGCCGATCGACGCGCGTATTGCGGAAAGATCGTCTTCCGGAAAGACGACCTTGTCGATCCATAAGGCGCCGTTCTCCAGCGCAAGCGCTGCGAAGCAGACCGCGCTCCACAACAGCAGCTTTGACCCGCTCGCTGAGTAAGCACGAACCAGCAGCCAAGCGCAGAAGCCGCTCGTTATTGCGCAAAGGCTGTAGATGACCGCAGCCATGTTCAGTCCTTTCGGATCCTGAAGGCATCCGAGAATGCCTGTATCCGGCGCGGCTTGGTGTGGATGATATAAGTGATCGGGATGAGGTGCCGTGAATATGCCTTGCGCAGAGCATCGACAGCAGCCCGCAATTCGGGTCGTGGAGCGAATTCGTACAGTGCCGGGCCACCCTCCAGGAAGCCATCTCGCCGGAGCAACGCCAGGGCATCGGCCATCTCTGCCTTGCCCGCGTAAAGACGCTCCGAGAGAGATTCGACGTCCCAGCGCTCACCGGGCCGCTCATAGAGGAAAATAAGTGCCTCGAGTTGCGCCACCGAATGGATGTAGCGACGGACCAGCTCCTCTACGGTATGGGGCAGCTCTTCGTCAGACATCTTCAATCTCAGCCAGCACGGTGCAAGCCCGGCTGTTTAGAAAATACCTAGTCAAGGATCGCGCGCCGGAGGCACGCAAATGAATGACACATGCAAGTTGAGGCGGCGTCATCCGCATGACGCCGCCTCGTGAGGCTGGAGTGGCTCGAGCGTTCTGCTCGAGGCCGGCTCAGTACTTGAATTTTGGCATTGTCTTCAGCTGATCCTTGTTTGCGTTCAGCACCAGGTGATCTGGGTACCAAGTGTCGTTTCGGCTGGACGTTGTCGTTGCGCTTCCCGTCGTGCTTTCCGGATTGGCATTCGCTGCCTTCCCGGGGCGTCACTGGAAGCCGTCCGTGGGCTCCTCAGGTGGTAGATCGTCACCAACTCCCCGCGCGCCTGGAAGTTTGAAAAGCTCGGAAGCGGACCCGCAGGTTTCATCTAACTGACCAACATGAGGCGCGTGCGCATCTTTTGACGAAGCATCGCCCGCGTGACGGACGGATCGCACAGGATGAACTCAACCATGGCTATGACGTCATCCCGAGTGTCTCTGCAGTGGGGACTCTCGTATGCGGCAAGCAGGCGTTGAGCTTCTTCTACGGCGGCCACCAAGACCTCAGCATCCGTTTTCACCTTGACCTCCATCCACTTGACGCCATCCTCGCCAGGATCCCTCGGATCGGTTCGCCGCTCGCGATTGCAGCCGGACGCAGCAGCGGGTTACGAATAAGCCATGCGAACGGGCGGTACCGTACAAGAGCGCTCATGCGCCGACAGGATGACGCTGTGGCAATCACAGGACATTAATCTCAACCGCGCTGCATCCGAAACGACGATCCCAGCCCTTCGGCAGCTGATCACTCCCTCTCGCGCCATCTCTCCCAATGCGACAGTGACCCCTGCGCGCCGGACCGCGAGCGCGTTCGCGATGTAGCTGTGCGTGAAGGGAACTTCTCGCGATCCGAGCCTGTCGCTGGCGACAACTAGCCATCGGGCAAGGCGCTGGTGCAAGGTGTGCCGGGAGTTGCAGGCGGAGAGCTGAGAGCTGTGGATCAGGATCGCCTGCACGTATCCCAGGAGCAGCCTTTCGAGCTCGGCGTCTCGCTTGATCAACGCGATCAACTCGTCGCAATGAATGCGCAGCGCCTGACCTTGGACCTGCACGCTGCACCGATGTGGCGACACGCGCATGCCGAGGATCAACGGCACTCCAACGAAATCTTTCCTTCCGAGTGTGTGGATCTCAACCGGCAAGCAGTCGCCCGCCCGCGTCGTGACCGAACATCCGCCGCTCTCGATGAAGTAGGCAAAACGAAGAGGAATGCCGCGGTCATAGAGTACCTGACGCTTTCCCAACGGTACCCTCTCGCACTTATCGAGCAGGGACTGGCGCGAGCGCTCCGATAGCCGCGAGATTAGTTCGTTGCAGCTGAGGTCGACGCACTGGTCCTGATGAGTCGGCCGTTTCACATCAAACGCATCACTCTCAATAAACGGCCGCATTAATGGATGTTCCATGTCAAGCCCAATTCTGGACCGCAACTACGATTGTCTGTAGCATGGGGCAGATCGGGCGAACCCGGGAGTCAGGGTGACCGTCCGCGCTGTCAGGAAAACCCTGACGACCAGAACACGAAGGAAGCTGCGGGACGTGAGCGTTTCGTTGTCACATTCGGCTCCTGCTCACAGGGAAGCGCGAAGCTCGACTGCACGGAGCGCAGCACGCCGCCCGCTGGCGCTCGTCTTCATTGCAGCAGCGATGCCGCTGGCTCTGTTCGCCGGCTGGGTCGTGTTTCTGAACGCCCAGCAGCAACGCAGTCATTCACAGGCCGCAGCCGTCGAGACTCTCGACAACGTGGTCGGTCGGCTTGCCTCGGAAATCAGCTTGCAGCTCGAAATAGCCGAGACGATCGCGGCCTCCGCTACGCTGGATAAACCAGATCTCGATGCATTCTACCGAGAGGCGACGCGCGTCAATGAGGCGAGGACGCTTTGGGAAACGATTCAGCTGGTCGACGCCGGGGGCAATCAGGTGCTGGACGTGACCCGTCCCCTCGCGGACGGAATGCGGGTGATAGCCGATCGGGAGAACTTCGAGCAGATCCTGAAGACGCGCAAGCCGGCGATCGGCGGAATCGGACCCCCGAGCCCGATCACGGGCAAACGAGTTGTTGCGGTAAGGGCCCCTGTTGAACGCGACGGGCAGTTGAAGTTCGTTCTCACGGTGGCCCTCGTCCCGGACGCGGTGAGCCAGATACTGCAAAGCGCCGGGGCCCCGGCGGGCTGGGTCGGTTTCGTCGTCGATGCGAAGGGTAACATAGTCGCTCGTACCGTCGGCGAGCAATCCGAGCTCGGTCAATCCGCCAGCGCCACCGTGCGC
>NZ_JAEMSD010000004.1:18044-19734 GCF_016462955.1 Bradyrhizobium sp. | reverse complement strand
CAGGCGATCGCCGCAGCGCCGCAAGGAAGCTATGTCAAGAGGACCCCCACCGGCGAACAGGTCGACTCGATTTACAAGCTCATACCCGGCACAAGTGGCTGGTCGGTCCATTTCGGAATACCGACGCAAGAGCTCAATGGCCCCGTTCAACGATCGGCCATCTTTCTGGCCGGGGGCGGGGTCCTGAGCTTCGTCCTGGCATTGACCTTGGCTTGGTACACGATCCGTGACATTTCTCTTCGCCGACGCGAGCAGGAGGCGCAGGCCGCTTTGGCACTCAGCGCCAGTGAAGAGCAGCGCAGGCTTACGATTGATGCCGCAGACCTCGGCGTGTTCAGCTGGAACTTCGCAACCAGGGAAGCGCTCGTGTCGCCTCGTGCGCGAGAGATGTTGCAGATGGGCGGCTCCTCTGACGGCGACACCAGTTTGCCCATCGATCGGATGCTGAACTGCATCGAGCCCGCCGACCGGCAGCAGTTTGAATCTTCGTTCATGGGATGTCGTTCAGGAAACGTCGCGATTGCAGATTTCCGAACCGCTCTTCCACACAGTCGGTGGTTACGTGCCAGTGGGCGTCTGTCCCGGCTCGACCAGAACAACCCGGATGTCGTCTATGGTGTCATTCTGGATATCGACGAAACGAAACGGGCCGAGCTCGAGCGGCAGCGACTGCTCCGCCGTCTTTCGGAAGCAGAGGAAAATGAACGCCGTCGCATTGCGCGCGAGCTTCACGATCAAATCGGCCAGACGATCACGGGCCTCCTTCTGGGGCTCAAAAACCTGGAGCAGTTTCTCGGCGCAAGTCAAAAGCGCAAGGTCGGGCTGGAGAAGCTCAACTGGCTCCAAGGACTGGCCAGAGAAATTGGCCGCGACATCCATCAAGTCGCATCCGATCTTCGGCCGACGGCTCTTGACGATCTCGGGCTCTACAAGGCGCTCGAGGCATTCTGCGCCGAGATCCAGCGGCGGTTCGGGATCAGCGTGGATTTCCAGCATTTGGGCAGAAGGGAACGTCTCGCCCAGGACGTCGAAATTGCCGCCTACCGCGCAGTCCAGGAGGCCGTAAACAATGTGGTCAAGCACGCGAAGGCGCGAAACGTCAGCGTGGTGGTCGACCGGCGCGCGGCAGAGCTGCGGATCGTCGTCGAAGACGATGGAAACGGATTCGACCTTCAAGAGTTCTCGACCAGTGATGCCCGCCACGCAAAGCTCGGCCTCTCGGTCATCGAGGAGCGCCTCACGCTTCTGGGTGGATCTTTAGCGATCGAGTCTGAGCCGGGCCGTGGCACTTCCCTTTTCATGAGAGTTCCCGTGCCAGCAGAGGAGATGGGCTATGTGCCCGATCCGGATCACGTTAACTGACGATCATCCGCTCGTCCTGGCTGGAATGAAAGCGCTGCTGCAGGCGGTGGAGGATATCGAGATCGTGGGAGAAGCCACGGACGGACAGACGGCCCTCGATATCATTCGCCAGGTCACGCCGGACATCGCCATCCTGGACATTTCGCTTCCCGGCATCAGCGGCCTCGAAGTCGCTCGCACAGTCGCAGCGCAGCTTCCTCAGGTTCGTCTGTTGGCGTTGACCGTTCACGAGGACCACGCCTACGTCCAGCCCATGCTTCAGGCAGGAGCCCGGGGTTATCTCCTCAAGCGCTCTGCGGCAGATGAGCTCGAGCGGGCGGTGAGGGCG
>NZ_JAEMSD010000004.1:4010-18034 GCF_016462955.1 Bradyrhizobium sp. | reverse complement strand
CGCCAGTGGAGGCCTGTATCTGGATCCCGCAATCGCGGAGAAGGCCCTTCCTTCTTCTGCCGGCGCTCATCCGTCTGCCGGGACAACTGCCAGTGAGCTGACGCCCCGGGAGAGCGAAGTCCTGCGCTTCATCGCCCAAGGCTTCAGCAACAAGGAAATTGCCAACCAGCTGAACATCAGCATCAAGACGGTGGAAACCTACAAGGCAAGAGCCGTGGAAAAGCTTGGGCTGTTCACGCGTGCCGACATTGTTCGCTACGGCGTCGCGGTGGGCTGGCTGAACCAAGCAGGCCCGGGTACCGCCCTCTGAGCTACGATCCACATCGCGCCCACGGGACGTCCGGCGCATGTCAGGATTATCCCGACAGACATCAACTGTTCTCCCGACTGTGCGACGAGCTGCCGCCCACTACGGTATCGTTGCACTGGCCGACCAAGTGCTCCCTCACGGGAGACAGACTCGTTCTGGTGAGCGCACATTTGGCGGATCGGTCGATCGTGGAGGCTGATATGAGAAACGTACTCTTTCGAGGACGCGTCGGCCGGCAACTTTTTGCGCAGTATCAGCAGCTGCCACGGCTCAGAGCAAAAGCAGGTTCGCGAGCAGACGCCCGCACAGCCCGGACCACCGGGATGGCCCTTGCCTGCGTGTACGTCGCCTGCTTGCTGCTATCCGCGTATGCAATGGCTTGATCGACGGCTACATGGTGCCGGCTGCGACGGTACCGCACATCCAGGCCTGAGCTCCCTGCGGGAGCGCAAATCAGAAATGGTTCCCTGAATGGACGGCAGTCTGCTACTACTCGTCTTCGTCGCGGCGCTCTCCGCGCTCGGCCTCGCGGCGCTGGAAGTCGCGGCCCGCCGATCATCTGGAAGTACGTTCGGCGGTAAGCCTCAAACGACCAGGGTTAAGCGGCCCCTGGACTGATTCGTCCTCACTGAATTCACGCAGAGGTTGGTCATCTCTGTACGGGTCGCGCCGACACGACGGCAAATCGCGACCTCGCACCCTATCTGAACTCTTTCATCTCCCGAATGGACCGGGGAGTGAAAGGCCACTATCAATTGTGCCAGGGTCTTGGCCGCAGACGCTTGCCTTCATGGACGCGGCAACGTCAGACGTCCAGCCACTGATAGTGGAGTTCGGCTGTGCTTTCGCTCATGGATATTGCGGCCATTCTATTGACGCTGTCCGCGGTATTTGGCTGGCTCAATCACAAATTCCTGCCTTTGTCTCGCAGCGTGGGACTTCTGGTGATAAGCGTCACGGCGTCGCTGTTTCTCATAGGCTTGGACGCGGCAATTCCCACCGTTCATCTTCTCGAACGGCTTTCGGAGGGTCTCCGCCAGATCGATTTCGCAGAGATCGTTGTGAACGGGATGCTCGCGTTTCTTCTGTTCGCCGGCGCACTGCATGTGGATCTGGAGACCCTGAGGAGCCGCGCCGCTCCTGTGTTCATTTTGGCCGTATTCGGAACTGCGATTTCAACGGCGACCGTTGGCCCTCTGTTTTGGTGCATCTGCAGCCTCATGGAAATACCCATGTCGCTGCCCTGGGCCCTCGTCTTCGGCGCCTTGATCAGCCCGACAGATCCCGTCGCCGTCCTGAGCACACTTCGCAACACTAACGTACCGAGCGAACTCAAGATCGAAACTGAAGGCGAAGCACTGTTTAACGACGGCGTCGGCATCGTCCTGTTCACGATCTTGCTTCGATTTGCGAGCTCCGAGGGAGGCGCGCATGTTTCGAGCACGGAGGTCGCCGAATTGCTCATCCGCGAAGCTGGTGGTGGGATCGTGCTGGGTTTGCTGACGGGTTATGTCGCGTATCGCGCGATGCGGCTCATCGATGACTACGCGATCGAAGTACTGATCTCGCTCGCTCTTGTCACCGGAACCTATGCGATTGCGCTCCACTTGCACGTCAGTGGGCCGCTGTCCATGGTGGCGGCAGGCCTCCTCATCGGGAATCGAGGACCGCGCTATGCGATGAGTGAGCAGACACAAAGTTATCTTTTCGCACTCTGGACGCTCATTGACGAAATTCTCAATTCAGTCCTGT
Organism: Bradyrhizobium sp.; assembly: GCF_016462955.1. Taxonomy (GTDB): domain Bacteria; phylum Pseudomonadota; class Alphaproteobacteria; order Rhizobiales; family Xanthobacteraceae; genus Bradyrhizobium. The sequence goes on along the minus strand of NZ_JAEMSD010000004.1, from coordinate 15,972 downwards.
TCTTACTAATTGGGCTGGAGACGCTGATCCTGCGCTTTGATCTTCGCAGCTTCGGTCTTGCGGCATCGACTGTGCCAATCGTTCTTTTCGCTCGCTTCGTTTCGGTTGCAGTGCAGCCTTTCCTGTTCGGATGGACGCGGCTTCTCTCGATGCGCAACGCGCCCTTTTTGACGTGGGCCGGTGTTCGTGGCGGGATTTCTGTTGCACTTGCCTTGTCACTGCCGGATGGCCCGGCGAAAGCCGCCATTCTCGCCTCGACCTATGCTGTCGTTTTGTTCAGCATCATTGTCCAAGGATCGACCCTGGGCTGGGTTACGAAACGCACGGTCCGATAAACGCCCCGACAAGCCGGTTCCGCTTCAATCGTACAGAGGTCGCGGGTGTTTGCGCCCAGAGAAACCTGGGCCATTGCCGCGGCCGCCACCGCCAAGTTCGACGGCAGCGAAAGCGTTAGAAATAGCACGATAACAATGATCGGGATATCGCCCCGGGTCGCTATCAGTGTACCATGACGTTGCTGGCGAACGCGAGGCTCATCTAATGTGCGAGGCTGGGCCGCGCTTCTTCGCAAGCGCTCATGCACCGGCGGCACGCGTCGGCGCAGATCCTGCAATGTTCGTGCATCTCAGCGTGTTTTTCGCATTCCTCGGCGCAGAGCCGGCACGCCGCGGCACAGGCATCGAGCATTCTGCGGATCATCTCCTCGTCCGACCCGGTTCGGCGGGTGGCGATCCTCCCGGTGATGTTGCAGATGTCGGCGCAGTCCATATTCAGCCGGATGCATTGGGTTAGGGATTGTACCTTGTCTTCCCCGAGACACGCGTCCGCGCAGGACGTGCATGTCTGTGCGCAGGAGTAGCACTCCTCGATGCAGCGAATGAGAGCGTCGTTTGTATTTCCGCGAACCTGCGGATGCGTGCTGATCATTGCTTGGGCTTGCATTGAACTCTCCATCGTTCCCTGCCGGCCTTTTCAATCGGCGGACGCAGGAATGGTTTCTAGTTCTGCGGAGGTTTGCAGCTAAACCCCCCGTTGCCCGGCGCGGCTACGCCCGATCGCGCCGGGCACTTCGTGAGGGCGGCCCATCACCACCGATGGTGCGCGCGGATCACTCCATGATGATTCCGGTGATGTCGTGGCGCCCACCCGTAGCTGTGTCGCCACGGGTGCGCACGCCGGACTCCATAGCCCCACGGCCTCGGTGCGGACCAGCCGTAGCTGTAGCGCCAGGGGCGTGGGCCCCAAGCATAGGGTTGCGGTCCCCAGCCGTAGCCACCCCAATAAGGTGTGTAGCTGTACGCGGGATAGTAACCGCCATGACCGTATGGATAGCGGTACCCGTAGAGAGGCCTGTACCCCGCATAGTAATGAGGAGTGGCAATCGCTGAGCCGATCAATGCGCCCGCCACCAATCCGGCGCCGATGCCCCAACCGCCACGCCAGTGAACCCGTGTGAGACCATCACGCACGACCGACCTCTGCTCAGCAGAGTTCGCCGCCGCCGAGAGCGCTGTCAAGGGTGCAGCCTGAATGCCGGCAGGCGAAATGGCTATCAGCCCCGTGAGAGAAAGAGCGAGTGTGATTTGACGCATGTCTGGCTCCTGTCACCTTCAGAATGCGGTCAACCAAAGCCCGCTACCTTGGTTTCCAGGGTTAGGGAGGTCGGGATATGAGATGTACGGCAGTGTACAGACTTTGTCGGGCATCGGAGCCCGCCAGCCCTTAACGTCGCGCCGGCGACGTCTTCGATCTGCCGCGTGGGGCTTCTCCGACGTGCCCACACGAGTTTTCATGAAAATTGTGCATGCAGCGAACTGAGGCTTGCGCACGGGCGATGTCGCCGCAGCCGCGAGGTTCATCAGCCTTGCGTTACGCTGATCGAGGCTCGGCCCCAGACCCGGGACATTTCACAGCCGACCAAAACAGTTGGCCGGCCCTCGTTGAAGGCCGGCCTCCCTCTCGGCGATCGTGCGTCTCTTGTTTTCTAGACCGCGTCCCATTTGCTCATAAAAGCCACCCCGTCTCAAGCCAAGCAATCGGACCAAACGCGCGAACTTCAATTTAGTCGGTACGCTGCCGCACGAAAACGGAGGTGCTATACCCCCGAAAGAGCCTTGCTGCGCGGCGACTAGATGCGCCTTGAGAGCATTCTAAAAAGCGTCATGCATCAGCCCAGCTGAAGACTTTCGAAGTTTAGAGGCAATCGTTCGTCGTGGGGCGCTCCGATGCCGCTGTGGAGGCAAGCTGCCTCTGGAAGTTGGTACGTGACCGTACATCCGCTCGTTCGCAAAGACATTCGCGGATTGTCCAGTCTCTCCAATGTGGCAGAATCAAGCATGGAAATGTTCGCCGACCGAAGGCAGTGGCCGCGGGCCCGTTTTGGAGCCGCAGCGTTGAGCTCAGAAGGTGGTCAATGCGCCAGTATTCTCAGCCGATCGACCGCAACTTCCGCATGAAAGCCTTGCAGGCCGCCCTGCGGGAGGTGGGGCGGCCTCTACTCCCTGCATCCTTTGTAGGAACTCTAACCGGCCTGGCAGCTTGGCTGTTCATTGCACGATTCACAACATCCAGCGGCAGCTCACTTGCCATCTTCGTTGCTGTGACGTTCATGGGCGCTTACTTGCTTGTAGAGCGTCAGGAGCTCAGGTTTAAGCGCGCCCTGGAGCGAGAGCTCAGAAAGACGGGAGGGTCTCAACCAGGGCGTGAAGAGAGCGATCGCAGTCCTTCCGATGAAACCGGCAGAGATCCTCAGAGCCAGGGTTAGCCGCGTGCGCGGCAACTTTCTTCCCCAAAGGCAGAATGCGACACTTCCTGGAATGACCCCGGATGGTAAAGCGGGGCGGATCGCTCTCTACGAGCCGGTGAGACGATCCTCCTAGGGACCGCCCCGCATGTCCGCCTCGATGCCAGGAGTCGCGCGTTCGTCGAAGCGTGACCGATAGGCCTGAAGGTTCTCCATCACGCGCTGCACGTAAATGCGCGTCTCGGTGAACGGGATACGTTCGCCCCAGTCGATGACGTCCACGCTCGGATCTCGGGGATCGCCGTAGCGTGCGATCCATTGCTTGACGCGCCCACGGCCTGCGTTGTAGCCGACCAGAACGAGGATGTGGTTCCCATCATATGTCTTGAGAAGATCTGCGAGCTCGGCGGATCCGAGTTGTACGTTGTAGGCTGGATCGCTTCGCAGCCGCCCGGGCTCGAATGCGATGCCCAGCCGGCGGGCGATCGTTTGGCCTGCCGCGGGCGTCACCTGCATCAATCCCGACGCTTTTGCCGTCGATTGCGCGCCCTTGTCGAAAGCGCTTTCCGCCCGCGCCACCGCGTAGACGAGACTGGCAGCTACCTTCGGACCGATGGAGGCGTGATTGGGCAGGCCGAAATTGGGAAATGCATACCGATCCAGCGCAAAGCCGCGCGCCTGGGCCCCCTTGCCGACCGCGAGGGTCGCACGCGCATCCCGCCTCTCGGCGAGGCGTTCGGCGATGATCGTCAGCAGTCCGATGTCGGCCGTACGGCCAAGGTCGGCGACGAACGGGATCGCCAGATCGCTGTTGCCAGTCGCGTAGAGCAGTTCGACTGCGCGAACGAGATCGCTTCTGGAAAGGCTTGCGCGCTCTGCTGGACCGAGGCTTGGCGGTCGAGGCAATGAAACGTCGCGACGTCCTAATCGGGCGTTTGCCAGTTGCCCGTAATACGTCGCGGCGCGTCTCGATGCGGCGGCATAATGGCCGCGCGCTTTCTCCCGATCACCGCCCGCCTCTGCAGCTCGTCCGAGCCAGTACGCCGCGCGTGCGAGCGAGGTGGGATGAGTCGTCGTCCTCGCGATTCGCGCGAAATGCCGTATGGCCAGATGGGGGTCATTCAGAAATCGCAGCGCGATCCACCCCGCCGTGAACGTCTGGTCGACACGGAGACTCTCCCTGGAAGGAGAAGCGGCGTCGCGCGCAATTCGGTAGGCGATCTGCGCCTTGCCGTCATCGAGTAATCGACGCACCAGGATGCGGCGCTCGACCCACCAGACGTCGGCATTGTCGGAAACGGATGCTCGAAGTCTCGCCGAAAGCATAAGTTGAGCGGCCTCCGCAATGCGGTCCTTGCGGCGAAGCCACTGGATGCGCGTGAAGAGGTAAGCGGGCTCAATGCGCGCTGTCGGCGCTACTGCGTCGAGCAAGGCGCCGCTGGTGCCGGCATTCTGGATAACGGCTGCCCGCGCCTTCACGATTCCTCGGTCGTTTGCCGTGAGGCGGCTCGCCGCACGCAGCGCCCCCGTGATGTCGTCCGCGTACAGGCGAGATTCCATGCGAGCCCTGTGATCGGACGCTGTGAGCAGGTGCCCGAACCGCGCCAGCACTTGCACCTCTGACTGCGCGGAGAGGCTGCCATTGCGCCAGGCGGATTGGACGTATTGTCGGGCCGCGGCCTGATCGCCGCGCTCCGACGATGCTCGTGCGAGCGCGAGCTTGCCCAGCGGCCCCAACGGTTTACGCTCGGAGAAGAACATGAGCACGGTTTCGGCCCCGTGCGGCTCGAACCACAGCCTGGCTTCTGCGCGTCGGCGGAAACGATCGAGGCCGGGCCAAGACGGATTGGCGCGAATGAATGACGCGTAGCGTTGGAAGTCGATCGCATCGTCGTCCGAACGCAGAATCACCCACTCCGCCAGTTTACGGCTTGCACGGTCACGAATTCTACCACTGCGTGCCGTCGCCATCTCCGTCTTCCCGCGACGGGCAAGACCGATGGTCTCTTTCAAGTCGTCGACCCCTGTGGACGCCCGCGTCGGCTGTTGAGCGAAGCGCAAATCGGGAGACTGGTTCCGAGAGGTCGCAGCAGGCGGCAAGGAGAGTGCCGCCTTCCCCGACGACGGTAAACGGCCGATCGTATCGGGAGCATCGGAGGTCGGGGCGCTCTGATGCGGCAAAGACCGGCTTCGTTTCATTGGCGACGGGGTGGTCTGCGCGAGCAGCACGCGCTCTGAGCTGCAGGCACGAGAGCTGGAGTGGAACGCCGCCGGCGGCGTCTTTCCGTGCGCTTCGGTGTCGAAGAGAACGACCGAACCGGCAGCCAGCAGCATCATGCGGACAAGCAGCGAAATATGAGTGATACGACTGCGCGACATCGGCGGCATGGAGGTCTTTCCGGGAGGTGAGGAGCCGAAACGATCGAGTGCAACGGTGAACGACGGCAGAAACTTGGCGAGCCCGGAGAGATGGTTAACTACGGTGCATGTGGCGAGCATCGTTTTCGACTCCATCTCGCGCTTGGTCCTCTACCGTACAAATCTCGAGCGCAAATCTGGTATCCACCGGGTTATGCAGATGTCGCGCACCGGCGTCGAAGAGCTTTGAAGAGATTGGCCTCGCAACCATCCGCTCGCTCACCGCGCGGTGTCGCACGATCATCGGGAGAAGGTTTGGCTTTGAAGGCATTGGAACGATCAGAGTCGCAGAATTGGAACATATCAAAGCGGCGGCCATCGCAGAGGTCGATCATCGCAGCAGGGAGCGTCTTGGCGATCCTGCTCGGTAGCCCGTTCGGCTCGGCGTCCGGTTCCGGGCATGTCGAACGGAGCGGCCTTCCGATTCCCCGCTTCGCCTCCGTGAAGAGCAAGCCTGCCAACGTTCGCGCAGGACCCGGCATCGGCTATCCGCTGCGATGGACCTTCGTTCGCCGCCATCTTCCCGTGGAGGTACTCGCAGAGTACGGAAATTGGCGGCGCATCCGCGACGCCGATGGTGAGGAGGGTTGGATGCTGGGCGCATTGCTGTCCGGCCGGAGGGCCGCGTTGGTTGCTCCTTGGTCTGCAGCGAAGTCGGTCCGTCTTCGAAACCGCTCAAAGCCGAATTCGGCCGTCAACGCCGTCGTCGAGCCGCGCGTCCTCGTGATGGTGGATACCTGTACCGGCGTGTGGTGTTACGTTCGAGCAGACACTTCCGCAGGCTACGTTCGGCAGACGAGATTGTGGGGCGTGTATCCCGGCGAAAAGTTCTGACGCGCTGCAGATCGTGCGACTGATCGGCGCAACGCAGTCTGCAAGACGGTATCGTTCATCTCGTATTCACCGGCTGACGCAACACTGACGATGGGGGCATCTTGTAAGGGAACTTCATGAATAAACTCGCTCATGGTCTCGCTATTGCCGTCCTGCTCGCGCTCGGCACACTCTCGGTTCCAGCCAATGCGGCGCCGGCGAGTCCGATTGCTCCGGCGGCAGCGTCCGACCTGGTGCAAGCGCAGTATCAACGCCACTATCACCATCACCATCGATATCATTCCCGGAAAGTGTGCAAGCTGCGCACCGTCGTCAAACGCGGCCCTCACGGCCGCCGCGTCGTCACTCGCGTGCGTGTTTGTCGGAAAATATCGCCTCGATGGGCTGCTACACGAGGCAGCCCATCTCGCTGCTGCGTTATCTCGGGGCCGCATCGTGCGCCGTCCGGTCCCAGTCGGGCTGAAGGTGAACTATCGTCAGGAGAAACCTGACGGGGCCCAAACCACCTGGATCGGCCGGAGCTGAGATGATGACTGGGTACGAAGTTAGTCGCTGGACCGTTCCTTGGCACGGCAGCGAACCATTCGCTAAGAGCACCTAGAACTTCGAGCGCCCTGAGCGATTAACGTACGGTGACGCTGGATCGTAGGAGCGCTGGAATGCAAGCAAAGAGCAGGATTCCTCTTCTGATTCTCATCGGTACAATCTCAAGCTCCCTTCTGTCTGGCCCCGCACGGGCAGAGACGGCAACATCAACTGCGGCGGAGCAGCCGGCGCATTCGCAGTTCGCCAACACGGTGTATGACGGGTATCGAGCGTCCCGCCTGCTCGGAAGTGCAGTGTTCTCCCTGAAAGGAGAGTATCTGGGAGCCGTCCGAAACGTGACCATGGCAGACGACGGGCAGATTGTTTACTTGCTGGTCGAAGGCCTTCGGACCAAGAATGAGCCGGAGTTTATCTCCCGAATTCCGTTTGAGCGCGTACTGCGTCCGCTTCACCAAGGCGCTATCGTGGCCGACTTTTCCGATTTGAGGTCGCGAGAATACGGCCTCTTCACCGAGCCTGGTACCGCACAGGCCGAGCCTCACGAGTTCTTGATCTCGAAAGTCATCGGAGACTACGCGCGGCTGCAGGCAGGACAGGGCTACGGCTATGTCTCCGATCTCGTCTTCGACCGCGGCGGAAAGCTCGCTGCCGTCGTGATATCCCGCGAAGCGGCTGCGGGCGGAGGGACCTATGCCTTCCCTTACCCGGGCCAAACCGGACGTTGGAGCCCGAAGCTGAGCTATTACGGCCTGCCTTACGTCACAGCAGATCAAGCCAACAAAGCAGGTTTGCGGCTCGACTTGAAGGAATTTCAGGACTCGTGAGCAGCCAAGCATCCGCGTGGCTATCTTCGGCAATACGGAGGCGCTTGGTACAAGAGCGAACTCCATGTAGCCCCGTGTCGGCGCGGCAAAAGTCCTCCCTCTTTGAAGCCTGCACTTGGGGCGTGGCTGCATCAGAGTGCTTCAAAAGGACGTGGCAAGAGGTGAGGGTAAGTTTGGCGATTTCTGGAAGGTGCATGCTCCACTGGCGCGCGATGCGAGGTGGCAGGATCTGCCATTAAGATGGTGGTCGGATCGATCGTGGCGCTCGCTCCCAGCATCGAGATCTGAGCTGGCTCGTCTGAAATCTATTCTCCGGTTCAGTCACGATCTCGTGGACCAGCCGGGCTGCGGGCGGGGTTGGTAGGATCCTTCGCCAAACCTTTGAGCCGGGCCAGGCGCCTTGAGATGTTCGGGATCGAGGAAGGGCCCATGTCGATAGAAGCCACGCGCGAATTATATGCACGTGTGGCTCCGATCTGGATCGATCTCGCAAAGACAGCGATCGCGGCGTAGTTCATGATCTGGCGCCGCAACGCTTCGAGACGGCTCGTCATCACCGGGTGATAGTCGGGCGCAGCCAGGACGTCGTTGATGAACGCGACCGCATGGACGCCAATCACGAGCGCGGCGCCACAGACGCAGAGGCCAACCCAAACGCCGAGCACCGCCTAGAGAAGCCCGTCGGTCTGTGAGAAGAATCCGGCGATATACCGATCGACGCGGCGACGCCGATCGCCGTCGCGAACAGCCGGAAGCCGGCCTTCTCCAGGCCTTGGCCGCGCGTCGGCAAGGCGAGGATTGCGACTTTGATTGCGGCTGACGAGGGCACCTCCAACTGCAGCCAGAAGCTGGCGTAGAGGGCCACGAGACAGGTCAGCCAGACACGAATGGCGAAAGCCCAGGAGTTCGCGGAAACTCCGGCGAGGAGTTGCGAGCGCGCTTCGATCGCATTGACGGCCTTCGCTTGCATCGTTGCGTTGCCCCATGGCGGCCGAGCTGAGCTGCAGCCCCGCCGATCTGTCGAATGGGTGCACTATGAAGCTGTCGTTGGACCCGTATTTCCGGTCCATCAGTCGACTTGCAGGAACGCACGTCGCGCAATGTGAGGCCGGCGAGCCGGGAAGCAGGCTATTGGGCCGCGTGGCCTGCCATCGCCTCTTCGAGGCAGCGAATGATCTCGTCGCCGCCGGTCGGCTTGCTGAGACAGCAATGGGCGCCCGCGGCCAACACGCGCTGACGGACCGCGTCGGTGGGAAAGGCGGTCATGAAGATGATCGGAAACCTTCGGCCGGCCTCGACCAGCCTCGCCTGCAGTTCATCGCCCGTCATCACCGGCATCTGGACGTCGACGATCATGCATGACGGATCTTCGCTTTGCCGATTCAGGAAATCGATGCCGGACTCATAGGTCGAGGCCTCGTAGCCGATAGAGCGGACGAGGCTCGCCAGCGACGTGCGCACGGCCTCGTCGTCGTCCACGATTGCGATAACAGGGATATTTGCCATCAGCTCCGTCCTGAACCGCCATGTCGAGCGGGGACGGTCTGTCTCCGGAGAGCGGCTGGTGGCTTACTATGGACCTGAGCACGTCTCGCCAAAACTATACTCAAGTTTGCTCCGTATTACCCCGGGTTTGGGAGACTCCAAGGGCCTCGGCCTTCCGGACGAGATCGGCAAGCGAGCGAACCCCCATCTTGCGCATGACGTTGCCCCGGTGGATCTTCACCGTGATCTCGCTAAGTTCCATCAGGCCAGCCACCTGCTTGTTCATCAAGCCAGCGGTCACGTAACCCATTACCTCGCGTTCGCGGGACGTAAGCGTTTCGTATTGGGCACGAAGATCGTCCAGGGCCGCAGACTGGGTCCGGCGCTGCGTGTCACGTTCAAGTGCCAAGGTCACGGCATCAAGCATGTCCTGGTCGCGAAACGGCTTCGAGAGGAAGTCCACAGCGCCGGCCTTCATCGCTCGGACGGACATGGGAATGTCGCCGTGGCCCGTCATGAAGACGATGGGGAAATCGATTCCCTGTCTCGTCAACTGGCCCTGGAGATCGAGGCCGCTCACCCCGGGCAGCCGAATGTCCAGGACGATGCACGCTGGGCCGTCCGGCAACGTCCCCCCGAGCAGTTCGCTGGGTGAGCTGAAGAGGCGGGTCTCAAGGCCGATGGACCGGAAGAGGCTGTCGAGCGAGGCGCGAATGGCCGCGTCATCATCGACTATCATCACAACCGGGCTCTGCGCTGAGCTGGCCACGCCGGGTCCTTTGCTGATCAGTCGTGTCATGGCTTCGTCTGTCGTTGCGCGACGGGCATCGTAAGGCGAAATGTGGCGCCAGCGCCCGGGACGCTCTCTACCGTCAATCGGCCGCCGTGACCTTCCACCGTTGTCTGGCAAATCGCAAGTCCCATGCCCATTCCGTCCTGCTTCGTCGTGAAGAATGGCTCAAAAAGTCGCGGCACGTCCGCGGCTTCGATACCAGGGCCGGTGTCCTGCACCGACACGAGGAGGTCTCCGCTTTCGGCAAGCTCCGCGCGCAGTGTGACGATCCGGGGCCAGCTCCGGTGCGCCATCGCCTGGGCGGCGTTGATCAGGAGATTGACCAGCACTTGCTGCAGTTGAATCCGGTCGCCGCGGATTTGGGGCAGATCCGGCCTGACTTCGATGTTCAACGAAACATCTTCCTTCGACAATTCGCGCTCGACCAGCGTCGCTGCCTCCGAGACGATCTCGGCAATTCCCAGCATGTCTTGCTCTGCGGGCTTCTTCTTCAGGAACGCCCTGATGCGGGTGACGATTTCGCTCGCCCGGCGGCCCTCGCTCACGATTCGTCCGATGACGGACGCGACCTCGTCCAGTTGCGGTACATCTCGCCGCAACCATCGCAGGCCGGCCTCGCCGCTGGTCACGATGGCCGCCAGCGGCTGGTTCACCTCATGAGCGATCGAGGCGGTAAGTTCGCCGATGGTGGCGACGCGCGATGCGTGAGCGAGCTCGGCCTGTGCGGCCAACAGCGCATTTTGCGAGCGCTTGCGTTCGGTGATGTCGACGACGAATGCGAGGACATTGCCGTCACCCTCGGGCTCGGTCGGAAAGGTAATCGTGAATAGGACCGGGATTCTTCGCCCGTCGAGTGCGACCAGCTCCGTCTCGCCTTCGTAGAAGGGCTCGCCGTGGGCAAAGGCTACAAGTGCACCCAGGAAAGTGCGTTCGCTTTCGCTCATGAGATCGTTGACGCTGGCGAGAAGGGCGGAGCGATTCGTGGCGCCCAGCATCTTCTGCAGCGCCGGATTGACGTCCTTTATCCTGGCGAGCGACCTGGCTTTGCGGACGAAGTCGGGATTGCTTCTCAGATATCCATCGATATCCGCCTCCACGTTCACGTCCCGAAGCGCCGCGCGGACCCCGGTCCAGTCTTCTTCAACGATGCCGATGCGGCTCGCATCGAACATTCGCCGGTAGCGTCGCTCGCTTTGGACCAGTGCCGCATGAGCTTGCTCGCGATCGGTGACGTCGGTGAGGGTCTCGAGGACGTCGAGCGGCTTGCCGAGATGGTCGTATTGCAAGGCCCATCGTGCTTCAATGTCGAGGAGCACGCCGTCTCGTGTGCGCTGCTTGACCGCACCCTCCCAGCGACCGCTCTCGATCAGGATCTTTTCGATGGCATTCCGGGGTTCCGAATAGGCGGTTTGCAGAAGTTCGTCTGCCACCCGACCGATAGCTTCGTCGGCGGACCATCCGTAGGTTTCCTCCGCGCAGCGGTTCCAGAATGAGATGATTCCGCGCCGATCCCGGACGAAGATCATGTCGTGCGAGAGATCAAGCAGGCGGGCCTGCGCCGCGAGGCGCATCGTTGCCGCCTGGTTCTGCAATGCGAGCATCGTCGTAATGGCGATCGCAGCGAGGCTGACGGCCGCGCGCAGCGCGGGCGAGCTAATCGAGCTCAAACCATGCGACAGCACATAGGCGGCTATGGTGAGGATGGCACAGCAGGTTGCCGCGACGAGGATATCTTCGCGATGTGTCGTCTTCGCCGCCAGCAGGATCGCCACGACATACAGAACGGCCACAGCGCCCTCGAGCGGAGTGAGGACGTCGACCAGAAAAACGGCAAAGGCGAGGAGAGCGGAAAAGAACCGCAGACCAAAGCGGCTCATGGACAGAACCGTCGCCGATGATTGAGCGTTCCCATTTCGGATATCGTTATCACACGAGTCGAATTGATGTCGCCAAAGTCCCCCTCGGCAGCGGTCTGAAAGAGCCCCTTCGTGGTCCCGCGGAATGTCGTGCCGGTCACCTGGTAGCCACTACATATCATACCGCACCTCGAAGCGATCATACCTAGGTATGAAGCGGCCAAACCGACAATCTAGGGCGCTAACCGCGCGTAGAATGGAGCAATCGAACAGCTCGCGTACCTTTCCCGTCAGAGCACCCGGACAGGCCGATCGGCAGCCGGATCGCAAAGGGCAAGGAGAACCGACGATGTCCCCGCAGCTAATACCGGTGCAGTCCATCAACGACAAGATTCTCGATATGAGCCCGGCCGCCGCCCTGGCAACCGACCGTCGCGGGCTTCTGCACTCGAGACTTCCCGCT
>NZ_JAEMSD010000004.1:0-4000 GCF_016462955.1 Bradyrhizobium sp. | reverse complement strand
GGTCACGATCTCTCTCGAACACCTCGATGTCGCCCTGGCCGTTTCGACCGAGAAAGAGGGCCCGGCGGAAAACGGCGGCACCAACTTCAAGGTGTCGGCCGCGCGCCTCGACCGTGGGCCAGCCGTGACGGAGGTGACGCCTAGCTCCAGAAACTCCGAGGACTTCGTGATGGAGCGTCTCTCGGACGCGCTGGCGGCGACCCAAATCTCCGACGATCCGAATTCGGCCATCTACGCCGATGCATTGCGCCTCGCCATTCTGACCCGGCAATTCAGCCGGCAGGCCGACGCCACCCCGCCGGCCGTTGAAACCCCCTCCGGCCGCAATGTCAGGTCGCTGCAAAAATGGCGCCTCAAGCGGGTCGCCCAGTACGTTGACGAGAACCTCTCCGCAAAGATCACCTTGCAGGATCTCGCTGCGGTTGCCGGTCTCAGCCGGATGCATTTCGCTGCGCAGTTCCGCGCAGCCATGGGAATGCGTCCCCATGAATACCTTCTGAAGCGCCGGATCGAGCGTGCCGAGGAACTGCTCAAGCACACCGACATCCCGCTCGTGGAAATCGCTCTGACTGTCGGTTTCCAGACCCAGGCTCACTTCACCACCGTGTTCAAGCGCTTCGCGGGCGATACGCCTTATCAATGGAGAAGCGCATGGCTCGCGCAGGTCACGCCGCTACCCTCGCCGCGGGTGAGCGCGTCATGACCGATCTTGGCCTTCAAAGCTGGAGTCTGATGCTGTTCCGGCACGATGATGTCGCAACGATGCTCGAGGTCATTCACGCCCTCGGCAGTTCTTACCGATCCGCATCCTCCGGCGTCGTCGCCAGTATTGTTTGCGGCCGGATCGCGATGATCTTCTGCAGGACGGCTGGCATGAGCCTTCTGGAAAATCTCGTGCCGAGGGACGCCAGCGTTCAAGTGATGCAGCGTGCCTTCGGCCGATAGCCCGTGGCAATCGGAAAGACCGGTGCCGCGGACAGCGCTAGACCATCCGCATTATGTGAAGAAAGGACAGCAAATGACCAAAGCAGATCTGCAGAGCCCGACCGATCTGAAGAGTGGTGCCAATCGCGATATCCCGGCTTCTCTCAGAGCTCTACTGGCTGACGTTTTCGCGCTTTACCTAAAGACCAAGAATTTCCATTGGCATATGTCGGGTCCGCACTTCCGCGATTATCATCTTCTGCTCGATGAGCAGTCCGAGCAGATCTTCGCCATGACGGACGAGGTCGCCGAGCGTGCGCGCAAGATCGGAGGGATGGCAGTGCGCTCGATCGGCGAGATCGCGCGCGAGCAGCGCATTCTCGACAATGATGCCGATTATGTCGATCCCCAGGATATGCTCGCGGAGCTGCGCAGCGATAACCAGCAGCTCATCCGGGAGATGCGCCGGGTCCATGAACTCTGCGACGAGTATGAGGACGTTGCCACCGCCAGCCTTCTGGAGAACTGGATCGACGAGGCCGAACGGCGCGTCTGGTTCCTGTATGAATCCGGCCGAGTTGGCCCGCACGCTCGAACCTGACCGACCCGTCCAGCATGATCGTCCGCCTCGAGGGGCGGTCATTCGGACCTGCATATGGCAGAGCGGGGCGGCTAACGTCATTGTCGTCCCCGCTCGCGTTCGTTCTTGATCCGAATCATCCACTTCGGCTGCGTCACCGGCCGCGGTCATCCCGCAAGATCTGCGGCCGTAAGCCGTCAGATCGCGGGAGATCATCGAAAGGACTTCAGACCATGACGCAGGCAGTAGCTGTGAGACCGGCACTCACGCGACACGATGAGATCGCCTGGCGCCGCGGCCAAGCGGCATCGACATCACGACTCGTGGCTGAAGAGACCGCTGTCGCGCTGAGCTACAACGGATCGACCCACGCCGTGATGATGGCAACACCGGCCGATCTCGAAGATTTCGGCGTCGGCTTCACTCTCACCGAGGGGATCGTACGGCACGCCGAGGATATCGAGAGTGTCGAGCTCATCCCGGACGATCTTGGACTCGAGGTGCGCATCTGGTTGAGCGGCGATCGCGCAGCTGCGCTGACGGCGCGCCGCCGCGCCCTGAGCGGTCCGGTCGGCTGTGGTCTTTGCGGGATCGAAAGTCTCGAACAGGCCCGGCGGCCGGCGCCGCTTGTCACCAGCCGGATGACGTTTGGGGCAGAAGACCTGCTGGCTGCTATGCAGTCGCTGGCGCCGCTCCAGACCATGAATTTGAAGACGAAGTCGATGCACGCGGCGGCATTCTGGCAGCCGTCCTCCGGCATCGGTCCGGTGCGGGAGGATGTCGGCAGGCACAACGCGCTCGATAAGCTCGCCGGAGCGATCGTGGGCTCTGGGTTGCCGGCCGCGGAGGGCGCCGTGCTGCTGACCAGCCGCGTCTCCGTCGAAATGGTGCAGAAGGTGGCGATGATAGGCGCTCCCATAATCATCGCCGTATCGGCGCCGACGACGCTCGCGATCCGCACCGCCGAGGAAGCCGGGATTACGCTGCTCGCGATCGCCCGCGAAGACGGGTTCGGAGTCTTCACCCATCCGCACCGCGTCATCTGGCCAGCTGACGCATTGCAGCGCGCGAGCTGATCAACGGAAGTCGACGATGGCGATGGAAGCTGTATCCGCGCAACTGGCTGCCACGACGTCGGCAAACGCTGATGTTCCCGAGCAGTCGCTCGCCGTCGCCTGTCTCCTGACCATGTCGGGCGGCTTCCTTGACGCCTTCAGCTGGCTCTCGCTGGGCGGCGTGTTCGCCAATTCGCAGACCGGGAACGTTGTGCTTCTCGGGATGAACGCCGCGCTCGCCCACTGGCACGAAGCGGCAAAGCATGTCCCGCCGATCCTCGCCTTTTTCGTTGGCGCTGCGGTCGCCAGCCGTGCCAAGGCCCCTTTGCTTTGTCTCGCCGGCGAGATAGCAGCGCTTGCCGCCGTGATGCTGTTGATGCTGCTGCACCGCCTGCCGGGGCCGCTTGCGATCGTCGGGATGTCGTTTGGTGTCGCACTCCAGACAGCCAGTTTCCGGCAGGTCGGGCATTGGAAGTACATGTCGGTTACGGTGACCGGGAATTTCCTTCGTGCCATTGATCAATTGACGCCGCCGGCTGATCGGGAGGCTGCTCGCGGCGCGAGGACGATGCTCACGGTCTGTCTGATGTTTCTTCTCGGTGCTGTCGCCGGCGGTTTCGTGACGGCCCGTCTCGGTGCGATCGGCCTCGTTGTCCCACTTGCATTGCTGGCATCGGCTCTCTGGTTCTGCTGTCGAGCCCGCCTCCGTTAGCGCGCTCCGCCATGCGGACTCGCAAAGCTCCGTTCCATTCCGGAAGCGCGCTTCGGCGCGCGTGATTAGCGTCGAGCGAACATCGAAAGTCAGGCTATGGGACCGGGGGAGAACTTCTGATGGATGCCACGGCATTGCTTCTGTCGCGAATCCAGTTCGGATTCACGATCTCGTTTCACATCATCTTTCCAGCATTCACGATCGGTCTGGCCGCCTGGCTGACGGTGCTGGAAGCGCTGCGGCTGCGGACCGGCAAGCAGGTCTATCGCACTCTCTTCGATTTCTGGCTGAAGATCTTCGGCATCGCCTTCGGCCTGGGCGTGGTCTCGGGCGTGGTGATGGGCTTCCAGTTCGGCACCAATTGGAGCGTACTTTCGAAGATGTCCGGCCCGATCCAGGGGCCGCTGCTCTCCTACGAGACATTCACCGCCTTCATGCTCGAGGCGAGCTTCTTCGGCATCCTGGTGTTCGGCCGAAACCGCGCACGTCCGGGCTTCTACCTGTTCTCGGCGGCTATGGTGGCCCTGGGCACGACGCTGTCAGCGTTCTGGATCATGATCAACAACAGCTGGATGCAGGTGCCGGTCGGCTATATCGAGCAGAACGGTATGTTCGTCCCGGTCGACTGGCTGAAGATCATCTTCAACGAGGTCGCGATGGTGCGCTTCGTGCACATGCTGCTGGCGGCCTATCTCACCAGCGCATTCTGCGTCGCGGCGACCGGAGCCT
>NZ_JAEMSD010000517.1:2953-4711 GCF_016462955.1 Bradyrhizobium sp. | reverse complement strand
GGAAATATTCGTGGGCGGCGTCTTCCAGGCTGCCGCCGTCGAGCGCGACCAAGCCCTGGTAGCGGCTCATGTCCGGGCCCTGGTCGATGGTCATGGCGAGATGACCGCGTCCGAGCAGCGTGCCGGAATCCCTCGCCGTGCCCAGCCGCGAGGCATCGAAGCGGGCATAGGCGCGCAGATGGTCCGGCGCATTGTAGTCGACCACCAGGAACGACACCGGACCGTCGGTCTGGGCCTGGAGGATGAAGCGGCCTTCGAATTTCAGCGCCGAGCCGAGCAGCGTCGTCAGCACGATGGCCTCGCCGAGCAGCTTGCCGACCGGCGCGGGATAATCGTGCTTGGTGAGAATGTCGTCCAGCGCCGGGCCGAGCCGGACCAGTCGCCCGCGCACGTCGAGCGCGTCGACCTCGTAAGGCAGCACGGCATCGTCGATCGGAACCGCGGATGGCGCGCGAACCGGGCCTTCAGGCCCGGTTTTCATGTCAGGGGATTGGGAAACCATGGCGCATTATCTGGGGTCGGAGGGCGGAAATGGAAGGGGCGTGGGGAACCTCAAACTCAGTGTCGTCCCGGGGCGCGCAAAGCGCGAGCCCGGGACCCATAACCACAGGTGACGTTATTGCGCGAGATGACAACTCCGAGTCATCGCCAAACTCAATCCTGTGGCTCTCGCGACGAGCGCAAGCGCTCGCGCGGAGGTCCCGGATCGGCGCTTCGCTTGTCCGGGACGACAATTGCTTGTGAGGCCGCAGCCGGGCTTCCAGCGCACCTACTTCACTGCGTCGAAACACCAGGCCAGAATGCCCTTCTGTGCATGCAGGCGGTTTTCGGCCTCGTCGAACACGACCGATTGCGGGCCGTCGATCACCTCATCGGTGACCTCCTCGCCGCGATGCGCAGGCAGGCAATGCATGAACAGCGCATCTGGCTTGGCCAGCGACATCAGCTTGCCGTTGACCTGGTAGGGCTTGAGCACGTTGTGGCGATGCTCGCCCTCCTTGTCACCCATCGACACCCAGGTGTCGGTGACGACGCAATCGGCGCCGCGCACGGCGGCTTCCGGATCGGTGCCGAGCACGATCGGCGCGCCAGTCGCCTTGATCCAGTCGCGCATGGCCTTTTTCGGCGCGAGCTCCGGCGGCGTCGCGACGTTGAGCTGGAACTTGAAGCGCTCGGCGGCATGGGCCCAGGAGGCCAGCACGTTGTTGTCGTCGCCGGTCCAGGCCACCGTCTTGCCCTCGATCGGGCCGCGATGCTCCTCATAGGTCATGAGGTCGGCCATCACCTGGCAGGGATGCGAGCGTCGTGTCAGGCCGTTGATGACGGGCACGGTGGCGTTGGCTGCGAGCTCCAGCAACGCGTCGTGATTGAGGATGCGGATCATGATGGCATCGACGTAGCGCGACAGCACGCGCGCGGTGTCGGCGATGGTCTCGCCGCGCCCGAGCTGCATCTCTGCGCCGGTGAGCATGATGGCTTCGCCGCCGAGCTGGCGCATGCCGACGTCGAACGAGACGCGGGTCCGCGTCGAGGGACGCTCGAAGATCATCGCCAGCGTCTTGCCTTCGAGCGGCTTGACCGGCTGCTGCGCCTTCTGCTTCGCCTTCATCGCGGAGGACGCCGCGAGCATGCGCTTGAGCTCCGACAACGGCAGCTCGTTGATGTCCAGAAAGTGCTTCGGGGTCTTGTTGGGCGTCTGGCTCATCAGCTTGCCGCCCGCTTGGTCTGGCTGGACGAGATCGCAGTGCAGGCACGTTC
>NZ_JAEMSD010000517.1:0-2943 GCF_016462955.1 Bradyrhizobium sp. | reverse complement strand
CGTTCGAGCCTGATGACGCTGTCCTCGATCTCGGCTTCAGTGACGATCAAAGGCGGCAGGAAGCGCACGACATTGTCGCCGGCACCGACGGTGAGCAGTTTTTCGGCGCGCAACGCCGCAACCAGATCGGCGGAGGGCACCACCGCCTTGATGCCGACCAAGAGCCCCTCGCCGCGCACCTCGCTGACGACGTCGGGGTGGCGATCGATCACGGAAGCGAGCTTCTGTTTCAGCAGCAATGACATCTTCTGCACGTGGTCGAAGAAGCCGGGCTTGAGCATGACGTCGAGCACGGCATTGGCGGCCGAGATCGCGAGCGGATTGCCGCCGAAGGTCGAGCCGTGCGAGCCGGGCCCCATGCCGGCCGCCGCCTCCGCGGTCGCCAGCACCGCGCCGATCGGGAAGCCGCCGCCGAGCGCCTTGGCCAGCGACATCACGTCGGGTGTGACGCCGGTACGCTTGTAAGCGAAGAGATCGCCGGTGCGGCCCATGCCGGTCTGCACCTCATCGAAGGCGAGCAAGAGGCCGCGCTCGTCACAGAGCTCGCGCAACGCCTTCAGGAAGCCGGCAGGCGCAGAACGGACGCCGCCCTCGCCCTGGATCGGTTCGATGAGAATGCCGGCGGTGTGCGGGCCAATCGCCTTCTTCACGGCCTCCAGATCGCCATGCGGCACCTGATCGAAGCCGTCCATGGGCGGGCCGAAGCCCTCGAGATATTTTGCCGATCCGGTCGCAGCGAGCGTCGCCAGCGTGCGGCCGTGGAAGGCGCCCTCGAAAGTGATGAGGCGATAGCGCTCCGGATGACCCTTGGAGAAGTGATGGTGGCGCACCAGCTTGATCACGCCTTCAAGAGCCTCGGCGCCGGAATTGCAGAAGAACACGAAGTCTGCAAAGCTCTCGTTGCAAAGGCGCGCCGCGAGCTTCTCGCCGTCCGGGCTCTGGAACAGGTTCGACATGTGCCAGAGCTTCGTCGCCTGCTCCTGCACGGCCTTGACCAGCTCCGGATGAACATGGCCGAGCGCATTCACCGCCACGCCTGAGGTGAAATCGAGATAGCGGTCCCCGTTGGTGGCGATCAGCCAGCAGCCTTCGCCACGCTCGAAACCGAGGTCGGCCCTGGCGAAGACGGGGAGCAAATGCGGCGCTGCGCTGTTAGTCATGACGGCCACTTGAATGTTGCGGACGGTATGACGCGCGCATTGCGCAACGCACCACTGACCGGCCCCGGAAAACGAAACGTGCCGCCTTTTAAGGGCGGCACGTGGCACTATCTTATGCTTGGCAAGACGGGTGTCAATGCCACCCGGAAAGCCTCGCGAAACGCTGAATCCGTAGTCTTGCGGTGCCGATTTTGCGGGGTTTTCACCACGGAACATGTGGAAGCGAGTCGGCGGACTCTTGCGCGAGAGTCACGCCATATTGTAGCGTTTGGACTGTCAGATACGACATCTCGTGCAGCAGTTCTGATCCCAAGAGTCCTCATGTACCGGCGTAACGTTCGGGCGTCTTGAGCGCGCCCGGCGAGCCTTAAGGGATTCTGGCGGCACGGGTTTTTCACGGCTTAGGCATTCGCTGCGAAGGCCCCAGGATGGCAGGCGCGCAGCGAGGGAAAGGGTGCAATGACGGTTTTGACCTGGTCCGATGATCGCGTCGAGCAGCTGAAAAAGCTTTGGGAGGCCGGACTTTCGGCCAGCCAGATCGCGGCGGAGCTCGGCAATGTGACCCGCAACGCCGTGATCGGCAAGGTGCACCGGCTCGGCCTGTCCGGTCGCGCCAAGAGCCCGTCATCGGCAGCGCCGCGGCCGCGGAAGGCGCGGCCCGCGCAGCACATGATGCGGGTGACGCGGCCCGTCGCGCGCGGCAACACCGCGCTGGCGCAGGCCTTCGAGGTCGAGGTGGAGGCAGAGCCTGTCACCTACGACAACGTGGTGCCGATGAGCCAGCGGCTGTCGCTGCTGGAATTGAACGAGGCGACCTGCCACTGGCCGGTCGGCGATCCCTCGAGCCCGGATTTCTTCTTCTGCGGCGGCAAGGCGCTCTCCGGCCTGCCCTATTGCGCCCAGCATTCGCGCGTGGCCTATCAGCCCGCAGCGGACCGGCGCCGCGCAGCACCAAAGCCGGGCACGCGGTGAGTTCGTTAATCTACCTGATGGCAGTCGTGAAGCGATCACGGCTCCAGTAACTCGGTGTCATCCCCGCGAAGGCGGGGATCCATAGCCTAACCACAGGGCGCAGTCGTTGCGCGGGATGGTCACTCCCTAGCCTTCGCCAAACCACGTCCTGTCGCTATGGATCCCGGGCTCGCGCTGCGCGCGCCCCGGGATGGCGGCCGAGATTGAAGCCGCAGCTCGCTAATCCGAGATCAAGAAACTCAGGTCTGCTCCGCCTTCGCGAAGCGATCGTCCAGCGCATAGCCGGCGCCGCGGACGGTGCGGATCGGGTCCTGCTCGCGGCCTAGGTTGAGTAGCTTGCGCAGGCGGCCGATATGGACGTCGACGGTGCGCTCGTCGATGTAGATGTCGCGTCCCCAAACGCTGTCGAGCAGCTGCTCGCGCGAGAACACGCGGCCGGGATGCTCCAGGAAGAACTCCAGGAGGCGATATTCGGTCGGGCCGAGGTCGATCGGCCGGCCCGAGCGCGCCACGCGGCGCTTGTCGCGGTCGAGCTCGATGTCGCCATAGGCCAGCACGGTGGCGAGCCGCTCGGGGCTGGCGCGCCTGAGCAGGCCCTTCACGCGGGCGAGGAGCTCCGGCACCGAGAACGGCTTGACGATGTAATCGTCGGCGCCGGTCGCAAGTCCCCGCACCCGCTCGCTCTCCTCGCCACGCGCGGTGAGCATGATGATCGGCAGCTGCTTGGTCTCCGGGCGGGTGCGCAGGCGCCGGCACAGCTCGATGCCCGAGAGACCCGGCAGCATCCAATCGAGCACGATCAGGTCGGGAA
>NZ_JAEMSD010000516.1 GCF_016462955.1 Bradyrhizobium sp. | reverse complement strand
GGTCGAAGGCCTCGTCCTTGTTGTCGCGCAGCATGCGCAGACTGCCCCGGAGGGTGTCGCGGGTGGCGTTGAAGGAGAGTTCGATGGCGCGGCGGTCGAGCCGTTCATGGAACGTCTTGGAATCGAGATCGCCTGAGCCTTCGTCGAGAAGAGAGCCGACCAGATTGGCAACGCCCGGCTTGTCCTTGGGATCCTGCGACGAGCCGCCGGCGAAGGAATATTCCATCGCAATCAGAGGCACGGTTGCGTCCTGCACGAACCAGGCTTGGATGCCGCCCGGCGAGATCAGGTGCTGGATTTTTGCGGCGGCCTGCGACGGGGAGACTGCGGAGAGCGCGAGCGTCGCGCCGGCGGCGACCGTGAATGCGATCCGTCGAAGCATGGGATAGGTCACGAACGCTTCTCCTCGCGCTTGGCGGTGGCGGTGTCCTTGATCAGATAGCCCGTCACCGAACGCTTCTTCTCGAGCCATTTCTGGGCAACCGCGCGGACCTGCTCGGCGGTGACGGCGCGGATGCGATCGGGCCAGCTCCTGATGTCCTCGATCGACAGGCCCGTGGTCAGCGCGCCGCCGTACCAGCGCGCCAGCACAGCCTGGTTGTCCTGGGCGTAGATCGCTTCCGCAATGAGCTGGGTTTTGACCCGCTCCAGATCCTCGGCGCGGATCGGGTCCTGCGCGACGCTGGTGAGGACCCCGTCCACCGCCTGCTCGACCTCAGCGAAGCTGACGCCGGGTTTCGGCGCAGCCGAGATCGCGAACTGGGTCGGGTCGAGCGAGATGCTCGAATAGCTGGCGCTGGCGGAAACCGCCAGCGGCTTGTCGACGACGAGGGCGCGGTAGAGATAGGAATTGCTGCCACTGCCGATCAGCTGCGCCAGCACGTCGAGCGCCGCGCTCTCGCCGGCTGCGGCGGTGGTCGCCGACGGCACGAGATAATAGCGCCGCATGCTCGGCTGCTCGACCCGCGGGTCAGCCAGCGTGACGGTGCGCGGCGCTGCGGGCTCCGGCTCCTGCGGGCGGACGCGCCGGGCCGGGATCGCGGGCTGGGCGGGGATCGAGCCGAAGTTGCGTTCGACCAGCGGGCGGATTTCGGCGGCGTCGACGTCGCCGGCGATCACGAGGATCGCGTTGTTCGGCGCGTAGAAGCGGCGATAGAAAGCGAGCGCATCCTCCCGATCGAGCTTTTCGATCTCCTGATGCCAGCCGATCACCGGACGCCCATAGGGATGGTTGAGATAGAGCGCGGCCATGATCTGTTCGTTGAGCCGTGCGTCCGGGTTGTTGGCGACGCGCATGTTGTACTCTTCGAGCACGACGTCGCGCTCGGGCAGCACGTTCTCGTCCTTGAGGACGAGGCCGGTCATGCGGTCGGCCTCGAACTCCATCATGGTCGGCAGCTGCTCTTTCGGCACGCGCTGGTAGTAGTTGGTGTAGTCGACCGAGGTCGAGGCTTTCTCGTTGCCGCCGACGCGGAGCACGGTCTGGGAGAACTCGCCGGCCGGATGCTTCGCCGTGCCCTTGAACATCAGATGCTCGAGGAAATGGGCGAGGCCGGACTTGCCCGGCGTCTCGTCGGCCGAGCCGACCTTGTACCAGATCATCTCGGTTACGACGGGGGTGCGGCGATCGGGAATCACCACGACCTGCATGCCGTTGGGAAGCGTGAAGCTGGTGGGCGGAGCCGATGTCACCGTGGTCTGGGCGAGGGCGGGGCCGGCCGAGAGGACACTCGTCGAAAGCAGCGCGGCAAGAAGGCAGGCAGCCGATCGGTATGAGGACATCATGATCCCTGGTGAAATGCCGAGCCCGGATTTCCGGCCCGGAAAGGCACGGCATGGTACACCGTGCCGCTGAGGCTTCGCGTCACGAAGCAGAGAACTCAACGCTTAGGCAAGTTACTGATAAGCAATTTTGAACGGGGCGGGCGGAGATCAGCCGCCGGCCTTCGCTTCGCGTCGGTCAGAATGTCGCGACAGGCAGGAACGCTATTGTTCCTTGTCCTTGCCGGACATGATGTCGTAGTACATCCGCCGCGACTTGTCGGGCCCGGCGCCATAGGCATAGTTCGGCGACGGGGTCTGGTATCCCGGCGGCGGCTCGACCAGGGACTGCCGCGGCGGCTCCGATGTGAACGGCTTCGACTCGGAGCTGTTGCTGCCCTTCATCATGTTCCACAGACCACCGGTGAAACCGAGCTCGGCGGGGCTCAGCGAGGGGTTGCTGTTTGTGCCCGGCTGAATCGGATCGTTGCTGGTACGGGGGGCTGCGGCGACCTGGCCGGCCTTCATCTCGGCCGGCGTCAGGGGCTGGGCGGCCTGCCAGTTCTCCGTCGCCTTGGTCGCCTTCTTGCGCGCCGCGATGGCTTCCTTGCGGCGCTTTTCCTCGGGGTCCTTGGGCCAGTTCGGCGCCGCCTTGGCTTCGGTCGCAGGCGGCGGCAGATCGAGCTTGGGCGGCACGACCAGCGGCGAGCGCTCGCGGTATTCGATGCCCTTCTTCTCCATGCTCTTGGCGCCGATGCCCGACATCAGATTGTCGATGAGCCTCTCTTCGAAGGTCATATCGTCCTCCTCGTCGTCGTCAGCGGCGCGCGCCGCGCCGGTCGACATGACGAGACCAATGCCGAGCGCGACGGCTGACAATCTCAACGCCCGCCAGATCTCCCGATGGGGGCCTCGAACCATCGAACCGCTGGTCTTCGAGCTGCGCATCACCATACCTGTTCCATATTGTGGCAGATTGCCGCTCAAACGCGGCGAATTGCTCGCAAAAACGGGTTCCACCTGCCGGTCCGTATCGGCCGGGATCAGGGCGCTTTTGCGGCGGGTACCCCCAGGAAGGAATCATACAATAGCGCCGCCACCCCAGCAACGATGGCCACGTCGGCAAGGTTGAACACGTACCAATTATATGTATTTCCCGCGATCTCGATATGGAACAAGGCGAAATCGACAACCGCGCCGTGGAGCAGGCGGTCGATGCCGTTGCCGATCGCCCCGCCGATGATCAGCCCGAGCGCAACCGTGACCAAGCGCGTGTGCGAGCGGGCCATCCAGATCGCAAGGGCGACCACGGCGAGGACCTTGACCGCCATCAGCGCCAGCTGCGCCGCCTTGCTGTCGTTCTGAAGCCAACCGAAGCTTATGCCGATATTCCAGGCCAGCACCAGGTCGAAGAACGGCGTCACCCGCACCGCGCCCCGATGGGCGAGGTCGAACACGTGGAGCAACCAGAGCTTCGAGGCCTGGTCGGCCACCAGCGTGACCAGGGCCGCGAGAATTCCGGCGCGGAGCGGGGTCATGGGCTACCGATCAGACGCTCACCCCAAGCGCCTTCCATTCGCGTAGCGCCTTGGCGTCGCGCGGGGTGATGTCGGGGTATTCGGGGTCCTCGCCGACGGTCGGCGAAATCTTCCAGGAGCGGGCGCATTTGGTTCCGACCGCCTTCTCGACAACGACCGCGACGCCCGGGACGGCATCGAGACGGAATGCCGGTGCCGGCGCCTCGCCCTCACGCACCTCGTAGTTCGAGGTGATGCAGATCTCGGCGAGGTCGGTGTCGAACAGCGTCATCAGCGTGCCGCGGTCGGCGACATAGATCACCGGCGAGGCCTCGAGCGAGGAGCCGATGTTCTTGGCGGCGCGTTCCAGTTCGAGCGCGCCGGTGACGACGCGGCGGACGTTGCGAATGGTCTCCCACTTCGCGGCGAGCTTGTCGTTGCGATAGTTTTCGAGGTCGGTCGGGAACAGCGTCAGATGCACGGACGGCTCGGCGTCTGGCCGGTACATGCGCCAAGCTTCCTCCGCGGTGAAGCTCAGGATCGGTGCGAGCCATTTCAGGATCGAGGCGCAGAGCAGGTCAATGGTGGTCAGCGCCGCCTTGCGCGTCACCGACGATGGCGGTTCGCAATACAGCGTGTCCTTGCGGATGTCGAAGTAGAACGCTGAGAGCTCGCTGTTCAGGAAGGCGGACAGGATCGCGACCACGCTCTTGTAGTCGAACTCGCGGTAGGCCTTGCCGATCGCGGCGGCGCGTACCGACAGCTCGTGCAGCATCAGCCGCTCGAGTTCGGGCATCTCGGCGGGCGCAACTGCGTCGGCCGGCTTGTAATGATGCAGCGTGCCGAGCATCCAGCGCACGGTGTTGCGCAGCTTGCGATAGGTCTCGACGGTGTTCTTCAGGATCTCGGGGCCGATGCGCTGGTCGTCGGTGTAGTCGCTGGACGCAACCCAGAGCCTCAGGATATCGGCGCCGGATTCCTTGATGACGGACTGCGGCTCGATGGTGTTGCCGAGCGACTTCGACATCTTGCGGCCGTCCTCGGCCTGCGTGAAGCCGTGGGTCAGCACGATGTCGTAGGGCGCGCGGCCTCGCGTGCCGCAGCTTTCCAGCAGGGAGGAGTGGAACCAGCCGCGATGCTGGTCCGAGCCTTCCAGATACATCACGGTGTCGGTGCCGCCGTCGACCTTGCGCTTGATGCCCGACAACCCCGGGAAATGCACGGGGTCTTCGAGCACGAAGGCGTGGGTCGAGCCGGAATCGAACCAGACGTCGAGGATGTCGTCGACCTTGTGCCAGTCCTCGCTGGCGCGAGGCCCAAGGAAGCGCTCGCGCGCACCTGTCGCGTACCAGGCGTCGGCGCCTTCCTTCTCGAACGCGTCGCCGATGCGCGCATTGACGGCCTCGTCCTGGAGGATCTCGGCGGAGCCGTCGCCCT
>NZ_JAEMSD010000084.1:13823-17889 GCF_016462955.1 Bradyrhizobium sp. | reverse complement strand
AGCCTGGAGCCGCCGGCGCACCGGTGCGCGAGCGCCGCGCGGCTTTCATGCGCTATGTCGGGCAGGGCCACGAGATCTCGGTCGAGCTGCCGAACCGTCCGCTGACGACGGCCGATCTCGCTGGTCTGCGCCAGCAGTTCGAGGCCGATTATTCAGCGATGTTCGAGCGTCCGATCCCCGGCGCTGCGATCGAAGTGCTGAGCTGGTCGGTGCTCGCCACCACCGAGGCGCGCAATCCGCCCGCCGTCGCTTCCGTGGCGCGTAAGCCGGCTGGACAGGCCGTCGGTAGCCGCAAATTCTTCGACGGCCGCGCCGGCGAGGTGATCGAAATCCCGCTCTATCGCCGCGAGGACATGGCGCCGGGGGCCACCATTGCCGGCCCTGCCGTAATCGCGGAGGACGAGACCTCCACCTTCGTCTCCAACAGTTTTGATGCCCACATAGATGGTGCCGGCAGCATCGTCATGGAACGAAAGGCGGCCTGATCATGAGCAAGGCAAATGGCGCGAGCCTGATCGACCTCCAGATCATGTGGCACCGGCTGATCGCCGTGGTCGAGGAGCAGGCGCAAGTGCTGCTGCGCACCGCATTCAGCCCGATCGTGCGCGAATGCGGAGACCTCTCCGCCGGCGTGTTCGACCTCAAGGGACGCATGCTGGCGCAGGCGGTGACCGGCACGCCCGGCCACGTCAACTCGATGGCGGAATCGGTCAAGCACTTCATCGACCATTTCCCGATCGAGACGATGAAGCAGGGCGACGCCTACATCACCAACGATCCCTGGATGGGCACCGGCCACCTCAACGACTTCGTCGTCACCACGCCGTGCTTCAAGGACGGCAAGGTCGTAGCGCTGTTCTCCTGCACCAGCCACCTCATGGACATCGGCGGCATCGGCTTCGGGCCCGATGCCACCGACGTGTTCATGGAGGGGCTCTACATCCCCATGCTGAAGCTGATCGACCAGGGCGTCGTCAACGAGACGCTGATGGCGATGATCCGCACCAACACGCGGCTGCCGATCGACACCGAAGGCGACACCTATTCGCTCGCCGGCTGCAACGACGTCGGCTGCGAGCGCCTGGTCGAGATGATGAGCGAGTTCGGCATCGACACGCTCGACGAGCTCGGCGACTACATCTGCGACCGCTCGCGCGAGGCGGTGCTGGCCGAGATCGCCAAGCTGCCGAAGGGCAGCTGGCGCAACACCATGGTCGTCGACGGCTATGATGCGCCGGTGACGCTGGCGGCGACGCTGACGATCTCGGATACCGGCATTCACGTCGATTTCGAGGGGACGTCCGCCGCCTCGAAGTTCGGCATCAACGTGCCGCTGTCCTATACCACCGCCTACACCGTTTTCGGCCTCGGCTGCGTCGTCGCCTCGCAGATCCCGAACAATGCCGGCTCGCTCTCGCCGCTGACGGTGTCGGCGCCGGCGGGCGCGATCCTCAATGCGCCGAAGCCCGCGCCGGTCGCCTCGCGCCACATCATCGGCCAGATGCTGCCCGACGTGGTGTTCGGCTGCCTGCGCCAGATCATTCCCGAGCGCGTGCCGGCCGAAGGCACCTCGTGCCTGTGGAATCTCAACGTCCGCGGACAGACGCGTAGCGGCGTCGGCGGCAATTACGGGTTCTCGATGGCGGTGACCTCCAATGGCGGTACTGGCGCGCGTTTCGGCAAGGACGGGCTCTCGGCCACAGCCTACCCCAGCGGCGTGCGCGGTACGCCGGTCGAGATCGCGGAGACGCAGACGCCGCTGATCTTCTGGCGCAAGGAACTGCGTCCGGATTCCGGCGGGGCAGGGCGCACCCGCGGCGGTCTCGGCCAGATCATCGAGGTCGGCAGCGGCGTCGATGCTCCGTTCGACATTCTCGCCGCGTTCGATCGCATCGATCATCCGCCGCGCGGACGCGATGGCGGCCGGGACGGCGAGGCCGGCTATGTCGGGCTCAAGTCCGGCAAGAAACTGCGCGGCAAGGGCTTTCAGCAGGTGCCGCCGGATGACCGGCTGGTGGTGCTGACGCCCGGTGGCGCCGGTATCGGAGATCCGGCGACGCGCGATCGTGCGGCCGTGAGTGACGACGTCGCGAGCGGCCTCGTGTCCTCGGAGAATGCAGTCAGGGTTTATGGGTACGCGCGTTGACGCATCGACGCGCTTGGCAAAACGGAGGGGGTTCATGATCACGCGACGTAACTTCACCGCGGGTGCAGCAACGCTGCTCGCCGCCGGCCACATCTCGACCCGCGCCCGGGCGGCGACGAACTGGGACATGTCGACAGTCTGGCCCGACGGCAATTTCCACACCCAGAACGCGATGGCCTTCGCCGAGGAGGTGAAGAAGCAGACGGGCGGTGCGGTTGCCATCACCGTGAAGGCTGGCGGTCAGCTCGGCTTCAAGGGGCCCGAGCATCTGCGCGCCGTGCGCGACGGCCTGGTGCCGCTCGCCGACGTCCTCAACATCCAGCAGGTCGGCGACGAGCCCTTCATGGGCGTCGAGAGCATCCCATTCCTCTGCGGCTCCGTGGAGGAGTTGAAGGTGCTGCACAAATACGTGCGGCCCGAATATGAGAAGATCGCCGCGCGCAACAACCAGAAGATCCTCTACATCGTGCCGTGGCCGACGCAGTACCTGCATCTGAAGGCGAAGGTCGCCGATGTCGAAGGCCTGAAGAACATCAAGATCCGCGTGCCCGACAAGAACGCCGTCGAGATGCTCAATGCGATCGGCATGGCGGCGGTGATGATCCCGTGGGGCGAGACCATTCCCGCGCTCGCCTCCGGCGCGGTGGCCGGCGTCTCCACCTCGTCGGTGTCGGGCGTCGACGGCAAGTTCTGGGAATTCCTGAAATACATCTACCCGACCAACCACGTCTGGTCGTCGCAGATGCTCACCGTCAATCTCGACGCCTGGAAGGTGCTCAGCGCCGACCAGCAGAAGCTCGTTGCGGATATCGCGGCGAAGATGGAGCCGGGCTTCTGGGCCAATTCACTCAAGGCCGATGTCGACAGCCTCAACCGCCTCAAGGAAGGCGGCATGGAGGTGGTGCCGGTCTCGCAAGCCATGATGACGGAGATCCGGGCCAAGACCGCGCCGCAGCTCGACGCCTTCCTCAAGCGCGTGGCGGCGGCCGACAAGCCGGTGCGGGCCTATCTCGCCGAAATGAAGCGCGGCTGAGGACGATGTCGTGGTGAGCATCTCGCCCGAAGCTCCGCAGAGCCTCAATGCAGCGGCGCCCGCGCCGCTGCGCCTCGTCCTCGACGGCATCGATCGCCTCGGCCGACTCGACGGCTGGATCGGCGGCGGATGCCTGCTTGCGTTGACGCTGCTGATGCTGTGCGAGGTCGCGACCCGCTTCCTGTCGAATTTCCTGCCGTTCTTCCCGCCGAGCATCTCGATCGCGTGGGAATATTCCTCCTATCTGATGGCGGCGTCCTTCACCTTCGGCGCCGCCATGACCTTGCGCGTCGGCGGGCACATCCGCGTCGTGCTGTTGCTGAAGAACGTACCGGCGCCGGTGCAGCGCGCGCTCGAGATCTTTTCGGCGGCGGCCGGATTCGCCTTCATGGCGTTCCTGACCTCGGCCATGGCGAAGTTCGCCTGGAGCGCGTTCGTGCGCGGCCAGGTTTCGACCTCGAGCGATACGCCGCTGTGGTTTCCGCAGGCGGTCGTCACCTTCGGCATGCTGCTGCTGACGCTCCAGTTCCTGGCGCGCGCGATACAGGCCGCGCTCGGCCTGCCGTTGGAGGATCATCGCATGAAGGCCTCGCCCGTCGAATGACCGCTTTGCCCGCATCCGGATTCGAGATCGCATGACCATCGAAGTCGTCGCCCTGTTCGCGATCCTGTTCGCGCTGCTGGCGTGCGGGGTCTGGATCGGCCTCACGCTTGCGCTCACCGCGACGGTGCTGCTCGCGATGTTCCGCTCGATCCCGCTCGACAAGCTGCTGCCGCAATACGCCTGGAACATCCTGACCACGCAGGAGCTGCTGGCGCTGCCGCTGTTCATCCTGATGGGCGAACTTCTATTCCGCACCCGCCTGTCACGCTCGCTGTTCCAGGGC
>NZ_JAEMSD010000084.1:10313-13813 GCF_016462955.1 Bradyrhizobium sp. | reverse complement strand
GGGCCGGCCTGCTGCCCGGCCGCCTGCTCCATGTGAACGTGATCGGCTGCACCATCTTCGCGGCGATCTCGGGCTCGTCGGCCGCCACCACGCAGGTGATCGGCCGCATGTCGCTCAACGAGCTCACGCGCCGCGGCTATTCCCGCGACATCGCGATCGGCTCGCTCGCCGGCGCCGGCACGCTCGGCTTCCTGATCCCGCCCTCCAACATCATGATCATCTACGGCGTGCTCGGCGACGTCTCGATCCTGAAGCTGTTCACGGCCGGCGTGCTGCCGGGCTTCTTGCTGGCCGCTACCTTCATGGCCTGGGTGATGCTGCACACGACTCTCAGGCCCGCGATGGTGCCCGAGACGGAAGCCAAGCTTTCGCAGGTGCCGTGGGGCGAACGTTTCGCGGCGCTGAAGGATCTCGCGCCGGCACTTTTCCTGATCGCCTGCGTGCTCGGCTCAATGTATGGCGGGCTTGCGACGCCGTCGGAGGCGGCCGCCGTCGGCGTGCTCGGCGCGGCGCTGGTCGCCTGGGCGCAGGGCGCAATGTCGCAACAGGTGATGCGCGACGTGCTGATCGGCTCGGTCATCACCTGCTCGATGATCGCGCTGATCGTGCTGGGGGCCTCGATCCTCGGCAATGCCGCCGCGTTCCTCGGCATCCCGCAGGCGGTGGCCGCGTTCGTCAAGGGGCTCGGCCTGTCGCCCTTCATGCTGATCGTGGCGCTGATCGTCTTCTATCTCGTTCTCGGCTGCTTCCTCGACGGCTTCTCGATGATCGTGATGACGCTGCCGATCGTGCTGCCGATCGTGAAGGGCGCGGGCTTCGACGAGGTCTGGTTCGGCATCTTCCTCGTGATGGCCGTCGAGATGGCGCAGATCACGCCGCCGGTCGGGTTCAACCTGTTCGTGATCCAGGGGCTGACCGACGACGGTCTCGGCTACATTGCCCGCGTGACGATGCCTTATCTCGTCATCATGGTCGGCTTCGTGCTGCTGCTCACGCTCTGGCCCGGCATCGTCACGGTGCTTCCGCGGGTGCTGTACGGATAATCGAAATCTCGACGCCGGCGGTGATCGCCAAGCAGCGGTCTCGTACTCCGGACGCAGCGCAACGTGCCGCGTCTTCGCGGCGTGGTGCGCTGCAGAGCCGGGGCCCATGCGTTAGCGAATGTGGAGCTCTCTGGGTCCCGGCGCTGCGCAGCAGCGTGAGAACGCTGCAGCGCGTCCGGGACACCACAGACGTCCCGTGGCCAAGCTCTGGGGCCTAAGCCGCCGCTTTCTTCCGTGCCAGCTCGGCCTTGTACAGCTCGAACTCCTCGGCAATCGCCCGCGCAATCGAGGGCCGCTGACGCATGCGCTCGTGGTAGGCTTTCACGTTCGGCCATTTCGCGAGCTCGATCGGGGGCGTCGCCACCGTCCAGTTGATCACCGTGACGAGATAGGCGTCGGCCACGCTGAAATGGTCGAGCAGGAAGTCGCGTCCCTCGAGGTAATGGTCGAGATAGTCGAGCCGCGACAGGTTCTTTTCCAAGGCATACGCCTTGGCCTCCTGCGACGCCTTGCGGTCGAGCAGGGGGACGAACAGCCCCTTGTGCAGCTCGGTGCCGATGAAGCAGAGCCATTGATGCAGCCGCGTGCGCTCGATTCCGGCGCTGGCGCCGAGGCCGGATTGCGGAAAACGGTCTGCGACATATTGCAGGATCGCGGCATTTTCGGTCAGCACCACGCCGTCGTCGGTGCGCAGCGTCGGCACCAGGCCGATCGGATTTACCGCGCGGAAGTCGGAGCCGTCGTTCAGTACCCGCTTGGTCGGCGGATCAACTTCGAGATAGTTAGCCTCGGCGCCGGCTTCGTACAGCGCGACGCGTGTCGCCATCGAGCAGGCGAGCGGCGAGAAATAGAGATCCATCTGGTGCCTCCTTGGGCAATTCCTCTTTGGGGGACGCTCAACCTGGCCAGATTGATTTTTGTACCATCTTGCATAATATAATCGCGGTCAAGGATTAATTTGCGAAATGGTACAAAAAGCGAAGCCGCCGGCTGCTGCCGGCCAACCTAAGCGCCGCGGCCGCCCGCGCGCCTATGAGCCCGGCGTTGCGCTCGGCAAGGCGCTCGATCTGTTTCGCAAGCAAGGCTTCGCCGCGACCTCGCTCGACGATCTCAGCGCTGCAACCGGTATGAACCGCCCGAGCCTCTACGGCGCCTTCGGCGACAAGCGCGAGCTCTACATCAAGAGCTACCAGCGCTATCGCGACGAGGCTGCCGCGGCGATGGGGACGATCTTCCGCGAGGAGATGCCGCTGCGTCAGCGGCTGGAGCGCATCTACGCGGCCGCGCTGGATATCTATTTGTCCGGCGACGCCGGCCCGCGCGGTTGCTTCACGATCGTCACTGCGGCGTCCGAAGCCGTCGGCGATCCCGAGATCCGCGCCATGGTGCTGGACGGCCTCGCCGGGATCGACAAGGCGTTCGCCAGTTGCTTTCGCCGTGCCAAGGAGAAGGGAGAGTTGCCGGAGAGCGCCGATCTCGTCGCGCTGGCGCAGGTCGCGTCAGCCACCATGCACACCATCGCCATCCGCTCGCGCGCCCGCGTGCCGCGCAAGGAGCTCGAGGCGATCGTGAAGGGCGCGATTGATGTGATGCTCGGCGCTAAGGGGTAGGCTGGAAGCGAAGCTTCAATACCCCCGCGTCCGGTCCACCACGTTCTCCAGCGCGCCGCCGGCCTCGAACCGCTTGATCTGCTCGGCGACATAGGCCGAGATCGCGTCGGCGTCGGTATCGGCTGCGTTGTGCGGGGTCAGCAGCACCTTGGGATGGGTCCAGAACCGGCTGTCGGCCGGCTGCGGCTCCTGCACGAAGACGTCGAGCGAGGCGGCGCCCAGCGTGCCGTCGTCGAGGCAGGCCAGGATATCGGCTTCGTTCTGCAAGCCGCCGCGGCCGGCATTGATCAGCACGGGCGCGCCGAGCGGGCTGTCGCGGTTGAGCTTTGTGAAGGCGTCGCGGTTGAGGATGCCATGCGTGTCCGGCGTCAGCGGCAGCAGGCAGACCAGGATGTCGGTCGTGCGCAGGAAGGCGTCCATGCCCGCGGTGCCATGGAAGCATTCGACGCCCTCGATCGTGCGCGGGCTGCGGCTCCAGCCGGCGACGCGGAAGCCGAGCCGCTTCAGCACATCAGCCGCATCGGCGCCGAGAGTCCCGAGGCCCATGACGCCCACGGTCACCGCGCTGGCAGGCCATTGATAGAGCGGCGCCCAGCGTTTTGCGCGCTGCGAGTCGCGCAGGTACAGCTCCTGGCGGTGATGCATCAGCACGTGCAGCACGACATATTCGGTCATGCGGTTGGTGAGATCGGGGACGGCGACGCGCACCAGCGGCACCTCGGGCAGGCTCTTGTCCGCCATCAGCGCATCGACGCCGGCGCCGAGATTGAAGATCGCGCGCAGATTGGGGAACGCGCCGAGGACGCCCGGCGCCGGCTTCCATACAGCGGCATAATGGACCTCGGCC
>NZ_JAEMSD010000084.1:2656-10303 GCF_016462955.1 Bradyrhizobium sp. | reverse complement strand
GCCCCCGCAGACCCCGTCGAAGCGGGCCTTCCAGCGCTCCGGCAGCCAATTCTGCTGCGTGCTGTTGATCAGGACGGCCAGTGTGCCCGTGGTCATTCGAAGTGCCTCTTTCAGTTCCGCTCGAGAAGGCTCTCCTTGGCACGATCTGCCGGATTTTTCTTGCAATTTTTTTCCGCAGCCCTGTCGGGGCGAGGCATATTGGCGCGTCCTTAGAACAGACGAGGAAAGTGCCGCTCATGCTCTACGCCATCCTTTGCTATCACGATGAGGATTTCGTCGGCTCCTGGAGCAAGGACCAGGACGAGGCCGTGATGAAGAAGCTCGCCGTGGTGCAGGAGAATCTCGCCAGCCAGGGCCGGCTCGGGCCCGTGGCGCGGCTGTTGCCGACCACGGCGGCGGCGACGCTGCGCAAGGAAGACCCGCCGCTGGTGCTCGACGGTCCCTATGCCGAGACCAAGGAGCAGCTGCTCGGCTTCTATATCGTCGACTGCAAGAACCTCGACGACGCGCTCGACGTCGCGCGCGAGCTGGGCTCTGCCAATCCCGGCGGCGCCTACGAGGTGCGTCCCGTCGGCGTGTTCAGGCCCGGAGGAATCTGACGTGAGCGAGGCCGACACCGCCTGGATCGAGACTGCGCTGACCTCGGCGCGACCCCAGGCGGTGGGCGCCCTGCTGCGCTATTTCCGCGATCTCGATACCGCGGAGGAGGCGTTTCAGAACGCGTCCTTGCGCGCACTCAAGGCCTGGCCGCAGAACGGGCCGCCGCGCGATCCCGCCGCCTGGCTGATCATGGTCGGCCGCAATGTCGCGATCGACGAGGTGCGCCGCGCCCGCAGGCAGCAGCCGCTGCCGGAGGACGACCAGGCGATCTCCGATCTCGACGACGCGGAAGGCGCGCTGGCCGAGCGCCTCGACGGTTCGCACTATCGCGACGACATCCTGCGGCTGATGTTCATCTGCTGCCACCCGCAACTGCCGGCGACGCAGCAGATCGCGCTGGCGCTGCGCATCGTCTCGGGCCTTACCGTGAAGCAGATCGCGCGCGCCTTTCTGGTCTCGGAAGCGGCGATGGAGCAGCGCATCACACGGGCCAAGGCAAAGGTTGCCGAGGCCGGGACGCCGTTCGAGACGCCCGGGGCGGTAGAGCGCTCCGAGCGTCTCGCGGGCGTTGCCGCGATGATCTACCTGATCTTCAACGAAGGCTATTCGGCGAGCGGGGACACTGCGGAGATCAGGAAGCCACTCTGCGAGGAGGCGATCCGGTTGGCGCGATTGCTGCTGCGGCTGTTTCCGAGCGAGCCGGAGATCATGGGCCTGACGGCGTTGATCCTGTTGCAGCACGCCCGCAGCGCCTCGCGCTTCGCCGCAGATGGCTCGCTGGTCCTGCTGGACGACCAGGACCGGTCCCTGTGGAACGGTACCATGATCGCGGAGGGCCTCGCCCTGATTGACAAGGCGATGCGCCACCGCCGCAGCGGGCCCTACCAGATCCAGGCTGCAATCGCCGCGCTGCATGCGCGCGCGGCAACGCCGCAGGAGACCGACTGGACGCAGATCGACCTGCTCTACGGCGCGCTCGAAGTCGTGCAGCCGTCCCCGGTGGTGACGCTCAATCGCGCGGTCGCCGTCTCCAAGGTGCGCGGGCCACAGGCCGCGCTCGAACTGATCGAGCCGCTCGCGACCAAGCTCGCCAATTATTTCCATTTTTACGGCGTGCGGGGCGCCTTCCTGATGCAGCTCGGCCGCAACGACGAGGCCCGAATAGCCTTCGACCGCGCCATCGCGCTCGCCAACACCTCGGCCGAAGCCGCTCACATCCGGATGCATCTCGACCGCCTGATCCGGGACAGCCAGCCGAAGGCAAAGGAAAGCGCGAAGGCGAAGTGACGCGGGACGCGTCATTCCTGGTCTGGTCCTTCGGACCGCCCGGAATGACGTCAAAAAAACATTCAGTTGATTGTCGGCCCCCGCCGTTCGCGTTCGTCCTTTGCGCGTATCACCGGGAGCCCTCCATGCTGAAAGCCATTGCCATCATCGCCGTCGTGCTGGC
This sequence comes from Bradyrhizobium sp., assembly GCF_016462955.1. Taxonomy (GTDB): domain Bacteria; phylum Pseudomonadota; class Alphaproteobacteria; order Rhizobiales; family Xanthobacteraceae; genus Bradyrhizobium. Next base: position 8,253 of record NZ_JAEMSD010000084.1, on the reverse strand, counting down.
CATCGGGCTTGCGGGTATCCTCGTCTTCGCCCTGACGAAACCCGACACATTCCGCGTCGAGCGCAGCCTCGCCATGAAGGCGCCGGCGGGCGCGATCTACCCGTACGTTGCCGATTTTCATCGCTGGACCGCCTGGTCCCCGTATGAGAGCCGCGATCCCGCCATGAAGCGGACTTTCGGCGGAGCTGCGGACGGCAAGGGTGCAACCTACGCCTGGGACGGCAACAACAATGTCGGCGCCGGACGCATGGAGATTCTCGACGCGAACGGGCCCTCCAAGCTGCGCATCAAGCTCGATTTCGAGCGGCCGTTCGAGGGCCACAACACCGCCGAGTTCACCTTTGTGCCGCAGGGCGATGCCACACTCGTCACATGGGCGATGTACGGTCCGGCCCCATTCCTGTCCAAGCTCATGCAGGTGTTCATCAACATGGACAGCATGATCGGCAAGGATTTCGAGACCGGCCTCGCCAGCCTGAAAAGGCTCGCCGAGAAGCAATAGGTCCCACAGCCAGCGAAGAGGAGAGAACGATGCTCAATCCCTATCTGTTCTACCAAGACAATTGCGAAGCGGCGTTCAACTATTACGCCAGGATTCTGGACGGCAAGATCGAGGCGATGATGCGCGCGTCGGACGCGCCGCCGGAGGTGCCGGCGACGCCAGGCCGCGAGAAGATGATCATGCATGCGCGGATGTCGTTTCCCGATGGCAGCGTGCTGATGGCATCCGACGCCCCGGCCGAACATTTTAACAAGCCGCAGGGCTTTTCGATCTCGATCACGGTCACGGATCCCGCGGATGGTGAGCGCAAGTTCAACGCGCTCGCCGACGGCGGCAGCGTCACCATGCCCTTCAGCAAGACCTTCTGGGCAAAGGGCTTTGGCATGTGCACCGACAAATTCGGCATTCCCTGGATGGTGAACTGCCCGGCCGAGGGTATGTGACGGGCGCGGCCGGCCGTTGGTTCTCCTACCTAACTGATCCGGTGACGTCCTGGCGCGACGGCGAGGACTCCACACAGCGAGGGCAGATCACGAGCTTGCTGCCGAGCTGCCGGTCGTTCTCCGCCTGTATTTCGTCATGCACCGTCCACCACGCCTCGGAATAGGGGCGCAAGGTGCCGAGCACCTTTTCCCGCTCCTGATTGGGATCAGGTGCCGCCGGCGCGCCGTCCGTGACGCGCCGTTTGGCGACATGCGGACGGTTCGGATCCTTGCCAAGACCATCCCATGCGAAGGAGCGACGTTCCTGCGCCGGGGCGTCTGCGCATCCGATCAGCACTGTACAAAAAGTGAGCAAGATGAAGCCGTGCCGAATCATGCCGGGCCTTTGCCTCCGTAAACGACGCGAACAATCCACTGGGACGCGCGCGTCGTCGGTTCAATGGAACTCAAGGCAAAACAAACTCGCCGGCCTACGAATCGTACTCTCGCAGCAGATTGCGGCGCAATGAAGCGCGTGGTGAATCCAACTGCATCGCACAACAATTGGCGAAATATTGGGCTATGAACTGCATGCTGGAATCGCTATTTTTTCATAAAAGTTACAAATTCGGGATGGACGTTTTGGAGGGGAGCGACCGATGGCGGCGGCGCTGCAAATCAATTTTGCTCTTTGGGGAATGCTCATCTGCGCCAGCGCGAAGCTGATGCCGGCGTTACAGTCTCTCTTTTGAGAGACGCAACCGGCGCCCGCTCGCGCTAATCCTTCTGCGCACGCTGGCAGCGAGCGCAGCGGCCGTTGCCGGTTGCATCAGCGACAACGCGGATAGATCGCGGCGAGATCTCGCCCCTTCAACAGCAGCAGCCGTGAGGTAAGGCCGCCGCGGCGACTGATCCACTCCCGCACCGGGCTGGGATAGGCCGCAAGCACCGCGACCGATGCTTCCGGCTCCGCGTAGAAGCGTCCGCGCCGGTCGACCGAACGCGCGGCGTGGAAGCCCAGCACGGCCCGTTTGGTGACGCAGATGCGCTCACCAGGCACGATGCTCAGCACCAGCGTGCAGGCGGACAGGCAGGGACCGTCGATCACGACGCGCTCGCCGCTGTCGCGCACTTTCTCGAACAGATCGAGGAACGGCCCGACCTGTCCACCCGGAGACTGGATGATGCGGATTTCAGCCGCCGCGGGCGTGACGGCGAGCAGCGCGGATGCGAGCATCAGGGCCGTCAGGAATGAGATGCGTCGCATGAACTCTCCACCAACTCGCTCTTGCAGGATGGGCAAAGCGTCGCGCGCCCGGCATTGCCGCCTCATATCCGGAGAAATGATGAGCAGGCCGCTTGCACGCCTTTGCCAACCCTACAAATCTCGTGCCTACCCATTCCGTCGTTGCCCGCGCAGCGTCGGCAGGCCGATCCCGGCTGCATCGAAGCCGCCATCCACGGCCAAAATTTGGCCGGTGATGTAACTCGCGCTTCCCGAGCACAGGAAGTAGATCGCCTCCGCGAGCTCTTCCTCCAGGCCGTAGCGGTTGAGCGGAATGGCGTCGTGATAGTCGGCGCGGATCTCCTTGGTGTGCACCTGCTTCGCCATCGCGGTGTCGACCGGCCCCGGCGCGACCGCGTTGACACGGATGTTGAGGGAGGCGAGCTCGACCGCGAGCTGCTTGGTGAGATGCGCAAGGCCCGCCTTGCTGGTGCCGTAGGCCGAGCGCAGCGTCGAGGCGCGCACCGCCGAGATCGAGGTGATGTTGACGATGGCGCCGCCATGGCCTTCGCGCATCAAGGGTATCGCCGCCTTGGTGCAGAGGAACGGCCCGGTGAGGTTGACTTCGAGCACGCGGCGCCAGTCGGCTTCCGAAGTCTCCATCAGCGGTGCGAACACTGCGATCCCGGCATTGTTGACGAGCGCATCCAGCCGGCCAAACCGGTCCTCGATCGCCGCGATCGCATCGCTCACGGCAGCTTCGTCCGAGACGTCGCAGGTCAGGGCCAGCGTCGCATCGTCTCGGCCGATCTCGGCGACGGTGCGGCCGAGCAGCTCGCCCTCGATGTCGAGCAGCGCCACGTGCCAGCCCTCGGCGAGGAACTTCTTCGCGGTCGCAAGCCCGATGCCGCGTGCGGCTCCGGTGACGAGGGCGACTTTTTGCGAGGCTTGCGGCATAGGCTGATCAGTCCTTCTGTCGGAAACGGAAGCTTTTGAGGCGGCCGGCGCCCTTTTACTTCGCTTTCGTCCCGACGAGGAAGTACTTATGCCGGAGCTCGCGCATGCACCGCCACCCCGAGGGCCCGCTCGTTCAGCGGTCCCGGAAGAATGGCCGAGATCGGGGAGTGGGCGCCTACGCCAGCTCCGCGGAGGCGCGCTGCATGTTGGCTGACATGTCGGCCGTCACGATGCTCTGCTCCTCGACTGCGGCGGCGGTGGAGGCGATGAACTCGTTCACGGCGGCGATCGCGGCCTTGATCGCGGTGAGGGAGCCGGCGACGTCGCCGGAGATGACGTTCAGGGCGTCGATCTCCGAGGTGATGGTGTCAGTCGCCTGCTTGGCCTGGCTCGCGAGGTTCTTCACCTCGGAGGCGACCACCGCAAAACCTCGGCCGGCCTCGCCCGCACGGGCCGACTCGATCGTGGCGTTGAGTGCGAGCAGGTTGATCTGGCTGGTGATGCCGGAAATCATCTCCACGATGCCGCTCATTGCTTGTGCGGCCGCGGCCAGTTTCTGGGCCTGACTGTCCGCGGACTCGACCCGCGTCGTCGCGACCTTGGATGTCTCGCGCGATTTCGCCATGGTTTCGGAGATCTCGCGGATCGACGCACTCATCTGCTCGCTGCCGGCCGCAACCGCGTCGATCAGCCCGCGCGCATTGTCGGCCTTCTTGCGGCCGATCGCCTGCGCGGTGATGTCGGTGGCGTATTTCACCACCTTGTAGGGCTTGCCGTTGAGATCGAAGATCGGGTTGTAGGATGCCTGGATCCAGATCTCTCGACCGCCCTTGGCGATCCGCTTGTATTCGGCGGCCTGGTATTCGCCGCGGTTGAGGGTCTCCCAGAACTGGCGATAGGCCGCCGAATTCCTCTCGTTCGGCTCGACGAACATGGAATGGTGCTGGCCCTTGATCTCGGCCAGCGAATAACCCATCGCCTTCAGGAAATTCTCGTTGGCGGTGCGGATCGTGCCGTCCATGTTGAATTCGATCACGGCCTGCGACTTCTGGATGGCGGCGAGCTGGCCGTCATTGTCGGCGGCCTTCATCTTCTGCGCGGTGACGTCGGTAGCGAACTTCACCACCTTGAACGGCTTGCCGTTCTCGTCGAGGATCGGATTGTAGGTGGCGATGATCCAGATTTCCTTGCCGCCCTTGCCCAGCCGCTTGTATTCGGCTGCCTCGTACTCGCCGCGATTCAGCTTGGCCCAGAAGGCAGCATAGGCGGGGCTGGCGCGGTCTTCCGGCGTTACGAACATACTGTGATGCTTGCCCCTGATCTCGTCGAGCGAGTAACCCATCGCGCTCAGGAAATTCTCGTTCGCGCTGATGATGGTGCCGTCCATGTTGAACTCGATCACCGCCTGGGCGCGATTGATGGCGGCGATCTTGCCGGAATCTTCCATGGTCTTGATCTTGGATGCGGTGATGTCGGTCGCGAACTTGATGAAGCTGACGACCTTGCCGTTCTCGTCGCGCAGCGGCGCATAGGAGGCGTGGACCCAAACTTCCTTGCCGCCCTTGCCGAAGCGCTTGTATTGCGTGGTCTGGAACTCGCCCCGGTTGAGGCTGGCCCAGAAGTCGCGATAGCGGGCGCTCTCGCGCTCGACCGGACTGACGAAGATGCTGTGGTGCTTGCCCTTGATCTCGGCGAGCGTGTAGCCGCTCATCTTCAGGAGGTTCTCGTTGGCATCGAGTATGGTGCCGTCGAGGTCGAATTCGATCACGGCCTGCGAGCGGTCAAGCGCCTCGACCTCTGCGATAGCATGCCTGATCTTCTTGCTTTGGAAATTGAACACGTGAGCTCCGCAATGTTCCCGGTGGCAAATTGGAGGATCGTCGTACGGGTGTGGAAGGAAAAAGTTGCATGCTCTTCTTGAGCATCTGTAAACTAAGGGAGAGCCCGATTGAGTTCCGCGATTTTACGGCGTGCTTTTTAAGTCATTCAACTCTTGGGCGTTTCAGCTCCATATGCACGATGGAGTTCATAAAGCGACCCGTAGTTGTACGGGAGGGGCGCGCATTATTTTTCCGGTTTGCGCTAGTCGAGTCCAAAAATTCGCGTCGACGTGTCGGTTCGCCGGACCTTTGTTCGTCTTGAAGGCGAGGGCGGCGGCTCGCACCTGCTCTCCCTGACAACCAGGGTAAGGAGCACCATGCGATTCATGATGTTGATGATCCCGCTCGGCTACGAGGCTGCGCCGCCGGACGTGCAACTCGATCCGGAGCGTGTCGCGGCGATGATGCGCTACAACAAGGCGCTCGAGGATGCCGGCGTGTTGATCACGCTGGACGGCCTGCACCCGCCGTCGATGGGTGCTCGCGTTTCGTTTGTGACCGGCGTTCCGGTCGTGACCGACGGACCGTTCATCGAAGCCAAGGAAGTGCTGGGCGGCTACTGGATGATCGAGGTTGCCTCGCGCGCGGAGGCGATCGCGTGGGCCAGGAAG
>NZ_JAEMSD010000084.1:0-2646 GCF_016462955.1 Bradyrhizobium sp. | reverse complement strand
CAACGAGGGAGAGACCGATGAGCACCGACCACAAATTCCTGGCCGTCTATCTCGGCAGCACGAGCGGCTCGAAAATGGCAGCTTGGCGCGCGCTGCCCGAGGCCGAACGGAAGGCGAAGGAACAGGAGGGCATGGCCGCCTGGCATGGCTGGGTCGAGAAGCACAAGGATGTGATCGTCGAGATGGGCGGCCCGCTCGGCAAGACCCGCAGGATCGACGCCAAGGGCATCACCGAGATCAGCAATGCATTGACCGGGTTCACGGTGGTGCGGGCCGCTTCGCAGGAGGACGCTGCAAAGCTGTTCGAGAACCACCCGCATTTTGCGATCTTCCCGGGCGAGGCGATCGAAGTGATGCCGGTCCTCCCAATCCCGCAGATGTAGCATCAGGGGGTAGCCGTCATTCCGGGGCGGTCCGCAGGACCGAACCCGGAAGACTGGGGGGACGTACGGGTTAATCACACCCGATTCCCGCTAGTGACCTTCGCGCCCGGCTCATGTAAAGCTCGTTCACATGAGCTGGCGCAAAGAGCAGGGCCGCGCCGAGCGCGGCTATCACCACGGCAATCTGAAGGAAGCGCTGCTGCAGGCCGCTCTCGGGCTGATCGCCGAGAAGGGCGCGGCCGGCTTCACCTTTGCCGACGCCGCGCGCATGGCCGGCGTCAGCGCGGCGGCGCCTTACCGGCATTTTCGCGATCGCGACGAGCTGCTGTCCTCGATCGCGCAGCGCGGTTTCGAGCAATTCGAGGCGCGCCTCGCTGCGGCCTGGGACGACGGACGTCCTGATACGGTCACCGCGTTCGAACGGGTCGGCAAGGCCTATCTCGCCTTCGCCCGCGAGGAGCCTGCGTTCTACAACGCGATGTTCGAATCGGGGGTGCCGGTCGATGCCAATGCCGCACTCCAGGCCGCGAGCGAGCGGGCCTTCAACATCATTCGCGCCGCGGCCGAGCGGCTCGCGGCGCTGACGCCTCCCGGCACTCCGCGGCCGCCGGCAATGATGATGGCGCTGCACATCTGGTCGATGGCGCATGGCGTCGCCTCGCTATTCTCCCGCGGCGACGCCGCCCGACGAAAACTGCCGATGTCGCCGGACGAACTGCTCGAGGCCGAGGTGCTGATTTATCTGCGCGGCCTCGGTTTTCCGACCGACCGTCGTCCGGCGGGACATAGCGCCGGGCCGCCGCCTGTGCCGCCGGAGGGCTCCTCCGGTTCAGGACTGCCGCCCGGCAGTCCCTGGGGCAAGCCGAAATGAAATTCCGCAAATAATCACGCGGGCGTGTCTGGCGGCCGGCTTGACAAAATCACGCGATGGTCTAGCTATGTAAATGTTATTTACATTCACAACGGCGCTGGTGCCGTGATGGAGATGGGAAATGGCCTACACCGCTGACGTCAATCGCTGGCGCGGCCCTTCGGACCAAAACCAACACTACGAGCGTCCCCGGATGCTCGATACGCCTTGGCATCCGGGCTGGATCGCCGTGACCATCCTCGGCTTCATCATCTGGTGGCCGATCGGACTTGCCCTTCTCTTTTTCACACTCGGGAGCAGAAGAATGTCGTGCTGGAGCCACCCGGATCGCTGGCAGAACAAGATGGAGAAGATGCAGTACAAGATGGATCGCATGCGCGACCGCATGGAGCGCCGCGGCTTCGGCTTTGGCTTCGGCCCGTCGTCATCCGGCAACCGCGCCTTCGACGAGTACCGCTCTGAAACGCTGCGCCGGCTCGAGGAAGAGCAGGTCGAGTTCAAGAACTTCCTCGACCGTCTGCGTCACGCCAAGGACAAGGAAGAGTTCGACCAGTTCATGGCGCAGCACAAGACGCGTCCGACCCCGCCGCCGACCGACCAGCAGCAGGGCTGACCTGACGGTTCGCACATCTCAAAGCCTTCAGGCGCATGCCCCCAAAGTCCTGATGGCCCCGAGCCGCCCGCTTGCGTAACCCGCAGGCGGGCGGTTTGGTTTTGGGGAAACGGTCGAGGTTCAGCGCACCGCCGCGAGCTGCGCGCGAACCGAGGCCAGGAAGTATTCGTAGGCGTGGTCCACGATCTCGTTGAGCGATCGGGTTCGCGCGAACATCGCCTTGGCCTCCGCGAGAAACTCCTCGCGTGTCGGGATCTTCGGCAGATGCAGATGCGTCAGCGCGTCGACACCTTCATGCGCGCGATTGAGGATGTCGTGCAGCGTCGGCAGCTGCAACTGGGCGAGATCGGCCCGGCGGCGGGCCGACGAGATCGCATGCGCCAGGGTCTGCGCATCGAACCGTCCGGCGAGCTCGCGGGCCGCCCGCTGGATGACCCGCGCGCCGAGCGGCTGCTCGTTGCGCAGCACCTGTTCGGGCGGTGCCTTCATGTTCCAGACCACGCCGATCCACGACAGCAGCGTCAGGATGTAATAGGTCACGTCGACCTCCCACCAGCGAAAGCCCTGTCGCACGCTGCTCTGGTAGGCGTGGTGATTGTTGTGCCAGCCTTCACCCAGCGTGAACAACGCCAGCAGCCAGTTGTTGCGGGAATCATCGCCGGTCACGTAGCGCTTGCGCCCATGCACATGGGCGAGCGAGTTGATGCAGAAGGTCGCGTGATAGAGCAGCACCGTGCTCCAGAGAAAGCCGACGACGAGACCCGACCATCCTGCGATCA
>NZ_JAEMSD010000083.1 GCF_016462955.1 Bradyrhizobium sp. | reverse complement strand
GTCGATGTCGGCGAAACCTTCCTGGGCCGGATCCCCGCCGTGCGGGCGATCTATCGCGGGCTGAAACAGGTGTTCGAGACGCTGTTCTCCGGCAAGGGCTCGAGCTTCCGTAAAGTCGGCCTGGTCGAGTTTCCCTCGCCGGGCATGTGGTCGATCGTGCTGATCTCGCAATCGCCGAGCGAGGACGTCGCGCGCAGCCTGCCCGGGCAGGAGGAGCATGTCTCGGTGTTTCTGCCGTGCTCGCCGAACCCCACGACGGGCTTCTTCTTCTATGTTCCCAAGAGCAAGATCGTCGAGGTCGATCTTTCCGCCGAGGAGGCTGCGACGCTGATCATGTCGGCGGGCGTGGTGCAGCCGGGCTCAACGCCCGATCCGAAGAAGGCGGCCGCGCTTGCGGGCATGGCCAATGCTGCGCGCATCGCCAATGCCTCCACGCTCAAGCCCGAGCCTGCGAAGGCGGAGTAGGGCCATTCCGTCGCTGGATGGCCGTCTTCACGCAGGCGTTCGCGTCCTCTGCTAGTCTCCGGCTCGACCGAGCGCGTGGCTCGGAATTCGACCTGGAGTGCAAGATGTCCGAAACGACGTCAAAGACCATCGCGATCCTCGCGCCCGGAGCGATGGGCAGCGCCGTGGCGCGCCGGCTCACCGAGAACGGCGCACGCGTGCTGACGTCGCTGCAGGGGAGGAGCGAAGCGACGCGCAAACGCGCGGAGGCCGCCGGCATGATCGATGCCGAAGACGATGCGATCGCGGACGCCGACATCATTCTTTCGATCGTGCCGCCGGGCGAGGCCGTTGTGCTCGCCGAGCGGCTGGCGGCGCTGATCGTTCAGCGCGCGAAGAAGCCCATCGTGGTCGATTGCAACGCGGTCAATGTCGACACGGTGCAAGGGATCGAGGAGATCATCGGCTCGGCCCAGGCTCCGTTCGTCGATGCCGGCATCATCGGCTTTCCGCCGCAGCCGGGCGGCAAGGGCCCGGCCTTCTACCTGTCGGGCGAGCACGCCAGCAACGTCGCCGTGCTGAAGGAGCTCGGTCTCGATGTGCGGATCGTCGAAGGCCCGGTCGGCGCGGCCTCCGCGCTGAAAATGTCCTACGCCGGCATCGTCAAGGGCCTCGCAGGCATCGGCTCGGCGATGGTGATCGCGGCGACGAAGGCGGGCGCGGCCGATGCGCTCCGCGACGAGCTCGCGCTGAGCCAGCCCGCGATCCTGGCGCGGCTTGAAGTGGCGCTGCCTGACATGATTCCGAAGGCCTACCGGTGGGTTGCGGAGATGCGGGAAATTTCCGGATTCCTCGGGCCCGATCATCCCGCCAGCCAGATCTACGAGGGCTTTGCGCGCTGGTTCGAGCATCTGGCCGAGGATGCCAAGGGGGATGCGGTGGATGTGGGGCTGATGAAGGCGTTCGCAGAAACGAGTGCGAAGAAGAAAGTCTAGCTGTCGGCCTCTCGCAATCGGCTTGCTGTTCCAAAGAGGGCAATGGCTGAATGGCCGGCGCATGCCATGGGAGTTCGAATGAGAGTGCTGGTGATCGGCGCAGGGGCGCTCGGAGGCTATTATGGGGCTTGCCTCGTCCGGGCAGACCGCGACGTGACCTTTCTGGTGCGCGAGAAACGGGCCGAGCAATTGCGGCGACAAGAACTGCAGGTCGTGAGCCCGCACGGCGATTTCGTGGTGCAGCCGAAGATCCTGCTGGCCGGCGATCTCAGGGATACGTTCGACGTCGTGCTCGTCGGCGTGAAGGCCTACTCGCTCGACGACGCAATGAGCCAATTTGCGCCCGCCGTCGGTCCCGGCACGATGATCCTGCCGATCCTGAACGGGTTGAAACATCTCGACGCTCTCACCGCCAGGTTCGGCGCCGCTCGCGTCCTCGGCGGCCTCGCCAATGTGAGTGCCGGGCTCGACGCGGACGGCCGTGTCGTTCAGTTCATGGCCAATCAGACAATCGTCTTCGGCGAGATCGAGGGGGGATTGAGCGAACGTGCGCTCGCACTGGAAACGCTGCTCCAGGTTCCCGGCATCGACGTGCGCGCCAGCGAAGCGATCATGCAGGACATGTGGGAGAAGTTCGTGCAGCTCTCGACGCTCGCTGGCATCACCTGCCTGATGCGCGCGAGCATCGGCGACATCCTGGCTGTGCCCGACGGCGAGCAGTCGATTTTCCGCCTGTTTGCTGAGTGCTGCGCCGTCGCGACGGCTTCAGGCTTTGAGCCACGCGCGCCGTTCATCGAGTTCGACCGCAAGCTCTTCACCACCCTGGATTCGCCGCTGAAGGCCTCGATGCTGCGCGACATCGAGCGCGGCTCGGTCACCGAATCCGAGCATATCCTGGGCGACATGGCCCGCCGCGCCCGTGCGCTCGGCATCGACACGCCCGTGCTGGATCTGGCGCGGGCGCATGTGGCGGCTTACGAAGTGGGGCGGCGACGGGCGGCAGGCTAACCCGCCCCGATCAAGGGGATCGCTTCGTCCCGTTCGTAAAGATACAGCAAGCACCGCAACGCTTCGCCGCGCTCGCCCTTCAGCTTCGGATCGTCCTTGAGGATGCGCAGCGCTTCGTCTCTGGCCTGGGCGATCAGCTGGCCGTGCACCTCCGGACGCGCAATGCGGTAGCCGGGCAGGCCGCTTTGGCGCACGCCCAGGACGTCGCCTTCGCCGCGCAGCTTGAGGTCCTCTTCGGCGATGCGAAAACCGTCGGTGGTCTCGCGGATCACCTTCAGCCGCGCCTTCGACATCTCGCCGAGCGGCTCGCCATAGAGCAGAATGCAGGTCGAGGCTTCCGAGCCGCGTCCGATGCGGCCGCGCAGCTGGTGCAACTGGGCGAGCCCGAAACGCTCGGCGTTCTCGATCACCATGATGGTGGCGGCTGGCACGTCGACGCCGACCTCCACGACCGTCGTCGCCACCAGCAGCCCGATCTCGTGGGCAGCGAACGCGCCCATGACGCGGTCTTTTTCCGTGCCCTTCATCTGGCCGTGGACGAGGCCGACGCGGTCGCCGAAGCGCTTTTGCAGCGTCTCGAAACGCTTGGTCGCGTTGGTGAGGTGCTCGGTGCCCTCGGCCTCGGATTCATCCACCAGCGGGCAGATCCAGTAGACCAGCTTGCCCGCTTCGAGCGCGCGGCCGACGCCTTCCATGACTTCGCCGATCCGGCTCATCGCAACCGCGCGGGTATCGATGGGCTGGCGGCCGGCGGGCTTCTCGCGCAGTTCCGAGATGTCCATGTCGCCGAAATAGGTCAGCACTAGCGTGCGCGGGATCGGTGTGGCGCTGAGCACCAGCACGTCGACGGCTTCGCCCTTGGACGTGAGCGCAAGGCGTTCGCGCACGCCGAAGCGATGCTGCTCGTCGACGATGGCGAGCGCCAGATCCTTGAATATCACATCGTCCTGGATCAGCGCGTGGGTGCCGACCAGAAGATCAATCTCGCCGTCGGCGAGCCGATTGATGATCTCGCGCCGCTCCTTGCCCTTCTCGCGTCCGGTGAGGATGGCGACGCGCATGCCGGCGCGCTCGGCGAGCGGGGCGATGGTCTTGATGTGCTGGCGCGCCAGGATCTCGGTCGGCGCCATCAGCGCGGCCTGTTTGCCAACTTCGGCGACCGCGGCGGCTGCGAGCAGCGCCACCACGGTCTTGCCGGAGCCGACGTCGCCCTGGAGCAGGCGTAGCATGCGTACCGGCTGCGTCAGGTCTTCGGCGATGGCCGCGACGGCGCTGCGTTGCGAGGGTGTCAGCGCGTACGGAAGGGCGTCGATGATCTTGTTGCGCAAATGTCCGTCGCCGGCGTTGCGCACGCCGGCGGGACGGCGCAGCTGCGCGCGGATTAGGGCGAGTGCGAGCTGGCCGGCCAGCAACTCGTCGAAGGCGAGGCGCGACCAGAACGGCTGGTCCGGCAGAATGTCCGTCAGCTCGACCGGCTGGTGCACGCGCGTCAGCGCTTCCGCGATTGGCGGGAACTGGCAGCGACGCAGCACCTCCGGGCTGATCCATTCCGGCAAGGCGGGTAGCTTTTGCAGCGCCTGCGCGATCGCGCGGCGGAGCGAGCCGAGCGCGAGGCCTTCGGTCAGCGGATAGACCGGGTCGATGCCCGACAGCTTCGAGATCGCCTCCTCGTCGAGGACACGGTCCGGATGCACGATCTGCGGAATGCCGTCGTACATCTGCAGCGTGCCGGAGACGTAGCGCTTCTCGCCGACCGGCAGCAGTTTTTCGACATAACCCGGCTTGGCGCGGAAGAACGTGAGCACGACGTCGCCGGTGTCGTCGCTGGCGTAGACCACATACGGCGCGCGCGAATTGCGCGGCGGGGGTGGGCGGTGACGGTCGACGGTGACCTCCAGCGTCACCATGGTTCCGACCGCCGCGTCGCGGATCTTCGGCCGGGCGCGGCGATCGATGACCTGGCTCGGCAGATGCAACAGCAGGTCGACCAGCCGCGGCGTCTCGCTGCGGCTGAGCAGGTACTGCAGCAGCTTGTCCTGCTTCGGACCAACGCCGGGCAGGCTTGTCACGGGGGCAAACAGCGGATTGAGCAGGCTGGGGCGCATTCTTCGAATCTAGAACCGTTCGCTGCCGTGATGGCCAGTTTTGTACGGGACGTCCACGGCTTTATTCCGTCCGGCCGGTGAGGCGCGGCTGGACCGGCGGAGTGCTGATCCAGCCGCGATTTGCGCTAGGCGGCACGAAACGCTGTGCCTTTGAACCGCTTGACCGGCTGGCCGCGCTCGAGCTGATCGTGTGCGGCGTGCGCCTCGCTGCGGGCGGCGATCGCGGCCAGCTCGCCTTGCAGCCTGAGCAAGGCGTCCAGCCGCTGCAATGCCAGCGCCTTGTTCCGATGCTGCGATCGTTCCTCCCGCGCCACGACTGCGAGCCCGCTCGGAACGTGGATCGCCCGCACGGCGCTTTCGGTCTTGTTCTGGTGCTGTCCGCCCGGGCCCCCGGCACGGAAGGCCTCGAAGCGAACATCCCCGGCGTTGATCGCCTGCGGCGCCTCAGGCAGCGCAGGAAGCTCTACGACGCCGATGAACCAGTTCTTGCGCTTGTGATGCGGCCTCAGCGGGCTCTGCGCCGTCCATTGGACTGCGCCGATCCAAGGCCGCGCGAAGGCGGCCGCGCCTTCGCCGTGGACGACGACGACCGCCGATGCCGGGCCGTGCTTGTCGGGGCGGGGGCCTTCGAGATGGTCGGTATCGAAGCCAAGCGCTGTCGCTTCGGCGATGAGCGCTGCAACGGCCTTGCCGACCGCGATCCGGCACTCCGCCGGACCGCGTCCGCTGGTGAACAGGAGGCGGATCATCGGCGATCCTCCCGCCAGCTCTTGTCGCGCTTGCCGCCCGCCGCGGCGCTCGACTGACCCTTCTTGAAGGTCAGCAGCGGCCGGAACTTGGCCACCACGCGTGCGAGGCCGAACTCCACGAGATCGGCGATGACGCGCTCGATGCTCTTGTAGGCGTTGGGCGCTTCCTCCGCGAGCAGGCCGCGATCGCCGCAGACGACGATGCCGCCGAACGGGTTGCGTTCCAGCCTGGCAACGTCCGACTTCTTGACCCGGACGCGACCGTGCATGGACGCTCGGTCGTACTTGCGGCCCGCGCCGTGGGCGAGCGATGCCAGCGCTTCGGGTTGCATGTCCGCCAGAGGCTCGACCAGATAGGACAGCGTTCCGCGCGACCCCGGCACCGGCACCAGTCCGCGATCGGCCGCCGCCGCGCCCTTGCGATGCAGCGCCAGCACATCGCCGGCGGCGTCCTGCCGGCACTCGACCATGTTGTGGGCGAGGTCGCTCACCGGACGCAGAGCCGCGCGCGCGGCGGCTCCGGTCCGCTCTGCGATGATGCGGCGATTGAGCTTCGCCCATCTCACGGCGCGATCATGGTCCGCCAGATAGGCATTTGCCGCGTCGCTGCCGATGGACAAGGACGGTTGTCCGCCCTGCAGGGCCCGCTCCAGGATCGAGAAGCCGAGGCCCCGCGAGCCGGAATGGACCAGGACATAGGCCAGGTTCCGGTCGAGGCCGGCGCGTGCGGCTGTGTCCGGCTCCACGATCTCGTCGATGGCCTGGAGTTCGCAGAAATGGTTGCCGCCGCCGATGCTGCCGAGCGCGGCATCAAAGGCGGTGGCGCCGAGGTCTGCGTCCGCGAGCGCGTTCTCCACGCTGCCGTCCCAGGGCTGGTCCAACGCGTGCATCCGTTCGGCCAGATGGTCGAGCCGCAGCTTGCGGGCGGCGATGTCGAGCTCGAACAGGCCCATGCCGCATCCGATGTCGGAGCCGACGAGTTGCGGATGGATCCGTTCCGACAGAATGGCACAGCCGACAGGCCCGTACTTGCCGGGATGCAGATCAGGCATGGCAGCGACAGACCGGACTCCGGGGAGGCCGGCGACCTGTTCCAGTTGAAGTGTTGAATTGCCTTCGATCCATGATTTGGACGAGGCGAAGATGTGGATCGGCGCGCGGCCGTCCACGTTGGGAAACGTGCCCATTGAAAGCTTTCATAGGGGTCGTCGACACGCGCAAGGCGCGTGGTTTCCCTAACGGCGCGGCCAACGCACGCGCAGTTTAGGCGATGCCCTCGACGGGGCGGCGAGACATGAACGTCATCGAGCCTTCTCCCTGATGATCGCGCCAAGCGGCGCCGGATCGGGGCAGACACATAGCGGCGAAAGCGAGAAGCCGCAAGCCACAGGCGATGTGCTTCCGGCGACAAAAGGCTGCTGACATTTGCAGGTGCAGGGCCTATATCAGCCCCGCCCGGCACGTCCGGGCTTTCTGCGTTTGACTGGATCGGAGACATGACGGGAACGACACGCTCGAGCGAGGGGCTGGACGACCGCCGCAAGCGGCTTCTGTTCCGCTGCTGGCATCGCGGCACGCGCGAGATGGATTTGATCCTCGGCCGCTTCGCGGATGCCGAGATCGGCAATCTGTCCGACGCCGAGCTGGACGAACTCGAGCGCCTGCTCGAAGTCAACGATCCCGATCTCTATGCCGCGATCAGCGGCGACAAAGTGCTGCCGGCTGACGTCACCGGCGCGCTGTTTGCCCGCATCAAGGCGTTTCCGATCACGGACGGCAATCTATGAAGCCTGGGATGAAGTCGCCGGCCGAGCTGCTCACGCCCGGCCGCGCGCTGACGCTTGCCAATGTCGCGGAGGGCGCGGAAGGGCTCGTGGTCTCCGATCTCGCGCGCGCCATCGCGGCGCGGCCGAAGAAGCCGGCGGTCAGCCTCGCCGTGGTCTGCCGCGACGGCGGGCGCATGCAGTCGCTCGAACGCGCACTTAGGTTCTTCGCGCCCGATCTGCCGGTGCTGACCTTTCCGGCCTGGGATTGCCAGCCCTATGACCGCGTCTCGCCGCATGGCGGCATTCTCGCGCAGCGCCTGACCACGCTGGCGCGGCTGGCTTCGCTCACCGGCAGCGACAAGCCGCTGATCGTGCTGACGACGGTGAACGCCGCGGTGCAGCGTGTGCCCGCGCGCGAGCTCGTGGCGGCGCAGGCGCTGTCGGTCGCCCCCGGCAACGTGGTGCCGATGGACACCGTCGTCGCCTGGCTGGAGCACAACGGCTACAACCGCTCCTCCACCGTGCGCGAGCCCGGCGAATACGCCGTGCGCGGCGGCATCCTCGACCTGTTTCCGGCCGGCCTCGACCAGCCCGTTCGCTTCGACTTTTTCGGCGACAGCCTGGAATCGATCCGTTCGTTCGATGCCGAAACGCAGCGCACGCTGCTCGACATGCGTTCGCTCGACCTCGTGCCGGTGTCCGAGTTCCAGCTTGTCACCGACACGATCCGCCGCTTTCGCATGGGCTATGTCGCCGAGTTCGGCGCTCCCGAGCGCGACGATGCGCTGTACGAGGCGGTCAGCGAAGGCCGCCGCCATCCCGGTATGGAGCACTGGCTGCCGCTGTTCCAGGACCGCATGGACACGCTGTTCGACTATCTGCAAGGCGCGGCCGTCGCAATCGAGCCGCAGGCCGAGGACGCCGTCCGCGAGCGCTTCAAGCAGATCCTCGACTATTACGAGGCGAGGCGCGAGGCGATGGAGCATCCCGGCGGTGGCGCCATCTACAAGCCGCTGCCGCCTGACCGGCGCTATCTGACCGAGGAGGAATGGGGCAAGCGGCTCGGCGATGTCCCGCTGGCGCGGCTGACGCCGTTCTCGGTGCCGACCGACGGCACCGGGGTCGTCGATGCCGGTGCGCGCAAGGGCCGCGACTTTGCTCCCGAGCGCAACGACACCAATGTCAACGTGTTCGAAGCCGTCGTCGCGCATGTGATGGCCTTGCAGGCCCAGCGCAAGAAGGTCGTGATCGCGCTCTGGACCGAAGGCTCGCGCGACCGCATGAATTCGATGCTGCGCGACCACAAGCTTGCCCACACCACCAGCGTCAACACCTGGCGCACCGTGCTGGCGACCCCGCGCAACGAGACCATGCTCGCCGTGCTCGGCCTCGAAAGCGGCTTCGAGACCGACGAGATCGCGCTCATCAGCGAGCAGGACATTCTGGGCGATCGCCTGGTGCGGCCGCGCAAGGCCAGCCGCAAGCTCGACAATTTCATCTCGGAGGTGACGAGCCTGACCGCCGGCGACATCGTCGTCCACGTCGACCACGGCATCGGCCGCTTCATCGGCCTGCAGACTCTCGACGTTGCCGGCGCGCCGCATGACTGTCTCGAGCTGCATTATGCCGCCGAGACCAAGCTGTTCCTGCCGGTCGAGAACATCGAGCTGCTGTCGCGCTACGGATCCGACCAAACGACGGTCGAGCTGGACAAGCTCGGCGGCTCGGGCTGGCAGACCCGAAAAGCAAAGCTGAAGAACCGCATCCGCGAGATCGCGGGCGAGCTGATCAAGATCGCCGCCGAACGCATGCTGCATGAGGCGCCGAAGCTGCCGGTGCAGCAGGGCCTCTACGACGAATTCTGCGCGCGCTTCCCCTATGACGAGACCGAGGACCAGCTGGGCGCGATCGAGTCCACGCTGAAGGACCTCGAAAAGGGGCGGCCGATGGACCGGCTGATCTGCGGCGATGTCGGCTTCGGCAAGACGGAGGTGGCGCTGCGTGCCGCCTTCGCCGTGGCGCTGGACGGCAAGCAGGTCGCGGTGGTGGTGCCGACCACGCTGCTGGCGCGCCAGCACTACAGGACGTTCAGCGAGCGCTTCAAGGGCTTCCCGGTGAATGTCGCCCAAGCCTCGCGGCTGATCCCGACCAAGCAGCTCAACGAGGTCAAGAAGGGCCTCACCGACGGCTCCGTCGACATCGTCGTCGGCACCCATGCGCTGCTCGGCAAAGCGATCAAGTTCCGCGACCTCGGCCTGCTCATCGTCGACGAAGAGCAGCATTTCGGCGTCAGCCACAAGGAGCGGCTGAAGGCGCTGCGCGCCGAGGTGCACGTGCTGACGCTGTCGGCGACGCCGATCCCGCGCACGCTGCAACTGGCGCTGACAGGCGTTCGCGAGCTCTCGATCATTGCGTCGCCTCCGGTCGACCGCCTCGCGGTCCGCACATTCGTCGCCCCGCACGATCCGCTGATGATCCGCGAGGCGCTCTTGCGCGAGCGCTATCGCGGCGGCCAGGCGTTCTACGTGGTGCCGCGCATCGACGACCTCGCCGAGGTCAAGGACTTCCTCGACAAGAACGTACCGGAGATGAAGGTTGCGGTCGCGCACGGCCAGATGCCGCCCGCCGTGATCGAGGACATCATGACCGCGTTCTACGACGCCAAGTTCGATATCCTGTTGTCGACCACGATCGTGGAATCGGGCCTCGACATTCCCAACGCCAACACGCTGATCGTGCATCGCGCCGACATGTTCGGCCTCGCCCAGCTCTATCAGTTGCGCGGCCGCGTCGGCCGCTCCAAGCTGCGCGCCTATGCGCTGTTCACGCTGCCGGCGCAGCAGAAGATCACGGCGCAGGCCGAACGCCGGCTCACCGTGCTGCAATCGCTGGAGACGCTGGGGGCCGGCTTCCAGCTCGCCTCGCACGACCTCGACATCCGCGGCGCCGGCAATCTCCTCGGCGAAGAGCAGTCCGGCCACATCAAGGAGGTCGGCTTCGAGCTCTACCAGTCGATGCTGGAAGAGGCGATCGTCAACCTCAAGGCCGGCGTGTCCGAGCCCGCCGCCGACCGCTGGTCGCCGTCGATCACCATCGGCATGCCCGTGCTGATTCCGGAGGACTATGTCGGCGACCTCTCGGTGCGCCTGTCGCTGTACCGGCGGCTCGCCGATCTCGACAGCGAGGAGGAGATCGAGAATTTCGGCGCCGAGATGCGCGACCGTTTCGGCGTGCTGCCGGACGAGGTGCGCTATCTGTTCAAGGTCGCCGCGATCAAGGCGTTCTGCCGCAGGGCCAATGTCGAGAAGATCGACGCCGGCCCGAAGGGCGCCGTCATCGTCTTCCGCGACAATTCCTTTGCCTATCCCGATCGCCTCGTCACCTTCATCCGCAGCTACGGCCAGGCCGCCAAGGTGAGGCCCGACATGAAGGTGGTGTTCCTGCAGGATTGGGAGACGCCGGAGGAGCGCCTCGCCGGCACGACGGAGATCATGCGGCAGCTGGCGCAGCTCGCGGAGAGCAAGAAGGCGGCTTAGGAAAGGCGAGATATCCTAGGGTGGGCAAAGGCGCTCTTGCGCCGTGCCCACGAATTATCTTCAGTCACATGCAGAAGGTGGGCACGCTTCGCTTTGCCCACCCTACAGCAGCGAGGTTGCAGCTACGACGCCGCCCGTGACGCGTCCGCCGACAGGCGCGCCAGCAGCGACCGTGCCGTATCTGACGGCGATAGTGAATCCACGCTGACGACGGGATCGCTACGCATCTCGTGCTTGCCGTTCGAGGTATGCCGCATCACTGCAGACAAGCGGCGGGCGATCATATGCGCGGTGCGGAAGTCGGTCTCGGAGAACACGACGATGACCGAGCCGTCCTTCTGAGCCGTGCCGAAATCCATCTGCCGCATCAGGCGACTGAGGATGCGCGCAGCGTCGAGCTGGGCGCGGGAATTATTGGGGTCGAAGGCGAAACGCGCGACCGACAACCCGCCGCCGCGGGCGAGCGTCTGCTCGACCGCCTTGGCAAAATCGCGGGCGAAGGCCTCCACCGTGAGCAGGCCGCTGCGTGGATCGAGCCAGCCGCCGGCGTCGATCGAACGAAGTGTGCGGCTGAACTGCGCTTCCATGGCGTGCTGGCGGATCAAGGGCAGAGCGCTGGCGGCGACCTTCGCCGGCTCGCCAGGGATCAGTTCGAGATTGGGAAGGTCGTAGGCCTGCGTCAGCTGGTGGGCGGTGACGACCACGGGCAGGCTGCGGAAGCGGGTGTCCTCGGCGAGCACCGTGAGGAAGGCATCCGTCACGCGAGCGGTAAAGCCTTCGGCGAGCACGACGCCATCGAGGTCGCGGGTATTGAGATGCTTTGCGGCGGCCTCGATCGAGAGCGCGCCGACCACGCCGACGCGCTCGCCGAGCGCGACGGAGAGGGCGGGATAGGCGGCGCCGCGGCCGATCAGGAGCACGGTGGCATCGCGTGCAGGATCGCCTTCCGGCAGCGCGACCTTCACTTCCGGCAGCCGGCGCAGAACCGTTGCATGCAGTGTGCGGACGCGGAGCGCAGCACGGAGCCGCGCGACCAGGCGATCGGGATTGCCGCGCGAGGAGAAGGGCAGCGCGTTGTGAGGCAGCATGCCCGCCGCATCCAGGGCCACGATGGGAAGGTAGGGCGACTGGCTGGCGATCTTCTTAGCGAGCGGAGCCATGTGCGGCTCGTGTCCATGCATCGCAGCGAGGACCGCGGCTGGTTGCACCTCTGCGACCGCACGTGCCGCGCTGGCCCAGTCGGTGTCGACGACGGGAAAGAGCTTGGCCTCGTCCAGCGCCGCCACGACAGCGGGGCGTTCGGCATCGGACACAAACAGGATCGGGCCCGCCTGGGACATTCGACAAACTCTGATCGCGCAACAGATGCCGCGCAATCTAGTTCGGCCGCCTTAATGCTGAGTCAACGGAGGTGGCGAAACTGCGCCTAGATCGGGCCGGCGCGGTCGCGAAAGGCCTCGACCATCAGGGGGTTAAGCCCGAGTTCGCTGAGCGCCTCGCGGGCGCGGGCATTGTCCTGGGCGCGCCCCGCAAGCCTGTGGCCGGACAGCCGATCGGGCAATGCGGTGAGGAGGGCGCCCTGGCCGAGCCGGCGGGCCCATTCCTGCAGATCGTTGGAGAGGAAGCGGTAGCCGCCGACGGCCATGATGCCCGAGGGGGGCGCAGTGATGCAGATCGCCCCGCTGGGGCGGTCGAGCCGCGCGGCATAGCCGGTGTCGACATAGTCGCGCGGCGGCTGCGCGGTCAGCGTCTCGCCGACCGGTTGCGGCGGGGCATAGGCTGCGATCGGCACCATCGCGCCGCGCAGGCCGAGCGTGCCCTTGGGCGTCAGCAGGATCTCGCCGGCAATGGAGGAGCCGGACTGCTCGCGCGGGGCGCCGTGCGGTCCGGGCATCACAGGCACCGGCATGCCGTCCTCGCCGCGACGGGCGCCGAACAGGCCGGCCTCGCCGAACAGGTAGACGTCGGTCAGCGGCGCATGCGGGGAGATCCAGGCATCGCTCGCGGCGACCTGCTCGGGCGCGCGCCACAGGCCGATGACGTTGCGCAAGCCGGGCATTCGCGCCGCGAGGTCGGAATCGCCGAGGCGCAGCACGAGCTGGGCCGGCGCGATCAGAACCTCGCACTCATGCTCGTTGATCTGCTGCTCCAGCACCTCGTTCTCGAACGGATGGTGCAGCGCCAGCGTGCCGCCGGAGAGCAGCCACACCGCGAGCGAGGACGCGAGGCCAGCGAACGACATCGGCGTGAACGCCGCCATCACGGTCGCGCCCTGCTTGATGTCGGCTTCGAGCGACATCGCAAGACCGCCGGCGATCAGGCTGAAATGCGGCCGCGGCACCGGTCGGAAGCCTTCTGCGGTGACGTCGAAGGAGATCATCGCCGCCTTGCGGCCGTCCTGGATCACGGCGCGCGTGGTGCCGGGCGGGCGAGCCAGGACGTCGTCGAGCGCCGCCATGCCCTCGGGCAGGTCGCCACCGAAGCCGCATACGTGTCGGATCGAGAAGGCTTCGGCGGCCGCATGCATCGCGAGATCGGCGTAGCTGACGCCATCGATCGTGCTCATGGTGACGATGGCGCGCGCCGCGGTGCGGTTGAGGGCGGCGGTGAGTTCGGCATGGCGCCAGAGCAGCGGCAGCACGGCGACGACGAGGCCGGCACGATGGGCGGCGAGCACAGTGAGCACGAACTCGACAGTATTCGGCAGCTGAATCGCGATGACGGAGTTGGCCGGCAGGCCCGATTCGACGAAGAAGGCCGACAGCGCCTCGATGGCCGTATCGGCCTCGGCATAGGTCATCCGCCGCGGCTGGTGCCCGGTGACGCGTGCCTTGTTCAGGGGATCGAGCAGCGCGAGGGCGTGCGGCTGCCGCATCAGCGTGCGCTGAAACAGCGTATCGAGCGTCGGCGATATGGCTGGCTGGTTCACGGCGTCACTTTGCTTGATGAGCTTGCGGCTGCCCTTTCGACCACCAGGTCTCCGGCAAATAGCCCGAGAGCGAGGTGACCTTGGGCCGTTCTATCCGATTCCAGCGCGCAATCCATTGCTCCGATACGTTAAACAGCGGGATTGTATAGAAGCCCGCGATCAGGGCGCGGTCGAGCGCGCGGACGGCCGGGACGAAATCCGTATGTTCACGGGCTTCGAGCAGGGCGGCGATCATGGCATCGACGGCGGGATCCCTGGCCCCCATGTAATTGCGGGTGCCGGGATTGTCCGCGGCCGCGCTGCCCCAGTAAAAATATTGCTCGTTGCCCGGCGACAGCGACTGGTCCCAGCGGTTCTGGATCATGTCGAACTCGTAGGCGAGCCGGCGCTGGTCGAACTGCACGGGATCGACCGAGCGAACAGTCGGCTCGATGCCGGCGCGCTTGAGATCGCGCTGGAACGCGAGCGCGATGCGCTCCTGGTCGCGGGTCGAGACCATGATCTCGAAGGTGAAGGGAGCCTTCGTGGCGCGATTGCGCAGCACGGTGCCGTCGAGATCGTAGCCGGCCTCCGAAAGCAGCTTCAGCGCTGCGCGCAGGGTGGTGCGGTCGCGTCCCGAGCCGTCGGTGGCCGGCAGACGGTAGCGGCCGTCGAGGATGTCAGGCGGGATCTGCGCCGCGAACGGCTTCAGCAGTTCGCGTTCGCGCGCATCCGCAGGCCGCCCATAGGCCGACAGGTCCGAGCCGGCGAAATAGCCGGCAACGCGCGAGTAGAGGCCGAAGAAGTAGTTGCGGTTGACCAATTCGAAATCGAACAGCAGCGTCAGCGCCTGCCGCACGCGGATGTCGGCGAAGATCGGACGGCGGGTGTTGAAGACCAGGAATTCGGACGGCTGCGGCGTGCCCGGTTTGACGCTGTCGCGGATCACCTCGCCGCTTTTGACTGCGGGAAAATCGTAGCCGTCGTGCCAGCGCAACGGCTCGTGCTCGATGCGAAAATCGTACAGGCCGCGCTTGAAAGCCTCGAACTGGCCGTTCGCCTCGCGAAAATAATCGAGCCGGATCTCGTCGAAATTGTAGAGCCCGCGGTTGATGGGCAGGTCGCGGCCCCAATAGTCGGGGTTGCGGATGAGGGTGACGCTGGCACCGGGCTTCACCACCGTGACGCGATAGGGTCCGGAGCCGACCGGCGCCGTCAGCGTCGTCTCCTCGAAAGTCGCGACGTCGATGGCATGCTTCGGCAGGATCGGCATCAGGCCGAGAATCAGCGGCAGCTCGCGGTCGTTGGCGCCGGTGAGGTCGAAACGGACGGTGAGGGGATCGGGTGCCTCGGCCTTCGCGACCTTGGCGTAATACTGCCGGTGGTTGGGCCGGCCGTGGTCGCGCAGCAGCTCCCAGGAGAACAGCACGTCTTCGGCGAGCACGGGCTTGCCGTCGGAGAAGCGGGCGCGGGGATCGAGGTGGAACGTGACGAAGGTGCGGTCGTCGTCGCTTTCGACCGTCCTGGCGAGCAGGCCGTAGAGCGTGAACGGCTCGTCCTGGCCGCGCGCGAGCAGGCTTTCGACCACGTAACCCCGCATCTGCTGCACCGCCAATCCCCTGACAATGAAGGGATTGAGACTGTCGAAGGTGCCGAGAATGCCCCAGGTGATGCGGCCGCCCTTCGGCGCATCCGGATTGGCATAGGGCACATGGGTGAAGTCGGCGGGCAGCGCCGGTCTGCCGTGCATGGCAATGGCATGGGCCTCCGCGGCCCTAGCGCTGCCGCCTGCCGACAGCCCGAGAGCGAGAGCCACAACCGCGGCTTGGGCAAGACGGCGACGGGGGCCCTCGACGAGGCCTTGGAACATGAACATCGGCACACGTTGATTCGAGGACCGGCTGGCCGGAATCCTATCACAGGGAATTTCCCCCAGCGCAGCTGAGGATGTGGCCAAAGGCGCTTGTCGGCATTGATCTTTTCGTCGGCCACGCTAAGAAGGCACCCAATCGCGCAAGAGCGTCGAGCCCGTCACTTATCCGCCTCAATTGACGGGAAGAGAGCCGCGCCCAAGGCGGCCAGGTTCGGCGCTTCGGAGCGGTTCGGGCACTTCCCGTTCAGAAAGGGTTTTCCGCAATGAATTTCCGTTACTTGGCCGCGTCCGTCCGGCCGCGCGGGCGGCTTCTCGCCCTGTTGACGGCGACGGCGTTGGCCGTTCCCTTTGCCGCCGAGGCCCAAGCTCCCGCACCGGCGCCTGGCGCGCCCAAGGCGACCCCGGCTCCGGCTCCCAAGGCTCCTCCGAAAGCCGCCGCCCCCAAGGCTCCCGCACCCGCCGCGTCGCCGCAGGCGCAGCCGGCGCCGGGCGCGCAGCAGCAGGGCGCAGCCCAGCCGGCCGATCAGCAGATCCAGCTGATCTACGCCCCCTGGACCAAGTTCTGCCTCAAGGGCCAGGACGCCAACGCCAAGCAGGTCTGCTTCACCGGCAAGGACGGCCGCATCGAGTCGGGGCAGCCGGTCATCGCGGCGGTGATCATCGAGCCCGAAGGCGAGCCGAAGAAGATCCTGCGCGTGACGTTGCCGCTCGGCATGCAGCTCGTGCACGGCACCCGCATCATCGTGGACAACAATCCGCCGCTGCAGCAGCCCTACGTAATCTGCTTCCAGAACGGCTGCATGTCCGACTACGAGGCGACGCCCGAGCTCATCAACAACATGAAGAAGGGCCAGAATCTCGTTGTCCAGGCGATCAATGCCAACGGCGCGCCGCTGACCCTGCCGCTGCCGCTCGCCGGCGAATTCCAGAAGGCCTATGACGGTCCGCCGACCGATCCGAAGGTGTTCGAGGAAACCCAGAAGAAGCTCCAGGAAGAGCTTCAGAAGAAGGCCGACGAGCAGCGCAAGAAGCTCGAGCAGCAGCAGGGCACGCCTCCGGCTGGTCAGAAGTAATCGGCCGGAGCCGCGACATGAAAAAGGCGCTCGGTTCGAGCGCCTTTTTTGCTGGCCGGTTGCAAGCCGCGACGGTTAGTTCAGCGAGGGATTGCGCGGGCGGTAGCCGCCGGCCTTGTCCTTGACGAAGATCTCGGCGACCTGGGAATGGCGGACCGGCTCGCCGGACTCATCGGGCAGAAGATTCTGCTCGGACACGTAGGCGACGTATTCGGAGTCCGCGTTCTCGGCGAGCAGGTGATAGAACGGCTGGTCCTTGTGCGGCCGCACCTCCTCGGGGATCGACAGCCACCACTCTTCGGTGTTGTTGAATTCCGGATCGATGTCGAAGATCACCCCCCGGAACGAGAAGATCCGGTGGCGAACGACCTGTCCGATCTGAAATTTGGCGGTCCGCGCTTTGATCATTCTCCGTCGATAGACCAGGATTGTGGCCGATGCTAGTGGGCTTATCGGGAATTAACCTTCGTTTCCGCGGCGGATAGCTCCGAAATCTTCAGAAAACACTTCACATATGGTCGATATCCTCAATCTGGCTCTACCTTATTTCGGCTTGATCTTCGTCGGTTTTGCGTGCGGCAAGACCAAGTCTCTGCCGGAATCGGGCCTCGCCTGGATGAACTTCTTCCTGCTCTACGTGTCGCTGCCGGCGCTGCTGTTTGCGATCATGTCGAAGACGCCGTTCTCGGAATTGAACAACCCGCCGTTCCTGGTGGCGACCACGCTGTCGACGGTGGCGGCATTCACCTTGGCTCTCGTGGTCGGCAAGCTGCTGGGACGGCTGACGCTGCGCGAGGCGACGCTCGCGGGCCTCTCCGGCGGCTACGGCAATATCGGCTATATGGGGCCGGGGCTGGCGCTCGCGGTGTTGGGTCCGAAGGCGGCGGCGCCGACCGCGCTGATCTTCTGCTGCGACAGCATCTTCCTGTTCACGATCGTGCCGCTCCTGATCGAGCTCTCCGACCGCGACCATCCCTCGCTCGTCCACGCCTTCGGCCTGGTGCTGAAGCAGATCGTGCTCAATCCGCTGATCATGTCCGCCTGCTTCGGCGCGGCGGTCGCGGCGCTGCATATCGAGATGCCGGTCGCGCTCGACCGCACCATCACCTTCCTGCAGAACGCCGCCGCTCCGACCGCGCTGTTCGTGCTCGGCGTGACCGTGGCGCTGCGCCCGTTCGACCGCGTGCCGTGGGAAGTGCCTGCCGTGATCGCGGTCAAGCTGCTGATCCATCCGCTCATGGCATTCGGCCTGATGCTGGCGTTCGGCCCGTTCGCGCAGCCCTGGGCCGCGACCGCCGTGCTGATGGCCTCGCTGCCGCCGGCGCTGAACGTGTTCGTGATTGCCCGCCAGAACGAGGCCTGGATCGAATCCGCCTCCGTCGCGGTGCTGCTCGGAACGTTCGCGTCGGTGGTCACGCTGACCAGCGTGATGTGGGCGATCCAGACCGGACGGC
>NZ_JAEMSD010000082.1 GCF_016462955.1 Bradyrhizobium sp. | reverse complement strand
TCTTCCTTGGGCCGGGTTGCCGCAACACCTACGCCGTTTCCGAATTTCGGTAAAGCGGAATATTTTCAGCCGGTCGTATTGACCCAGCGCTCGCGTGTTTTGCCCGCGGGCAACGCAAGCTTTGGTAGGTCTCCCCTCGTCATTCCGGGGCGCGACGAAGTCGCGAACCCGGAATCCATTTGACAGCGCGCGACGCCGCCCGATGGATTCCGGGCGCGATGCTGCGCATCGCCCCGGAATGACGGCTACGGTGTTGATTTGCCCGACCGGCCGCCCCGTTGGTATGGTTCCTGCAGGCACCTCAGCCTTCCTACTCTCCAACAGAACGTGACAATGCCAAGCCCAAGACCCGACCGCATCCGCAAGCTGCTCGCCGACCTCGTCTCGTTCGACACCGTCAGCGACCGCACCAATTTGCCCCTCATTGCCCATATCGAAAGCTACCTCGCCGCGTTCGGCATCAAGGCCGAGCGCATCGTCGACGAGACCGGCCAGAAGGCCTCGCTGTGGGTCACGATCGGGCCGCAGGACCGGGGCGGCTACGTTCTGTCTGGCCATACCGACGTGGTGCCTGTCGTGGGCCAGGACTGGAGCCACGATCCGTTCAAGCTGGTGGAGCGCGACGGCAAGCTCTACGGGCGCGGCACCACCGACATGAAGGGATTTGTGGCGGTGTGCCTCGCCATGGTGCCGGAGATGGTGGAGGCAAGACTCAAAACGCCGATTCATCTGGCAATCTCCTATGACGAGGAGATCGGCTGCGTCGGCGTGCGGCCGATGCTGCACGAGGTCGCGAAGAAGAAGGTCAAGCCGCTCGGTGCTTTCATCGGAGAGCCGACCTCCATGCAGGTCATCATCGGCCACAAGGGCAAGCATGGCGTGCGCGCGACCTTCCGCGGGCTGGCGCGTCATTCCTCGATCGCGCCGGACGGCGTCAATGCGATCGAATATGCCGCCGAGCTGATCGTCGAAATCCGCCGCCGCGCGGTCGAGCTCGCAGGCCAAGCCGAGCACGGCAGTCTCTACGACGTCCCGCACTCGACGCTGCTGACCAGCATCGTGCATGGCGGCGCGGCGCTGAACATCGTCCCCGACACCTGCACGGTGGAATTCGAGTGCCGCGGCATCGGCATCACCGAGTCCAGGGAGGTGACCGATGCGATCGTCGCCTGGGCCAAGGCCGAGCTCGAGCCGGCGATGAAGGCGCAGAATGCCGATTGCGGCATCGCGTTCGAGGAGATCCTCGACTACCCCGCGCTCGACACCGCCGCCGATGCTGCAATCGTCACGCTGGCCAAGAGCCTGGCCGGGCGCAACGACCACGCCAAGGTCGCCTTCGGCACCGAGGCGAGCCTGTTCGCCGACATCGCCGACGTCCCCTCCGTGGTCATCGGTCCGGGCGGGATTGCGCAGGCGCATACGCCTGACGAATTCGTGGAGATGGCCGAGTTGGAGAAATGCGCGGGCTTCGTGGAGCGGCTGATCGCGCATTGTGTGAAGGGATAGCAGGAGCTCCCTAGTTGCCGGGTCCCGGCTCTGCGCAGCAGCGTTGCAAGCTGCAGCGCGTCCGGGACACGAGAGTGGCGCAAGCAAAAAGGCGCGGCCACCGGCCGCGCCTTCGTTTTCGCTACACCGCGCCTGCCTTCTGCGCGTAGTCCCATGAGGCCTTCGACAGCGGCACGGTGCGCTTGGCGGATTCGAGCGCCTTGGCGTTGGCGGCGGTGCCGTCGCGGACGCGGCCGGCGATGCCCTGGGTGATGCCGGCGAGGCGGAACAAATTGTAGGCGAAGTACCAGTTGAGATCAGGCACCGTCATCTTGGTGACGTTGCAATAGATCTGCGCCGCCTCTTCCAGGCTCGGGATGTTGAGCGCCTTGAGGTCGGCGCCATCGAGGCCCGGCATGATCCACTGCATCAGGAGATAGGTGAAGTCGGCCATGGGATCGCCAAGCGTCGACAGCTCCCAGTCCAGCACCGCCTGCACGCGGGGCTCCGTCGCGTGGAAGATCATGTTGTCGAGGCGATAGTCACCATGGACGACCGAGACGCGCGCCTGCTCCGGCACGGTCCGCGGCAGCCATTCGGCGACCTTCTCGAACTCGGGAATGTGCTGGGTTTCGGAGGCCCGATACTGCTTGGTCCAACGGTCGATCTGGCGCGCGAAGTAGTTTCCTGGCTTGCCGAAATCGCCGAGTCCGATCGCAACGGGATCGTACATGTGGAGCTTGGCCAGCGTCTCGATCTTGCTGGCGAAGATCTTGCGCCGATCGTCCGGCGCCTGGCTCGGCAGCGTCGGATCCCAGAACACGCGCCCCTCCTCCATCGACATGATGTAGAAGGCGGCGCCAATGACACTGTCGTCCTGACACAGCGCATAGGCGCGCGCGACCGGAAAACCCTGCTTTCCGAGGGCTGCGATCACGCGATATTCGCGGTCGACCGCGTGCGCCGACGGCAGCAATTTGCCGAAGGGCTTCCTGCGCATCACGTAGGAACGGTTCGGCGTATTCAGCCGGTAGGTCGGATTGGACTGGCCGCCCTTGAACTGGAGCACGACCAGCGGGCCTTCGAAGCCTTCGACGTTCTCGCGCATCCACGCCTCAAGCCGCATCTCGTCGAAGCGATGACGCTCCTCGACCGGCTTGGTGCCCGAAAACTCCTCGTCTTTCCTGACGCCGTCAGCCACGGTGACGCTCCCTCTTCAGTCCGAACATGATCCTAATCGGTAACCGCTGACGCACTTGCGTCAAGCGGTTACCGCCATTGGATCATGTCCTGTCGTTTCTTCAAGTCGGGAGCGCCGCAGGGCTCCCCCGCTTAGTGATTGGGAGAGTTGGCATACTTCCGAACCTCAAGTCTGGCAATGGCGCGGTTATGCACCTCGTCCGGACCGTCAGCGAGACGCAGCGTGCGGATGTGGGCATAATCCTTGGCAAGACCTGCCTCGTCCGACACCCCGGCGCCGCCGAACGACTGGATCGCCTCGTCGATGATCTTCAGCGCCATGTTGGGGGCGGCGACCTTGATCATGGCGATCTCGGCCTGCGCGGTCTTGTTGCCAACCTTGTCCATCATGTCGGCCGCCTTGAGGCAGAGCAGCCGCGTCATCTCGATGTTGGTGCGGGCTTCGCCGATGCGCTGCTCCCACACGCTGTGCTCGACGATCTTCTTGCCGAAGGCGGTGCGCGAGGTGAGCCGCTTCACCATTTTCTCCAGCGCCTCCTCGGCCTTGCCAATGGTGCGCATGCAGTGATGGATGCGGCCCGGACCGAGGCGACCCTGTGCGATCTCGAAGCCGCGGCCTTCGCCGAGCAGGATGTTCTCCTTCGGAACGCGCACGTTCTCGAGCAGCACCTGGGCATGGCCGTGCGGGGCGTCGTCGAAGCCGAACACCGGCAGCATCTTCTCGACCTTGATGCCTGGGGTGTCGAGCGGAACCAGGATCTGCGACTGCTGCTGGTGCTTGGCCGCCTTGAAATCGGTCTTGCCCATCAGGATCGCGATCTTGCAGCGGGGGTCGCCGACGCCGGACGACCACCATTTGCGGCCGTTGATGACGTAGTGGTCGCCGTCGCGCTCGATGCGGGTCTCGATGTTGGTGGCATCCGACGAGGCCACCGCCGGTTCCGTCATCAGGAAGGCCGAGCGGATCTCGCCGTCCATTAGCGGACGCAGCCATTTGCGCTTCTGCTCCTTGGTGCCGTAGCGCATGAACACTTCCATGTTGCCGGTATCAGGCGCGGAGCAGTTGAACACCTCCGAGGCCCAGGTGATCCGGCCCATCTCTTCGGAGAGCAGCGCGTATTCGAGATTGGTCAATCCCGCACCGCGGAATTCGTCATCCTCATGCTCGTTCGGCGGCATGAACATGTTCCAAAGGCCCTCGGCCTTCGCCTTCTTCTTGAGGTCCTCGAGCACCGGGATCACCTTCCAGCGCTCGCCGCTGTGGTCCTGCTGATCGTAGATCGGCACTGCCGGGCGCACGTGCTTGGCCATGAAGGACCGCACGCGGTCGAGCCATTCCTTCTGCTTGGGCGACATATCGAAGTCCATGGGACGCTCCTCGTCTCTCTTTGCGATCTGGTTTTGCGCCGGACTGTCCTCCCGCATTGCGCGACCCGCAAGCGCGAATGCGCCGGCCTGGCGGCTTGCCGAGGCCAGCCCGCGCGTTGCGAACGAGTCTCGATTGCGGATTGACTTTCTCCGGCCTTCAAACGATAGTTTCATACAAGTGTTTGAATTGCAACTCCCTCGCTCACGACGTCATTTCTGGCCAGCCCGCGGGGCTGAACCCGGAATCTCGAAATGTGGCGCGAGATTCCGGGTTCGACGCTAATGCGTCGCCTCGGGATGACGGGATCAAGGTCATGGCCAGCGATCATACGAGGTCTGCCATTCTCGCCGCCGCCGAACGGCTCTATGCCGATCGCGGCTTCGGCGACGTGACGCTGCGCGACATCGTCGCGGAGGCCGGCGTCAACCTTGCCGCGGTCAACTATCATTTCGGCTCGAAGGACGAACTGATCGCGGAATTGTTCGTCACGCGCTCGATCGCCACCAACCGCGAACGCCTGCGCGAATTGAAGGCGGCGGAGGAGCAAGGCGGCGGCCGCGCGCCGATCGAGGTGATCCTGCGCGCGCTGGTCGGCCCGACGCTGCGCGGCTGCCTGGGCCCGGAGAACCAGCGCTCGACCGCCGCACGATTCATGATCCGCGCCTCGATCGAATCCGTGCCGCCGATCCGCCGCATCAAGAACCGCGAGATCGACCATTTGCGGAAATTCGCCGGCGCGATGCGGCGCTCCCTGCCCGACCGCAGCGAGGTCGATATCTATTGGGGGCTCAACTTCGCGCTCGCCATGGCGCATCACACCATCCGCGAGAGCGAGCGTCTGACGAAGCTGTCGGAAGGCAAATGCGACCTCGACGACGTCGAGGACGTGGTGGAGCGCGTGGTCAGCGTGGCGACGATGGCGCTGACGGCGGGGCGGACGGAGAGCAAGGCGCCGGTGCGCGCCCTGGCGCGAGACGCGCGCTGATCGATGAGCCCGGTGCCGGAGCGAGTCGCTCCTGCGCGGGGATCTGAATGGCGCGGCTGCTGCGGCGGCAGGCTACGCCCGCTGCGGCATCTCCTCGGCCTCTTCCTTGGCGAGCAGCAGCAACATCTCGATGCCCATTTCGCCTTCCTGCGGCGAGCGGATGAACTTGATCTCGTCGGCGCTCTGCCGCAACGCGGCAATGATGGCGACGGCCTGGTTGGCGGTGGCCGCCTCGGTTGCCAGAACGGCCTTCTGGTCCTTGGCCTGGAATCCGATCGTATAGGACATTCGCTTCCCTCCCGGAACTTAAGCGGAGAGATCGAATCAGAGTCGCGCGCGAAGCGGAAGCCTGTGCGATTACGGACCGGGATTAGCTGGGGATTGCGGGCAAGCTTCAGGCAAGCTCCGACATGGCGCGCGGCTCTGCACGACGGGGCCCCTCTCAAGCGAGAGGGGCAGAGCGTGCTAGATGATGCCCTGCTGCTTCAGGGCCGCGATCTTCTCGGCATCATAGCCGAGCTTGCCGCCGAGCACCTCCTGGGTGTGCTCGCCCAGCAGCGGCGGAGCGCGATAGTCCTTGATCGGCGTCTCCGAGAGCGTCAGCGCGTTGCGGACCAGCGACAGATCGGGTTCGAAGGGATGGTCGACCTTCACCCGCATCCCGCGCGACTGCACGTGCGGATCTGAAAACACCTGCTCGAAATTGTTGATGGGGCCCGACGGCACGCCGGCCTCCTCCAGCTTCTCCAGCCAATAGGACACCTTCTGCTTCAGGAACAGGCCGGCGAAGATCGCCATGATCTCCTTGCCGTGCACGACGCGGTCGTTGTTCTTGAGAAAGCGCGGATCGTTCGCGAGTTCGGGCTCGCCGAGTACGGCGCAGGTGCGCTGGAACTGGCCGTCATTGCCGACCACCAGCATCAGCTCTCCGTCGGCGCAGCGGAATACGCCGGCCGGCATGCCGCCATTGCCCCAGGTGCCGCGGCGCGGCGGCATCTTGCCGTTGACGAGATAGATCTGCAGCCAGTGCGACAGGGACGCGATGACGGTATCGAACAGGCAGACGTCGATGTGCTGGCCCTGCCCGCCATTGGCATCGCGATGGTAGAGCGCCGAGAGAATCCCGATCGAGGAGTTCATGCCGGTCATGTAGTCGACGATGGAGGGGCCGACCTTCATCGGGCCCTCACCCGGCTCGCCGTCGATATGGCCGGTGACGCTCATCAATCCGCCCATCGCCTGCAGGATCGCGTCGTAGCCGGCGCGCGGCGCATAGGGCCCGGTCTGGCCGAAGCCGGTCACCGAGCAATAGATGATGCCGGGATTGATCGCCTTGATGGTCTCGTAGTCGAGGCCGTAGCGCTTGAGATCGCCGACCTTGTAGTTCTCCATGAACACGTCGGCATCCTTGGCGAGCTCGCGGACGATCGCCTGCCCTTCCGGCTTGGCGATGTTGACCGTGACGGACTTCTTGTTGCGGTTGGCGCAGAGATAGAACGAATTGTTGTTGTTGGCCTTGCCCTCGGGGTCGTTCAGGTAGGGCGGACCGAAGGCGCGCGCATCGTCGCCGGTGCCCGGCCGCTCGATCTTGATCACCTCCGCGCCGAGATCGCCGAGCATCTGGGCCGACAGGGGCCCGGCAAGCACGCGGGTGAGGTCAAGGATCTTGATGCCTGAAAGCGGCAGGGCCGACATTTCGATTTCCTCCGGGAACTGGTCTTGATTTGCACTTTTAGCTGTCTTGGAGCTGTCTTGGAGCTGATTTTGGCGCGACGGCAAGATCGCGGACCGCGCTTCCTGCGGATACACCATTTTCGCGCGGTGAGCACTGCGCTGGCGACATACGGCCATCTCCCGCCGGACAGCGAGCTTCCGGTCCGCAAATTCCCGTCGCGCGGTATTGCCCTGCGGGCTCACGTTCCGGCCACCGCAGCCGCCTGCGGCCGGCGGCGGGCGAGCAGGACCAGGATCAGCACGGCAGCACAGGAGCAGACGAAAGTGAGACCGAGCGCGCCGCGCCCGCCGAACCGGGTGAGCAGGCCGGCCAGCAATGGTGGCGACAGCGCGGAGGCGAGATTGAGCGGCAGGGCAATCATCGACATCGCCTTCGCGAACTCGGCCTGGTCGTAGAACACGAGCGGGATGGTGGCGCGCGCGACCGCCATGGCGCCGCTGCCGGCGCCATAGAGCAGGATGAAGACGGCGACCGCCCAGGTGGCGCCCTCGCTCAGCATCATCAGCAGCATCGCCACCGGCAGCGCCATACTGGCGACGAGACCGGTCGTGATCCCGTCCCAGCGCCCGCCGCCGAGGAAATCCAGCCCGCGGGCACTGACCTGGATCACGCCGAGCATAGAGCCGAACGCGATCGCCTGCGCCGGCGTCAGCCCCTCCGTCCGCAGCAATTCAACGAACACGGCGCTGAGGCCGAAGGTGACGAAGGCATTCAGCGTGATCGCGGCGACGACGAGGCCGAACGTGCTCCTTGGAATCGCGGGCGGCGGCGAAGGTCTGGCCGGCTCGGCAGCATCGCCTTGCCCAGCTCTGCGGCGCGGCGCCACAAAGGCATAGAGCGGAAGCGATACGAGCAGCATCATCGCGGCGTAGACGAGGCACGTTCCGCGCCAGCCGAGATGACCGCTCAGGAAGGAGGTGGTCGGCCAGAAGATGCTGCTCGACAACCCCGTCACCAGCATGAGCGCGCCGATCGCGCTCCTGGCCTGCCGCCCGGCAACCTCGTTCAGCATGATGTAGGCGCCCGTCGACAGCGTGGCGCTGCCGGCCAGGCCGAAGACGACCCAGGCCGCGAAGTAGAGCACCGGCTCGCGCGCGAAGAACAGCAGGACGAAGCCCGGCGCGGTGACGACCGTGCCGACCATCATGACCGTCCGCGCGCCGTGCCGTGCAAAGGCCTTGGCAAGCCAGGGCGCGCTCAGTCCCATGGTGACATAAAGAACCGACGTGCCGGCGAACACCGCCGGCAGGCTCATGCCCAGATCCGCCGCAATGTCACGGCCGACAATCGCCGGAAGGCCGATCGTCCCCCATCCAACGAGTTGGGTGATGGCGAGCACCAGCAGGACGCCGAGCAGCCTGCGGTCAGATTTCAAGAACTGCATTCCAAACGTCGCCTGCCCCGGCAGGCGCAGATTGCGCCGGCGCAGCTCGTCTTACCTGCGGACCGATGTCGCGGGAATGCCGGTTCCGAATAGCAGCGCGGCACTGGCCGCAGAGCAAAGTTGCATCACGCGGCGTGGCCGGGGTCGACGTGCTTCGGCATTTTCTTGTCGCGCTGGGGCGTCATCTTGGCCGGATCGGGCGCACCGGGCACGCCGCGTGGACCGAGCTGGTTGCGCTGGATGTCGTCCTCGGAGCGAGGCGGCTCGACGCCGTTGGGCTCACGGGGCTTGGTCATGTGGCTTCCTCGTCTCAAGCGTTGTCCTTGACGCCGAGCGCATTGCCTCCCGCCTCGCGGCCGGGCACGGTGACATGGATTTCATGTCCCTCGCGCAACGCCAGCGATGCGGCTGCTACGGCGGATTCGAACGCGGCTTCCTTGGTGGCGTAGGTGTTCTTGACGTCGCCATCATGCAGCACGCCCCATTCGTCGCGCACCGGCACGATGGCATATTGCGCAAGGCCCATTGTCCAGCTCCTGGCTCAGGTTCAGAAGAAGATCTGCCCGACAACGCGCCTGCGCGCTTAATGTTGCGTCAGCTGCGGGTGCGCGGCGGTGACGCGCCACACCGTGTTGCCGCTGTCGTCGGCGACCAGAATCGCGCCGGCCTTGTCGATGGCGACACCGACGGGACGGCCGCGCGCCTGGTTGTCGCCGTCGAGGAAACCGGTGACGACGTCCTGCGGCGGACCGCTCGGCTTACCGTCCGTGAACGGCACGAACACGACCTTGTAGCCGTTGAGCACATCCCGGTTCCAGCTGCCGTGCTCGCCGACGAAGGCGCCGCCCCGGTAGGCGGCCGGCAGGCCGGCGCCGGTGTTGAACACCATCCCGAGCGGAGCGACATGCGAGCCCAGCGCGTAATCCGGCACGATCGCCTTGGCGACCAGATCCGGCCGCTCGGGCTTGACCCGGGGATCGACGTGCTGGCCGAAATAGCTGTAGGGCCAGCCGTAGAAGCCGCCATCCTTGACCGAGGTCATGTAGTCCGGGACGAGATCGGGCCCGAGTTCGTCGCGCTCGTTGACGACGGTCCATAGCGCCCCGGTCTGCGGCTCGAAGCTGAGCCCGTTGGGATTGCGCAGGCCGCTTGCGAACACGCGCCAGCGCCCGCTGGCGCGGTCGACCTCGAGGATGGCGGCGCGATTGTGCTCGGCCTCCATGCCCCTCTCGGCGACGTTGCTGTTGGAGCCGACGCCGGCATAGAGCTTCGAGCCGTCGGGGCTGGCGACCAGGCTCTTGGTCCAGTGATGGTTGATCGGACCGCCCGGCAGCGGCGTCAGCACCGTACCCGGCGCGGTGATCTTGGTATCCCCTTCGGTGTAGGGATATCTGATGATTGCATCGGCGTTGGCGACGTAGAGCTCGTTGCCGACCAGCGCGACGCCGAACGGCGAGTTGAGATGGTCGAGAAAGACGCTCTGCGTTTCCGGCACGCCGTCGCCGTTGCTGTCGCGCAAGAGCGTGATGCGATTTCCCGGCCCGGTATCGCCGCCGCCCGACGTCGACAAGGACATGATGAAGCCCATCACGATCTCCTTGGGCCGGTTGACCGGCGCGCGCTTCGGCGCCTTGGATTCCACCACCAGCACGTCGCCGTTCGGGAGCACGTAGAGCGAGCGCGGGTGCTGCAAGCCCGTGGCGAAGGCCTTGGCCTGCAGGCCCTGCGCAACCGTCGGTGTCTCGTCCTTCTTCCAGCCGACGATGCGGGCAATGTGGATCGGCGGCAGCAGATATTGCCGGATCTCAGGCAGCGTCGGATTGGGGCCAACTTGAGCATTGGGATCGCCGCTGCCGTCGTTGCATCCGGCCAGTGACAGCAGCGAACAGCATAGCAGCGCGCGGACAACCGAAAACTTCATCGCGCAACTCCTACGCCGTGGCGATAGACCAGGGCCCAGCCGAGCCAGCCCGTGACCGGAAGGATCAGCACGGTGATCGCGGACAAGGCAAGCCCGCTCGGCCACACCGAGGTCCAGCCGTCGCGCATGTGGATCATCAGATTGACGATCGAAAGGATCAGCACCACGGCATTGCCGATCAAATGCGGCCAGGCCGGCGGCTGCGCCCGCACCAGCCGGTTGCCGAGGAAGTCGGTCAGGCCGGCAATGGCCGCCAGAACGCCGAAGATGACGCCGACAAGCAGCAGCCAGGCGGAAAAATTCGCCCACATGATCTCGGCGCTGGCGACATAGGCGATGTCGGTGAGCAACGCCCCGACAAAGCACGTGATCGGGATCGGCACCAGCATCGGATGAATGGGATGACCCGCGATTTGCGCGGTGGAATGCACGCGCATGTCGTCTTGCACGATTAGCCTCTTGCCGGAATGTCTCTCCCCCATCGGCGAACTCCCGCTCGAGACGATGGTTCCTCGACTTCTGCAGCATTCCGGGCGCACTACAAGAACGCGTTACTGCCTCTCGTTTGGGGACGAGCCGTTGAACCGGCGGCGCACGGCGCGACACCAAGCTAGATGGCGGCCCAAAAGATGAAGGATTGTTAGCTGCGCATCCACCTGGCGGTCATGCTGCTTGCCACAGCATCCGTGAAACATCGAAAACTGGGAGGAGATTCATGCAGACCCCGTTTGTCCAGACCACGTTCGTCGTAACGGACCCGGAAATTCGCGATGTCCCGAACCAGGCACCCGATCAGCCAGGCGTTGTTGGAGCGACGATGCACCAGGCGCGCCCCAAGGCTCCTGCCGGTGAGAATGCGGACGCGCGGCCCGAAGGGGTGATCGCCATTTCCCGGATTTTTCAGAATCAAAACCCGAGCTAGCGGGCATCGGAAGCTGCGACAGCAGCGCGGCTCACTCTCGTTCACCGGGACGTCATCTCTTCAGCACCTCGTCCGCATCGGCTCGACGTTGAATAAGTCATGCTGACCTACCTATTGCGACGCCGCTGCCGCGACGGCGTGCGTCGACAATCGCGCTGACGCAGCGGCACCTTTGCACGCCGAGCGTGTGAAGCACTTCACATCGTCGCCCCGGGAGCTGCTGTATTCTGAACATGTCGGGAGCGGTGGGTTCCGCGTCACGGTTCCGACCGTGAGCTCGTGAAACGCGAGCTGATCGGTCCGACAAAGACGGAGGCACGCTCATGTCCACGTCCACGACGGCCGATCCAACCAGCGCCACGGATGACCCGCGGGCTCTCACGGGTGCCCGTCATGCTGCGCCAAGCGCCATCCCGCTGCCCTTTGTTTTGCTCGGACACGATGGACGAGTTGGTGACGCCGATCTGTCGCCATACGATTTCGCAACCGCCGTCGGGCCAGGTGCACCGCTCGAGACCCTGCTCTCGATTCCGTTCAAGGCGTTGATGGAGGCGGCCCAGTCCGATCGACCGAAGCCGTTGCCCGCTCTGCTCCATACCGCGCCCACGCCAACACTCGTCCTGGTGCAGCCGGTGCGACGGGCAGATGGATTGCTGCTGTTGATCGTCAGCCTCGATGCACTGCAAGCCGCGGAGAGGCAGAAATTCGAGCAGACACCTTACGGCGTCGTCCGCCTTGGGCTCGACGGTCGGGTCGATTTCGCCAACGCTGCGGCGCTCCGCCTCTGGAACAGGAAAGACCTGGTCGGACAGCGCTTCGTGGATCTGCTGCCCAGGGAGTTCCGAGACGAATTCCTCATCAAGCTGGGCGAAGTGCTGGACACCCGGACGTCGCGCTCCGTCAGGCTTACAGAAGGCGCGGCCGTGCTCATCGGCTCCCACAAGGTGCATTCGGAGCCGCGACTGACATTGCTCCCGGAATTCCTGGAGGGCAGCACCTTGCGCGGCGTGCAGATCGTGATCCGCGAAGGCATCATCAATGCGTTGCGCGTCGCATTGCGGGAAGCGGCGCTTGAAACGGCGAAGGGTGAATCGACCCCGAAACCCGATGGCGCGCGCAGCCCGACCTGGCGAGATCGAACCCGCCGAATGCTCGACTTGTTGCGGGAGGTCCTGCCGCATGACCTGGCGATCGTCAGCGAAGTCTCCGACAGCTCGCAATGGATACGCCCCACGCTGATGCACCCGGAGCCCTCAAAACCATGGCCACGCATGTGGTGGCGCATGTCGAAGGAGGAGCTCGCGCAGTTCGACGCCGGCCCCTATCGCGAAGAGCTTACGCGCTGGATGCAGGCAAATCCCGATCGTCAGGACGAACCATTGTTGAACCTGCTGCGTGAGGTGCGGCCGGGCGGCAAGGCGCTGGAGTCCTTTGCCATCGTCCCCATTCGGCCGAATGGCCGCACCGAGGCCGTCCTGACCTTGGCTTCGACGCAGCCAAGGCGCTTCGAGGTGTCGAGCAGGGCAGCACCGGCGGGATCCGACTGCGACGACGAAGAGGAGTTGCCGCGCGATCCGCTCGCCGTGCTCGACCGCCTCGGCCTCGACACGCTTCTGCTCATGATGCTCCGGCGCGCCAGACGCGAGGGCCAGGCCGAGCAAAGGGCCCTCGTCGCCAACATCGAGGCTGCGGAAACGGTGCCCGATGCGGTGCTCACATTGCTGCGCGAGCTGGTCAGGCATTTCGGGTGGGACCATGCAGCGGCCTTCATCACGCATCATCCGGACGGGACGGAGACGATGCGCTCGCGCGGGGCGGGTCCGCATGCCGGTGCGGAAGAGCTGCAGCTTTTCGCCCAGTTTCCGGAGACCGAGAATGGCGCCCCACATCCCCTGGCGATCCCGAAGGACTATACACAGCCGCTGTACGATCCCCGTCCGGGCGAGCCGTTCGATGAGGCCCGTGCGCGCGAATCGGGAATGCTCGGCGCCGCCATTCGCAGCGCACGCCGCGGCGAAAGCGGCGTGCTCGTCGCGAGCGATGTCACCAAGCTCGACGGGGATGGACGACCGCCGCACTGGTTCCGTTCGGTCGGCGCGAAGCCGCGCTCGGCGCTGACCATCGCCATCACCATCAACGGCCGCACACGCTGGGTGCTGGATACGGTCTCCCGCCAGCCCAACGCATTCATTGAAGAGGACGGGGACCATATTGCTCCCCTGGTCAAAGGCCTGGCCGCGCGCATTTCGCAGCTCCGCGAATACAAGCTGAACGAACGCCTGATCGACCTGATCGACAAAGCCGTTCTGATCACCGACGACGCGGGGGTGATCCTGCGCGCCAACCCGCGAGCGCGCGAGCTTCTCGGCCTCCCGCCGCTGTATTTCGACAAGGGAGAGCATCGCCTCATCGAGTTCGTGCATGGACCGAACGAGGCCGAACTTCCCGGCGCCCACCAGACGGAGGCAACGCTCAGCATCGGACCGAAGGGCGGCAGGGGCGTCGAGACGCATGTCCGGCGGCTCGAGGACATGACCAGGACGTCCGACATCATCTGGCTGCTCAGCGGCGCAGATCGACAGGTCTACAACGTCGACACGCGCTATATTGCGGAGACGGTACAAGAAGTCGCCCGGCAGGTGCGTGCGCCGCTGTTGCTGGCGGCCACGCTGGCCAAGCAACTCGGCCGCGGCTCCCTCGAGGAGGCGGTTGCACCGTTGGCGAAGCAAGTGCGCGAGGGCATTGCAAAAGCCGACATCACGTTCGAGCGGCTCGCCGAGGCGAGAGGAGCCTGGCGCGATCCAAAGAGAGAGGAGCGCATCGTACCGCTCAAAGCATTGCTGGATGAACTCCGCGACGCACTTCCAGAAACGGACCGCGAGCGGTTGAGGCTGGACGCTGCCGGCGAGGCCGAAGTCAGCGGCGATCGGAGCCGGCTGGCCTACGCTCTTCGGACCTTGCTCGGCTACATGCTCTCGCGGGACACGAGGCCGATCACCATCACGCTTCGCCCTCTCCGTTCGCAAGCCGAGATCCAATTGTCGGGAGCGGAGATCGAGCCGTCCTCGGAGCCGGATGATGTCGTGCGTGCCGAGGCGCTGGAAGCCGCCGCGGACGCACAGGGAAGCGCGCGCGCGGTCTTGCTGGCCCATGGCGGCGGGTTGGAGCGTACGGCAGCCGGCTTCCAGCTCCATGTCCCGCTTGCACAAGACACGGAGACACGGCCGTGAACGTCTTGTTCATCTGCAACGATCCGACCATGCAATTGATGGTGCAGAAGACCGTCAGAGGAGCGAGCTTCACGACACTCGCCAATGTCGATGTCGCGACCCAGTATCTCGAGACGAATTTGCCTGACGTTGCGCTGATCGATCCCGAGACCGGCGGAGGCCGGCAGGGGGAGAGCAGCATACGGGGCTTCCTCGAGCGCTTCTCGGGTGCGGACCCGAAGTTTGGCGCCGTGCTCGTGCTCCGTGCGCCCGGCTCGGAGTACGAGGTCGAGGCGGTACGCAAGCCACGGGTCTGGACATGGGACACTTGCGCGCAGACGAACGGCGGACTCGATCCGGAGGAACGGTTGAACCGGGCTTTGACGATTGCTTCTGCTGCGCCCAAGGCACGCAATTTCAGGGCGATCGTCAGCTTCACGGGCGACGTCGTGACGCTAAGTGTCGAAGAGAACGGCATTTCAGTGATCCGCGATCGTCCCCTGCTCACCGACGCGGAATCAAAATCCACACTTGATGACTTGGCTACGGTTGACCTCGAGCCTTCCGAGGTCGGCGACCTTCGTCAAACATGGCGGAATTACAAGTCGAGCGGCTACAGCGCCTTCAATGCGCTGTTCGGCCCGATCGGCAAGGCGCTTATCAGCAACGATCCAAACGAGTCTGTCGAATTCCGCTTCGACATGGAGCGGATGCAGTTTCAGCGGCGCTTCGCCTTGCCGCTCGAACTCATCGCACTCGTCGCCAACGACCGGCCTGATGGTTTCCTCTGCAATCTTCGTCCCATGGCTCGCAGCGCCTCGAACATCAAGAGGCGTCCTGCGAACAGCGATCATCGTCCGCATATCCTGTTCGTGGATGCCGGGGCGGCCGAGGGCGAGTTCTCCATTTTGGGCAAGGAGGGCATCTCGTTGCGGTCGCTGCCCTCTATTCGGAACAGTACGGACGCGCAGCGAGAACGTCTGGAAGACCTCCGCGACGACGGCCTCTGCACGCTGGAGCAGCTGACGCTCGAAGACTTCAACGAGTGCTGCGAAGCGCGCGGCCTCAAGAAGGCAAGAAGCTTCCGGGACGCGCTGCAGTCCCGGCTCTGCCGGCCGGTGGACGGCGACAAACCTGTCGACATCCTGCACTTTGCCGGCCACGGGATCAGCCAGCATCAGTCCGAGACGCGGTTGATATTGCCGCCCGCTCCGGCCCGGCCCGGTGAGGGCGCCGGGGAAGTCGACCTGCTGGAGGTCAGAGAACTCGCCGAATGGCTGCCCGAGAGTGTCCGGGTCGTGTTTCTCGCCGCATGCCAGACCGCTTCGATCTCTTCCGCGGAGCACCTGCATCTGGCGAAGGGTTGCAGCCTGGTCGGCTTCCGCTGGAAGGTCGTGGCAAAGCGCATCCCGGAGTTCGTCAGCGGCTTCTACGACGCGCATCTGCGCGAGCGGAAGTCGGTGGCCGGCGCCTACAGGGCCGGTTGCCAGAGGGCACAGCTGCCCGAGGACCCTGCCTGGGTCAGCGCCGTCGCGCTGGCCGCAGACTGATATCGCAAGGAGGACGGCATGACCGCTTTGAAGGGCATTGCTGAGTGGATCAGCGGCACCTGGGACGGATTCCAGACGCGGCCGCGCCTCCGCCAGATCTATACGCGTGTCGCGGCGCCGGACGAGCCGGCTGCAAAATCATTCATCCCCGAGCGCAGCTACGTCACCATTCGCATTCGGGAGCTCCGCTTGGCCGAAGCGGGTGCTCTTCTCAACGACTATTTGCCGATGTGCACGTGCTTCCTGCGCGAGGGATTGGGCGATGCGGCCCGGACGATGCCTTTTGTCATCGGCGCGGAGATGATCCGGAGCGGGCTCGGCGCCAACGCCCCGCGGGATGCTGGTCGTAATCTCGCCATCCACGACATGGAGCTGGTGCGCCGTTTGCCGGTGCGCGGGCAAGGGCTGACGCTCTATTCCTCGCTGTGCCGTTTCAAGGACGATTCGGTTGCACGCGGACTTCTCGGCTTCGCCGCGGAGGCGGCCAAGGCGGTCGGCGGAGAAGGCGTGGCGGCTCCCGTGCGCATGGCTGGAGATCTCACCGGCAAGCTGCAGACCCTGCTGGGCTCCGGTGGCGTGGAAACGAGGTTCGCGAGGCTGGACGGCGATCCGCTGCGCCAGAGCGGTCATTATCTGCTCGCCGCGTCCAGCGAAGGAATCAACGGTGCATTGTCGGTGCGGGACGGTATCGTCTACCAGGGCGACGGTGCCGGGGCAAAGCCGTTGGAGAATGTCGATTATCTGCTGCTGGAATTCGCCCATCTGGAGACGCTGGCGAGCGAAGACCTCGCCTTCGTCTCGCACCTGCCCTTTCACAATCGCTACGAGCAGATCGAGCAGGAGATCATCAAATCACAGGGGCAGCGGTCACCCGTCGCGGACGATCTGATGATCAAGCTGCATCAGGAGATTTACGCCTCCCCTGCCCTTGTCGCACGTGACCGGTTCGAGCTTTCGAAAATCTACCTGGCGGCGCGACAGAAGCTGGAATCCTCGTTCAAGCACCAATTCGCCGCCGGCGAAAAGTTCGACGTGGGAACCATTCTGTGGGAGCGTGAGCGGAAGGCGTCGAGCCCGAAGGTCGGCCGCCTGATTGCCGCCGCGCGCGGAGGACTGAGCCAGGCGCTCAAAACGGAGCGCAAGGCTTCGGCCGGCGCCCCGACGACGATGCAGGAATTTTCGGCGATCGCGGCAGCCGTCCGAAGCGCAAGGCTGCCCGAAGACCTGCCCGATAACCTGTACGATCTACCCGAGGCCGATCGCGCCAACAAACTTCAAGCGGCCAACGAGGCACTGGAAGCGGCCAGCCTGGCCTTGACCCGCGCCGCGCTGCACTAACGCCCGATGAGATTTCGACAACGACTCGTCATCGCGCTTCAGCTTGTTGTTGACGCATGATCCTGCCGGAACGCCGCGTCGCGCTTTCCGGATCATGCTTTGGGTTCTGGAGCGGGT
Source organism: Bradyrhizobium sp. (assembly GCF_016462955.1). Classification (GTDB taxonomy): domain Bacteria; phylum Pseudomonadota; class Alphaproteobacteria; order Rhizobiales; family Xanthobacteraceae; genus Bradyrhizobium. The sequence continues at coordinate 747 of NZ_JAEMSD010000082.1, read as the reverse complement.
GAAGGGAATCGAACCCTCGTATTCAGCTTGGAAGGCTGCTGCTCTACCATTGAGCTACACCCGCGTTACGGGCTCCCTAACACGGCCGGGCGGCGGTCTCAACTGCCCAGGAGGCCGCCTTGGGGCGTCCTCCACCCCTTGCGAACCCGCCACCGGTTCCTCCAGCTCCCCGCCCCTCTTAACAGCGATGCAATCGCCACCTATATTGAGGCCTTCTGAAACCAACGAAAGGAGGTGATCCAGTGTCTTTTACCAAGCGCTGTCACCTCGCTGGGATCGCCCGCTGAGCTTTGAATAAGGGCTTGGCATCGGGGCGCTCTCAGCCCTGGACCAGCGAGCAAGAAATCGGGCGCGACGGGGGCTTCCCCGCCGCGCCTTTTTTTCGAGTTTCTCTCTCCAAGGTTTCTTGAGGGGATCGCCGGTTCAGCTCGCACGAAGCCGCTCGCGCAGCGCGACGGCGGCGATCAGCATGCCGACGCACCAGGCCGTGACCGCCCGGTGCGGCTCCCCGCCAAGCAGCACCGTGAAGAGGCTCGTCAGAAGACAGGGCGCGATGGCCTTGCAGGTCCGGCTCATCAGCGCGAGCAGGAGCGGCATCGCCGCGATCGATATTTGCAGGACGTCCATTCGAACGCCGGTCTCGGTAGGTTTCAGAAGCCGAAGATGCCAAGCACGCGTCGCCGTTTGCCGCGCCGGCTCTCGACGATCCGCTCGCCGCCGTTCTCGGCCGAACTGCCGTAATAGCGG
>NZ_JAEMSD010000515.1:2240-4746 GCF_016462955.1 Bradyrhizobium sp. | reverse complement strand
CTCCCTCCACCACGTAGATCGCGCGTTCCTCGTGGTCGGGGTCGAGCGGCACGCTCGCGCCCGCGACCGCCGTGACTTCGGCGTAGAACCAGGGAGAGACCATCGAGACCGGCGATGTGATGCCGAACGAGGATCCCGCGATCACCCGGGCGGTGAAATCGCGCTCAGAGATCATCGGCAAGTCGCCCGCCGCATAATGCTGGAACGACGGCGCGATCTCCTCGGAGCCGGCCGGCAGCGCGATCCAGCTCTGCAGGCCCAGCATCTTCTGCCCCGAGGCGCGCTGCGCATCCGGCGTGCGCTCGGAATGCGCAATGCCGCGCCCGGCCGTCATCAGGTTCATCGCGCCCGGCGCGATCTCCTGGACGTTACCCTCGCTGTCGCGATGCATGATCGCGCCGTCGAACAGATAGGTGACGGTGGCAAGCCCGATATGCGGATGCGGCCGCACGTCCATGCCCTTGCCGGAGACGAACTGCACCGGGCCGAAATGGTCGAAGAAGATGAACGGCCCGACCATCTGCCGCTTGCCGTACGGCAGCGCGCGGCGCACCGCGAACCCGTCGCCGAGATCGCGCGTCCGCGGCACGATGACGAGATCGAGCGCATCGCAGGACATGGGATCGCCGAGCACGGGATCGTTCGAGGGCTGCCAGCTCATGGGGGACTCCTTGTTGGATTTGTTGGACGCGACGATAACAGATTTTCGCATCGACGTCGCGACGGAGCCCGTGCCCACATACACTCCGCTGTCATTCCCCGCGAAGGCGGGGCAATCGCATTTGGGTCTTTGATAGACCTGAGCGCGCGCCTCGCCCTTCGAGACGACCGCGGAGCCTGTCATCGGGCCGCGCTTTGCGCGGACCCGGTGGCGGTCCCTCAGGGTGAGGCTAAGCGACAACGGTGCCCGTTGAAACCAGCGCGACACACTCGATCCTCATCCTGAGGGCCCGCCAACGGCGGGCGTCTCGAAGGATGGCCTCAGGCGAGATTACTCCCATATGCGATTGCCCTGCCCGCGGAGGCGGGGAATCCAGTACGCTGCGGCCCATCGGTTCAACCTCTGCCGCCTCGGAATACTGGATCGCCCGGTCAAGTCGTGCGATGACAGCGGTGGGTGTCGCTAGCCCTTGCATGCCGACGGCCTTGAAAAAACGAGCGCAACGAACGATGGTCGGCTGCATTCAACCGCGACCGTTCGTCCCAACCGATGACCCTTGCCGCAACCGAGCTCGCCTGCCGCGCTGCCAGCGTCGCGCTGCTGCTCGTGCTCGCGGCCGCGCTTTTCTCCCAGTTCCGTCATGTGCTCGCCGCCCGCCTCGGCGCGGCCTTCGCGCTGGGGTCGGCGGCGCATGCGGCGAGCTATTCGATCGGCGTCTCGCCGCTCGTTCCGGCCTGGCACGCACCGCTGATCGCAGTGTCGACCGGAAACATCGTCGTGTTCTGGCTGTTCACGCGCGCGCTGTTCGACGACGAGTTTCGCGTGCGCTGGTGGCACGGGCTGATCTGGGGGCTGGTGACGGCGTTCAGCTTTGCGGGGTGCGTCTGGATTGCACCAGGCGGCAACGCGCGGTTCTCCGTGACCGTGGTGAACCTGATCGTGCTCGGATTCATCGCGCTTGCGATCGGGCAGACAATCGCCTCGTGGCCGGCCGATCTGGTGGAGCGGCGGCGGCGCGTTCGGGTCTTCATCGTCTGCACGTCGGCGATCTATGGCGGGCTGAGCGCGCTGCTTCAGATCGCGATCGGCGGCAGTGCCGGCGACGTCGCCAACACCGTCAATACCGGTGTGCTCGCCTGCGTCGTCGCGATCATCACCTATGCGATGATGCGCGTCGATGGTGCGGATTTGTTTCCGGCCCCGGCGGCGACGCCGGCAATTCTGACGCAGCCTGCGGCGGTCGATGAATCCGCCGACCAGAAACTCATTCACGCCCTGATGCGCCTGATGGCGGACGAGCGGATCTATCGCCACGAAAACATCACCATCGGCGTGCTGGCGGGGCGGCTCAAAATTCCCGAGTACCGGCTGCGCCGGTTGATCAACCAGCGCCTCGGCTATCGCAATTTCAATGTGTTCCTGAACAATCACCGGATCGAGGAGGCCAAGGCCGCGCTGGCCGATCCGGCCCAGGCCGAGGTCCCCGTCATCACCATCGCGATGGACGCCGGCTTCCAGTCGTTGGGGCCGTTCAACCGCGCGTTCAAGGCCGTGACGGGCGTCACGCCGACGGAGTACCGGCGGCTGAAGGCTGTCGGGGCCTAGATCCTCAGGTCTTTGAAATCACATAAGAATTCCGAAATCTACCAGCCTCGACAATTTTCGACGAGGTCGTCTTTCAAATCCGGCGAGCGCATATCGGCTGCATCCTGCCTGCTCTCCCGCATTCGCCCGAAGCCGGAGAAAGCCCGTGATCCGCCGCCGCAAGATCATCCTCGTCACCACCGCCATAGCCTGTGCCGGCCTCGCGCTCGGCGCAGCGCGAGCCCACGACGTCCCGAAGGT
>NZ_JAEMSD010000515.1:0-2230 GCF_016462955.1 Bradyrhizobium sp. | reverse complement strand
TTCGTCGCCGACATCCTGTGCTCCGAGACGTTTGTCTCCGGCCTCGACCCGCAGCGCACCTTTAACGAGACCACTGATGCCATGCCCGGGACCGGCCTGATCGCCTGGGCGATGGACTACCAGGTCGATCGGATCCGCAAGGACGTCACGGTGACGCTGTTCGGCCTCGGACGCAGCCGTGCCGTCTATCGCGAGGGGCTCGGCTGCACGCTCGACCATGGCGTGGGAATCGCCGTCGTCGAGCCGCCCGCGACCGACAAGCAGCCCGCGCTGCTGCCTGAGATCGCCGGCCCCGGAATCGTGCCGCCGCAAAGCCCGTCGCTTGCCGCCGCGATCGAGCGCGCCTTCGCCGAGCCTGTGCAGCCGCCTTACCGGCATACCCGCGCGGTGGTCGTGATGAAGCGGGGCCGCGTCATCGCGGAGCGCTATGCGGACGGCATCGGTCCGCAAACGCCGCTGCTCGGCTTCTCCATGACAAAATCTGTGGTCTCCGCACTAATCGGCGTTCTGGTGCGCCAGGGCAAGCTGAAGCTCGAAGGTCCTGCGCCGGTCGCGGCCTGGAAGGACCCCGGTGATCCCCGCCACGTCATCACCGTCGACCAGCTGCTGCGCCACACCGCGGGCCTAGCGCTCGGCAGCTCGTTGCAGGCTTCGCTTCTCTCCGCCTTCGAGCCGGTCAACCGGATGAAGTTCGTCGAGTCCGACATGGCGGCCTATGCCGAGACGATTCCGCTGGAGACCGCGCCCGGCACGGTGTGGAATTATCACGACGGCAACATCCTCATTCTGTCGCATCTGATCCGCGGTGCGGCCGGCGGCACGCCGGAAGACGCGCTACGCTTCGCGCGCCGCGAATTGTTCGCCCCGCTCGGCATGCGCGACGTCGTGCTTCAGCTCGATGGCTCGGGCACGATCGAAGGGTCGACCGAGATGCTCGCCTCAGCGCGCGACTGGGCCCGTTTCGGCCAGCTCTATCTCAATGACGGCGTCGCCGGCGGCAAGCGCATCCTGCCGGAAGGCTGGGTGAACTATTCGGCGACCGCCACGCCGAATGCATGGGTCGGCATCGGCGCCGGCTTCTGGACCAACCAGGGCGACAGCTTCGGCGCAAATTTTCGCGTGGAGCACGGCTGGCCGCGCGATGCCTTCTTCGCCAAGGGCACGATCGGGCAGTACACCATCGTGATCCCGTCGGAGCAGCTGGTGATCGTGCGCCTCGGTCGTTCGCCAAACGCACCGCCCCAAGCCGACGGCGTGTTCGATCTCGTGCGCGATGTGGTGTCGGCCACGCGCGAGAGGGGGAAACTGGCGGGAGGGGATTGATCGATGGTGTGAGGCGCACTCTCTTCCCTCCTCCCCTTGTGGGAGAAGGTGGCGCGAAGCGCCGGATGAGGGGTATGCCTCCGCAGACTCAAATGCGAGAGAAGTGCGAGCGGAGAGAGACCCCTCACCCGTCTCGCCGCTGTGCGGCGAGCCACCCTCTCCCACAAGGGGTCCCACAAGGGGAGAGGGTACAGCGGTCGCGCTGAGAGAGCCCTACCGCCCCAATTCCGTCGCCTGCGCCACGCGGTCGAACCGCTCCAGCGTCATGATCGCATCGGCAAACTTTTCAGCGCGCGCGTCCAGCACGGGGCGGGCCAGCGTCAGAAATTTCTGTTGCATCGCCTGCGTATCCGGGAACGAGGTCGGTTCTCCGGATGGATCGGCGTAGAGCCGCTCGTGCACGCCATCATCCGTCGTGATGCTCACGCGCGCGCCAAAGGGGTGGGTGCGGCCGATCTCGAGGCGGTCGTCCTGCACCACGTCGAACTTGTCGGCGAGCGCGTCGATCGCGGCATCGCCGAGCCGGCTGTAATCGTCCCAGCCGAACGAGCCCTGGTCGAGCGCGAGCGCGCCGGTGAAGAACATCGAAAACTGGCCGCCGACGATCGAGCGCGGGTGCCGCTTGGTCGCGGCATCGCCGGTCAGGGTGATGCCGTTGCGATGCAAACCGATCTCCACGCGCTTGACCTGGCTAGGGGTCAGATTGTGCTCGCGCCGCATCGCGATCAGCGCGTCGATCGCGGCATGGGTGTAGCGGCAGCTCGGATACGGCTTCACCCCGATCTTCATGGTCTCGTAGGTCTTGCCGAGCTCGGCGACCGCCTTGTCCGGATGCGCGTCGTCGGTATAGCCGGCGAGCAGGCCGTGCTTGCCCTCGACCGATTCGGTCGCGCCGACGAAATCGTTG